>JARKPC010000157.1 GCA_029975435.1 Propionivibrio sp. | reverse complement strand
CACAGGTTCTCCACGAAACCGAGTATCTCTTGCGACTGGCTTTCCGCCAGTTCGGCAAACTTTTCCGGCGACGTGGTGTCGATGAGGACACCCTCGCCGTAGTACGTTACCGGAAATTCCGGTTTCGCATAGAAGGCGGTGATCTTTGCACCTGCTTCCCTGGCGAACGAGACGGCGCGACGTACCGTATCCTGCGAGAGTTCGGAACCATCGGTGGGGACGAGGATGTGTTTGAACATGACGACTCCTTTTCATTGTTATCACTACGCTTTAACTATAGTTGCCGCCAAACGGAAAAAACAAGAAATCGCCGGGACGGGTCGTTGCCTTGCTTTTGATGTCGGTCAAAGCGGAGAACAGGACCGGAACGGATAATCCGATCGTTATCAAGAAAGGACGGGTTATGGATACCATTCGCGAATTACTGGGCGATCACCACCGCCAATGTGACGAATTGTTCGCCGCTATCGAACAGGCGATCGAAGCCGGGGCGTGGGACAGGGCGGCTGGTGGTTTCGCGCGATTCGAAAAAGCCATGCAGCAACACTTCGACGTGGAGGAATCCATTCTTTTTCCGGCTTTCGAGGCGCGCACGGGCATGACGATGGGGCCGACCGCGGTGATGCGCAGCGAGCACGCGCAGATACGCGAGTTGCTGGAGGCCGCGGCGGAGGCGATAGCCGCGCATGACGCCGACGAGTATTCGGGCTATGCCGAGACGCTGCACATCATGACTCAACAGCACAACATGAAGGAGGAAAACGTCCTGTATCCGATGTGTGACCAGCATCTGGCGGCGCAATCCTCGGCGCTGGTGATGCAGTTGAGGGACGGTATCGCGGGCTAGGGGGCAGACATGAGCGGAACGAAAGCCGACAAGGTCATCGACGGGCGCAGCCTTGAGCCCCCGGAACCTTTTCTTCTGACCATGGAAGCGCTCGATGAGATCCAACCCGGGCAGTCTGTCTTGCTCCAGTTGAACCGGGAACCGTTTCCGCTGTACCGGGCACTGGAACTGAACGGTTATGCCTGGGACATCTCGAGATTCGAGGATGGCACGGTTGAAATCCTGATTTGGCATCGGCCCGCGTGATCTGATCCGGCATGCAGGCGCTGCTTTCCTATGACCAGTCGCCGCCGATCGAGGCGCCTTTCAGGTTCTTCCTGACCGCTCCGGTGTTCGGCATCCTGGCGGGCGTGCTCCTGGTATGGACGGGGCCAGGCGCCTTTCTGTCGCGCTGGACGCCCGAGGCGCTGGCGCTGACGCACTTGATCACCGCCGGATTCATGCTGCAGGTGATGCTGGGGGCGCTGATCCAGGTGCTGCCGGTCGTGGCCGGCGCCAACATGGCGCGTCCGCAACTGATATCACGGTTCGTGCATGGCGCAATAACGCTTGGCGCCGGACTGCTGGCAAGTGCCTTCCTGACTTTCCGACCGTGGTTGTTCATCGTCTCCAGCCTGTGTTTCATCGTCGGTGGCCTGCTGTTCCTCGGCGCAGCCGCATGGGCGATGCGTGGAGTTCCAGCCACCGGGCCGACCATCACCGGTTTGAAGACATCGGTGTCTGGTTTGGGCGTCACGGTGGCACTTGGCGCGGCGATGGCGTTCGGCATGGCAGGCTGGTTCGATCTGCCGCTGATGCAACTGGCCGATATCCATCTCGGCTGGGGGGTCGTCATTTGGGCAATCGGCCTGCTGGCCGCGGTGGCTTACATCGTGGTGCCGATGTTCCAGATCACACCGGCCTATCCTGCCTGGCTGGCCAACTGGTTTGCGCGATTTTCGCTTGCCGCGACAGGAGTGTGGACGGTAGTGGCAATCACAGGGCCGGATGCGGCTTATCTCATCGCCGCGCTGGCCATGGTCGGCGCAGCGGCCGTATTTTTCGGCGTTACGCTCTCCCTGCAGCGCCGCAGCAAACGTTCCCGCTTTGACACCAATCAGTATTGCTGGTGTGGGGCCATGGCCAGCATGCTGGCCGCTGCGGCAATCTGGGCGACCGCCAATACCCTTCCTGCCGTTGGCGAATGGCCGGGCTGGCCGACCCTGTGCGGTGTCCTGCTGCTATTCGGTGGTTTCGTGTCGGTCATCACCGGCATGCTGTACAAAATCGTTCCGTTCCTCGTCTGGCTGCATTTGCAGAATCTCGGCGGTGGTGTGCGCATGACGCCGAACATGAAGAAAATCATCGACGAGACCTCCATGCACCGCCAGATGCTTTCGCACTTTGTCGCCGTCATCCTGCTGCTTGTGGCCGTCTTCCGGCCGGAAGAAATGGCTGCACCCGCCGGGGTTGCTGTGGTCGTATCGCAGGCCTGGCTGGCGTGGAACCTGTGGTGCGGAGTGAGTGTATTCCGCAATTATCGCAACCGGATTCTAGAGAAGCTGGCTGTTTCATGATCTACCTTGCCCTGCGCGACCTGCACATCACCTGCGTTATTTTCAGCGGGACGGGATTCTTCCTGCGCGGCGTCTTGAGGCTCGTCAATTCGCCGCTGGTACGAAGGCGCTGGGTTAGGATCCTGCCGCATCTGATCGATACGGTGCTGCTGTCCAGCGCCATTGCCCTTGCCGTATTGGGCCAGCAATACCCGATCGAACAACCCTGGCTGACGGCCAAGGTGGTCGGCCTGTTGAGCTACATCGGTTGCGGCATGGCTGCTTTCAGGTTCAGCCGCGACAAGGCCACGATGGCGCTCTTTTTCATCCTGGCTCTGGTTTCGTATGCCTATATCGTCTCGGTGGCGCTGACCAGGCATCCCGCAGCTTGGCTGGCCGTCCAATCCTGAGTTCGCAAGCGCGACGCCTGTGATAGAGTGAAACGCCTCTCGGCGACCGGTGCGCCAAAGAGTCTGAACAACTTGCCGAACCCGCGGTGAAAGCGCGGGTCGAAACGCGACAACCACAACATCTTCACGACATGGCGACCTTCACTGATCCCCTCGTTTTCGACCCGGCATTGATTCATCGCTTTGATATCAACGGGCCGCGCTATACCTCGTATCCCACGGCCGATCGGTTCGGGCCGGAGTTCGACGCCGACGCCTATCGTCGCCGGTTGGAACTTCGCCGCGACAATCCGCAGGATCGGCGGCCGTTCTCGCTGTACTTTCACCTGCCGTTCTGCACCACGATCTGCTATTACTGCGCGTGCAACAAGATCATCACCAAGGACCACGGGCGGTCGGCGAAGTACTTGAAATACCTGGGTCGGGAGCTGGCGCTGCAAACGAGCTATCTCGACTCCGAAGACAACGCCGTCGAACAGTTGCACTGGGGTGGCGGCACGCCGACGTTCCTGTCGCACGATGAGATGCGCCAGTTGATGGACATGACGCGCCGGCATTTCCGCTTGCTCGAGGGTGGCGAGTACTCGATCGAGGTCGATCCGCGCAAGGTCGACCGTGAGACGGTTGATTTGTTGGCCGAACTCGGCCTCAACCGCATGAGTCTCGGCGTTCAGGATTTTGATGAGACTGTTCAAAAGGCCGTCAACCGCATCCAGAGCGAGGACGAAACGTTTGCCGTAATCGATGCGGCACGGGCCAACGGCTTCAAATCGATCAGCATCGACCTGATCTACGGCCTGCCCAAGCAGTCGGTGGAAGGCTTCGACCGCACGCTCGACAGGGTGTTGTCGGTGAGTCCCGACCGGCTGTCGATCTACAACTACGCGCATCTGCCGACGCTGTTCAAGCCGCAGCGGCGGATCCTTGATGCTGACCTTCCGTCTCCCGATGGGCGCTTGCACATCCTTTCGCTGGCCATCGACAAGTTGATGTCCGCCGGCTATGTGTTCATCGGCATGGATCATTTCGCCAAGCCGGATGACGAACTGGCCGTGGCACAGCGCGCAGGGCGCCTGCATCGCAATTTCCAGGGCTATTCGACGCATTCGGACTGCGACATGCTGTCCTTCGGCATCACCTCGATCGGCAAGGTCGGAGCGACGTACAGCCAGAACGTGAAGACCCTCGACGAGTACTACGACCGACTCGACAACGGCATCCTCCCGGTTTTCCGCGGCATCGAGCTGACGCCGGATGATGTTCTGCGGCGGGCCATCATCCAGTCCCTGATGTGCCATTTCGAACTGTCGTTCGCGGCATTCGAGAAGACTTACGGAATTGACTTCGCACGCTATTTCGCGACCGAACTTGCCGATCTCGAGGAGATGGGCCGGGCCGGGTTGCTGCGCATCGAGCCGGGGCGGATCGTTGTCCTGTCGCCGGGGCGCATGCTGGTGCGAGCCATTTCGATGGTGTTCGATGCGCGCCTGCGCGCCAACCGGCCGCAAAACCGCTATTCAAAGGTGATCTGAGTTCTTCAGGTACCCTCGGCCGAGACAACACAGTTGCGCCCGGCGCGCTTGGCGTCGTACATGGCCATGTCGGCACGGCTGAAAAGGGTTTCGTAGCTGTCCTCGGGACGCAGTTGCGCGGTGCCGAAGCTTGCCGTGACACGCAGCCCCGATGGATCGAGTTCCTCGATGGTCTCGCGCAGTTTCTCTGCAAGCCGGGTTGCCAGGAATTCATCGCAGCCGGCCAACACGGCCATGAATTCCTCTCCGCCCATGCGCGCCACGATACCGGCTTCGCCAACGGTTTCTGCGATGGCGCTTGCTACGGCAACCAGTACGGAATCGCCGACGGCATGCCCGTGCGTATCGTTGATCCGCTTGAAATGGTCGATGTCCAGGACGATCAGGCTCAGCGGGCGGCGCGAAGTCTTCGACTCCTGTATCAGGGCCTGCGCGCGCTCATTGATGTAGTGCCGGTTATAGACGGAGGTCAGGCGGTCGCGCATGGCCATCTCGTAGAGAATCGCATGCTGTTCTTCCAGATAATCCAGCGCCTTGCGCAGTTGGATAAGATTGCTTACCCGGACCTGGAACTCTTCCGGGACGACGGGTTTCAGGACGAAATCGTTGGCGCCCGAACGCAGCATCTCGATGCGGCGGGGTACATCGTCAAACCCGGAAAGAGCGAGGATCGGAACCTTGCCGGCGCGTCCGGGCAACGTCCGAATCTGGCGGATGACGTTCAATCCGGTCAGCGTGCCTTCGAGCACGTAGTCGACCAGCACAAGGTCGAACGGTCGCTGCGAAACGAGGGACAAGGATTCTTCGCCCCTGGAAGAGCGGGTTGTTTTCAGCCCGAGAGCGTCCAGGAGTTTTTCAAGAAATGCTGCCTGCAAGACGCTGTCTTCGATCAGCAGCACGTTGCCGCTGAGTCTTGTGCTCGTGCTGGCCGCCCAGCGATTGACGTAGTCCTCAAAGACCGCGGGTTCGCTCTTTGAAAAGCACTCGGTGACGCCCAGGCTGAGCGCCTTCGCGCTCACGCTTTCCTGTGAGCCCGTGAGCATGACCGACGGGTGCTGGCCGATCAGTCCCCGCTCCTTGGCTTGCAGATAAAACTCGAGTCCCGTCATGTCTCTGAGTTGCATCGAGAAGCACAGGAAATCAACCGGTTCTTTTTCGAGCAGCGCCAGCGCTTCGGAAGCCGTTTCCACGGCGACGGAGTCGATATTGTTTTTCGAGAACAACGATGAAAAGACGTTCCTGATCATGCGTGAGGGTTCGACAATCAGCGCTTTCATGGTCTCTCCAGAGGTTAGCCGCCATCTATTATGCATTAACCTCCGGGCAGGGGTTGTATTGGATCGATCCCATCGGCTGGATGTTTGACGCTTCGTCCGAGCGGGAGGGGTAGTAATGGACGCAAGTCAGTTAAACTCTCGGCTATTTTCCGTAGTCGCTCCTCCCAATGCCTGAATCGGCTTACGCATCCCTGTTCCTGATTGGCTTGCTTGGCGGCACCCATTGTGTCGGCATGTGCGGGGGGATCGTCGGTGCGTTGTCGATGGGAAGCGGGCAGCGCGGAAGGCTGCAGCTGGCTTACAACGCTGGGCGTATTTCCAGCTACGCGCTGGCGGGAGCGCTGGCCGGGATGCTCGGAGAAGCCGGGGTTGCGCTTTCGGGGACTTTGCCGGCGCGCCTTGTTCTTTTCTTTTTGGCCAATCTGATGCTGGTGGCGCTCGGTTTTTATCTGATGGGCGTGACGCACGTCCTGGGTTTTGTCGAACGTCTCGGGCAAGGGCTCTGGCGGCGTATTCAGCCATTGACCCGGCGCTTTCTGCCAGCGCGAACCGTAATGCAAGCCTTTCCGCTGGGCCTGTTGTGGGGCTGGCTTCCGTGCGGTCTCGTCTATAGCGCGCTGGTGATGGCATTGACCAGCGGTTCGGCGCTGCGTGGAGCGGGCATGATGCTGGCGTTCGGTGCGGGCACCTTGCCAATGCTGCTTCTGGCGGGCCTGTTGGCAGTCCGCCTGAACGAATATATGGCGCGGCCGGTCGTACGCGGGGCGGCCGGTTTGCTCGTCATGTCCTTTGGCTTGTGGGGGCTGTACAACCTCCTGCGCTTTTCCTTTCATCATTGAAGACCCTCTCGCAATGCAATTACCCGATTCATCCGTCCAACTGGATCTGCCGATCAGCGGCATGACCTGCGCCGCCTGCGCGGCACGCATCGAGAAGGTGCTTAACCGCTTGCCCGGCGTCACGGCCAGCGTCAATCTGGCTGCCGAGCGGGCACGCATCGACATGGGGTCGTCCGGAACGACTCCGCAAGAGGTGGTGGCGACCATCGAGAAGGCCGGGTTCGGGGTGCCGTTGCAGACGCTGGAACTGGGTATCGAGGGCATGACCTGCGCGGCCTGCGCGACGCGACTGGAGAAGGTGCTGAACCGGATCGATGGCGTGGAGGCGGCCGTCAACCTGGCTTCGGAACGGGCGCGGGTGCGCTGCCAGCCGGGCCGCGTCGAAACGGAGCAGTTGCTCGAAGCGATCACACGAGCCGGGTTCAGAGGGCGATTGCTCGATGACCGTTCGCGCGAGGAGGAAAAGGAGCGCAAGCTTGCGCTGTATCGGGCCGAAGTCAAACGTTTCTGGATCGCCGCGGCGCTGACGCTGCCGCTCGTCGCGCAGATGGCGACGATGTTCGGCGCCGACGCGCTGGCGGGGCAGCATCGCGATCTGCTGCCGCGCTGGCTGCAGCTGCTGCTGGCGACGCCGGTACAGTTCTGGATCGGCTGGCGCTTTTACGACGGGGGCTGGAAGGCGCTGCGCGGCGGCGGGGCGAACATGGACGTACTGGTGGCACTGGGCACCGGCGCGGCTTATTTGTTCAGCCTGGTAGTGACTATCGGAAATTTTCATGCGTTGCCCGTGTACTTCGAGGCTTCTGCGGCAGTGATCACGCTGGTTCTGCTTGGCAAGCTGCTCGAAGCACGGGCCAAGGCGCGCACGACCGCGGCCATTGAAGCGCTCGTGCGTTTGCAGCCGAAAACAGCTCGCGTCGAGCGCGACGGGCAAGTGGTGGAGATCGACGCGGCGCTGCTGATGCCCGGCGACGTGTTCATCGTCCGTCCCGGAGAGAGCGTCCCGGTTGATGGTGACGTGCTCGAAGGTGCTTCAAATGTCAATGAAGCGATGCTTACGGGAGAGAGCATGCCCGTGGCCAAGCATCCCGGCGCCCGCGTTTTCGCGGCCACGGCGAACAGCCACGGCATGTTGCGCTGCCGTGCCACCGGGGTCGGCGAACATACACTGCTCGCAGGGATCATCCGCATGGTGGCCGAGGCGCAGGGATCCAAGGCGCCCGTTCAGCGCATGGCGGATCGCATTTCCGCGATTTTTGTGCCGACCGTATGTGCCATCGCGTTGTTCACGTTCGCGGGCTGGTGGTGGTTTGGTGGCGTTTTCGCTGTCGCCTTGGTCAATGCGGTGGCTGTGCTGGTTATTGCCTGTCCCTGCGCTCTTGGCCTGGCGACGCCGACGGCGATCATGGTGGGGACCGGTCAGGGGGCACGCGCAGGCATCCTGGTGAAAAACGCCGAGGCGCTGGAACGGGCTGAAAAAACCCGTGTTCTGGCCATCGACAAGACGGGCACGCTGACACGCGGGGAGCCCGAGGTGGTCGATGTCGTTCCGCTTTCCGTGACCGGGGATGAAGCACTGGCGCTGGCGGCGTGCCTGGAGCAGGGGTCTGAGCATCCTCTGGCCAAAGCGGTACTGCAGCAGGCGCAGGCAAAAGGCTTGGCCGTGCCGGCGGTCAAGGATTTTGCCGCGACTCCGGGCTCCGGTGTGCAGGGGGAGATCGATGGGCGCAGGCTCCGGCTCGGTGCGCCGGAGTGGTTTTCTGAAGTTGCATTGCCGGTCGATCAGGTCATGGCGCTGCAAGGCGAGGGCAAGACGGTTGTCGCGCTGGCAGAAGGCGATACCGCCCTGGCACTGTTGGCCATTGCCGATCCGCTGCGCGAATCTTCACCGGCAGCCGTAGCGCGACTTAAGGCCATGGGGGTGCGCGTCGTGATGTTGACCGGTGACAACCCCGTAACGGCAGCGGCCATTGCTCGGCGCGCCGGTCTCGAAGACTTCCGCGCCGGCATTTCGCCAGCGGGAAAGGCCGATGCCGTCAATGCGCTCAAGTCCGAGGACACCGTTGTGGCCATGGTCGGCGACGGCATCAACGATGCGCCGGCGCTGGCGGCTGCCGATGTCAGTTTCGCCATGGGCGCGGGTTCCGACGCCGCCATCGAGGTGGCGGATGTGACACTGGTTCGCGGCGATCTGCACGGCGTGGCCGACGCCATCCTGCTTTCACGGGCAACCCTGAGCAAAATCCGGCAGAATCTGTTCTGGGCTTTCATTTACAACCTGCTCGGCATCCCGCTTGCGGCGCTGGGCTGGCTGAACCCGGTTGTGGCCGGGGCGGCAATGGCCATGAGCTCGGTGTCCGTGGTGTCGAATTCGCTGCTGCTCAAGCGCTGGAAAGCGCAATCAACTGTTCAATAACGAGGGAGGAAACAATGAAGCGTCTTGTTGTCGGTGTTGCCGGAATCGGGTACAGCCGACATACGTGTAAAAATAGGACTTAGCGGCTAATTAAGTCCTGCTGGTGCGGCTTTTCACTTTTCTTCTTCGCTGCCGTTGGCCGCTTTAATGCCTCTTCGAGTCTGGTTTCCGCTCCTATCGCTCTGCGCTCCAGTGATTCAATTTGATCTCCAACGGCGCCAAGTTTGCCACTTGCCGTGGCCACCTGCTGAATTAGTCCTTCGCGCTCCGATTGAAGTTTCTTTATGTCGCCCTGCGCCTGGGTAAAGTCGGCTTGGGCTCGTTCAGCCGTTTGGGTTAGCAATGTGATCTGCCGCCCTATTTGCAGTGCTTCGGCCAGCAACTGCTCATTTTTCTGATTAGCCTTGGAAAGCTGCGACTCAGCCCGTTTCTGGGCCTCCCGGGCTTCGGTGACCTGAAGCATGACATGCTTTTGAACGCCTTCCAGCCTTTCTGTGGCCTTGTTGATTTCCAGCCGAAACGAGCTTTCTTGCGAGGCAATAATCGCCTGTAGCTCCTCAATGCGCTGGCGGTGCTCTGATTTCAAGGTAATGAGCGCCTGTTCAGCATCGGCTTTGGTCGTTGCGATTTGCTGCTCCAGAGCTTTGCTCTTGGCGATGGCAGCATCCTTGGCTGTCCGCTCACCGGCAAGAGCTTCGGACAGTGAATTGAGTTCGGTTTGGCCCCGAACAATATCCGCCTGTAAGCCTTGAATTCGTTGGTCTTGGCCGTTTTTCTCGGATTCCAGGGCTTCGATTTGCGCATTGGCTTGGGCCAGCTGAGATTCAGCCTCTTCTCGGTGTTGATCGAACACCTTTTCTCCATGCTCGACCGCGATTGCCCAGACGTTAATCATTGCGTTCGCCACTGCTGGCGGCAACGCCGCCGTCAGGGCTTCTGCTTTGGCTTGCTCATCTTTCCACAGCTTGAGTTCGTCATTGATTGTGGTTCTGCTGCCTTGCTTGATTTCGGCGTAAATCAGATCCACGGTCAGATCGTGGGGCCGGCGCCCGGCGGCAACGAGGCGTGCGGCTGCTTCTCGGGTACGCAAACGGGTATCGCTGACACGGCTCATGGGCAGGCTCCTGCTGAAGTGGACGACCAACCCCGATCTGGGGTGTAATTGAATAATATATTATCGTATAACGTAATATATGTAATCATTACGACTGAAAATTTACGATAACACCCATAATCAAAATTTTCTGAGGTGTATGCTGCCGAAAACCAATTTGGAAAATCAGCAGACGCCAAAATCATGTCAGCACCAATACTTCCCATCGAAAACATGCACGTCACAACCTTGCCACCAACGCTGGATGGCACCGAGGGCTCGAACCGTGCCCGGGGAGTTGTTCGTCAGACTGCGGCCGACACCGATGTGGAAGCTATCCGGCTATGGTTGTCCGAATACGCCAACTCCCCGCACACTCTTCGCAACTATTGTAAGGAAGCCGTGAGATTGCTGTTCTGGGCTACCCAAGTCCAGAACAAAGCCTTATCCAGTCTCAACCGCGAAGATTTGCTCGCCTACGAGGCCTTTCTTATTCAGCCATCCGCCGATTGGATTGCTCCAGCCCTACCGCGCCGCGGCGGTGGGCGGCGACTCCTTGATGGACCGCTGTCTGCATCGAGTGTGCGCCAGGCCATGGGCATCCTGTCTGGACTGTTCGGCTATCTGGTTCAGGCTGGCTATCTGGCGGGCAACCCGCTGGCACTGCGTCGCCGGCGTGGCGGGGTGAAGAACAGCCGTCGTGCAACGGTTGAGCGCTACCTTGAGCACTCCCTGTGGCAAACAGTGCTCGACTTTATCGAGACGCTACCCCAGGAAACCAATAGGGAATGTCAGCATTACGAACGAGTACGATGGCTGTTCCGGTTGCTCTATGGAGCCTCGCTGCGTGTGTCAGAAGTGGCTCAGGCGAAGTCCAGCGACCTTATGCAACGACGAGGAAAATGGTGGTTACTGGTGGTTGGCAAGGGGGGCACCGAAGGCGATGTGCCCATAAGTGAGCAATTGATCACTGATTTGGCACGCTATCGGCTGTTTTATGGCCTATCCGCCATGCCTTCAGCACTGGAAAATACACCACTCGTCATGTCGGTCGCCGGTCGGACAGACAAATTCCTCACGCCGACGGCGGTGTATCTAGTGGTCAAGGAGGTCTTTCTCCGTGCTGCCACCTTCATCGAGACGAGTAATCCGTCAGGCGCTTCGACATTGCGCCGCGCCTCTACTCACTGGCTGCGCCACACTTCGGCCACGCATCAGGCCGATGCGGGTAACGACATTCGGTACATCCAGAAAAACCTGCGACATGCCTCGATCGAGACGACGGCAATCTATTTACATGCTGAAGATGACCGGCGTCACGCTGAAACAACTGGAGAGAGTCACAAATAGGCGACTTAAAAGCACGCTTTTATAAGAGGTGCTGCAACGATAGGTGCTTGATCACTTTTAATCATCGGCCCCACCGCCATTGATCCGTCTGGCGCTTCATTTCGTGCTCCTCCTCTTCGATGGTGGGCGCGGTTGAGTCTGGCGGACAACCCTTGGGTGGCGGGGGACGGTGCTCCCGCCGCACCACCTTGTGAGCGGAAGAGCCATCCCATGCAAACGGGTTCTTGAAAGGCTCGGGTTCCGGCAGGCAATCCAGTTGATAGCTGGGCGGCCAGCCGGTCTCATAAGATAGAAACGAGATGGTATGGTCAAAGACAAGCGGCTTTCCCGTCGGCGTCGGCGGCATGGGGGGCAGCTTCTGGATAACCTCCCAGGCGAGTTTTGAGGCTGCATCCGACGTTGACCATAGTTCTTTCACGCTGGCGATCGTTCCGTCGGGCGCGATCTCGATACGAAATCGAACCTGTCCTTGGCCGGGACCTTCTACCGCTGTTCCCATCATGCTGCGAACCTGTTGCCCCCAAGCATAGCGATAACGCTTGCTGTTCCTGAGCGTATAGGAGGAAGCCAACTGCCATTCCTCGGCCGTCGGCGCGGGTGGTGCCGGCATGGATACTGGCACCTTTTCCGGAAGTGGGGCTGCCGGAGTTTCTGGCATCGCCTGCGGTATGGCGAGTTTTGGTGATTTTGGCGGTTTGGATGGCCGGGGTGGTTGAGCTTTCTGTGGTTCAGGCGGTAGTGCTTGCATTTCCGGTTCAGCCATGATGCGTAGCTGTAAGGGTTCTTCAGCCAGGGGTGACTTCGACTTTTCAAGCAACCATGACTGCAACAGACTGGCATGAAACGCCAGAGACAAAGTGAAGGCAATGAGAAAGCCCCGCCTCGACCGGAGCATCGTCAAACCCGTGGGCACAGCTGAAATAAAGATGCTGGATAGGTATCGTCAGGCATTTCAGAGTTCTGCAAATCGCTTTGGTTTCCACGGTATATCACAAAGTGCTTATTTGTAGAAATATCTACCTAGCTGTAGAGTATGTTCATGCATACATGGATTTTACTCATTACTAGCCTCCCGACCGAGAACGCGACGGCTCGCATGCGCGCCTGGCGCAGCCTCAAGGCATCAGGTGCCACGGTCTTGCGGGATGGTGTCTATCTGATGCCGGAACGGGAGGACTGCCGAGCCACGCTTGAGTCCGTCGCAACGGATGTTCGGGCTGCCGACGGGACCGCCTTGGTCGTCCGCATTGAAGAACCCAGCGACGGCAACTTCGTCTCCCTCTTTGACCGTAGTGCTGACTTTGCCAATCTGCTGGGTGAAATTTCACTTGCCCGTGAAGGACTGCATCCGGAATCAGCAAACGACGTACTGAAGCAGGCGCGCCGACTGCGCAAGACCTTCACCAATCTTGTTGCCATCGATTTTTTCCCTGGCGAAGCACAGAAACAGGCTGATGAAGCCCTGCGTGATCTCGAACAACGTGCCGCTTGGGCACTTTCCCCGGATGAGCCACGCCCCATCAACGAAGCGATTGGCCGTTTGGATCTTGCCGATTATCGCGGGCGCATCTGGGCAACGCGTCAGCGCCCGTGGGTGGACCGGCTGGCCAGTGCCTGGTTGATTCGCCGCTGCATCGACCCGCAGGCCAAGTTGCTTTGGCTGATGACCCCTTCTGATTGCCCGGCCGATGCCTTGGGTTTTGACTTCGATGGCGCAACTTTCACCCATGTCGGCGCCCGAGTGACCTTCGAGGTGCTGCTTGCCAGCTTTGGCCTGGAAACACCGGCCCTGCAACGCTTCGGTGCCTTGGTGCATTTTCTGGATGTCGGCGGGGTTCAGCCGCCCGAAGCGGCGGGTATCGAAGGCGCCTTGGCCGGTCTGCGCGACACCATCCTCAACGACGACCAACTTCTTGCATTAGCCAGCAACATCTTTGACGGACTACTGGCCTCCTTTGAGAAAGGCCAAAAATAATGAATCAGACCCTGACAGAAAAATCCGAAACGCCCGACAACGCGCCCATTGAGGTCAGCTTCTGGCAGGCCTTCCTGTTCTGGCTGAAGCTCGGCTTCATCAGCTTTGGCGGCCCGGCCGGCCAGATTTCCATCATGCATCAGGAACTGGTGGAGCGCCGACGCTGGATTTCTGAGCGGCGTTTCCTGCATGCGCTCAACTACTGCATGCTGCTACCAGGACCGGAAGCCCAGCAACTGGCCACCTATATCGGCTGGCTGATGCACCGGACCTGGGGCGGGATTGTCGCCGGGGCCTTGTTTGTGTTGCCCTCGCTGTTCATCCTGATCGCCTTGTCCTGGATATATATCGCTTTCGGTGATATGCCGCTGGTTGCGGGCTTGTTCTACGGCATCAAGCCCGCAGTGGCGGCTATTGTCGTCCAGGCCGCCCATCGCATCGGCTCCCGTGCCCTGAAGAACAATGTGCTGTGGGCCATCGCTGCTGCATCTTTTGTCGCCATCTTCGCGCTCAACGTGCCGTTCCCGGCCATTGTCGCGGCTGCCGCAGCTATCGGTTACTTCGGCGGACGCATTGCGCCTGACAAGTTCAAGGCTGGCGGCGGGCATGGCAAGGCGGATAAATCCTTCGGTCGGGCTCTCATTGACGACGATACCCCGACACCTGCACACGCAATCTTCGGCTGGACGAAGCTGGTCAAGATCGCACTGATTGGCGGACTGTTGTGGTTGGTGCCGATGGGCATGCTCATCGGCAGCTACGGCTGGGAGCACACCCTGACGCAGATGGGCTGGTTCTTCACCAAGGCGGCACTGCTCACTTTCGGCGGCGCCTACGCCGTACTGCCTTACGTCTACCAGGGGGCTGTCGGGCAATACGGTTGGCTGACCCCGACCCAAATGATCGATGGCCTGGCGCTGGGCGAAACTACGCCCGGGCCGTTGATCATGGTGGTGGCTTTTGTCGGCTTCGTCGGTGGCTACGTCAAGGCGGTGTTTGGTCCGGACAGCCTGTTCCTGGCCGGTGCAGTGGCGGCCTCGCTGGTTACCTGGTTCACCTTCCTACCGTCCTTCATCTTCATCCTGGCTGGCGGGCCACTCGTCGAGACGACCCATAACGACCTCAAGTTCACTGCCCCGCTGACCGCCATCACGGCTGCCGTGGTCGGCGTCATCCTGAACCTGGCCATGTTCTTCGGCTACCACGTGCTGTGGCCAAAGGGCTTCGCCGGCACCTTCGACTGGATTTCCGCCTTTATTGCGCTGGCTGCCGCAGTTGCGCTCTTCCGCTTCAAGGCGAACGTCATTCATGTCATCGCCGCTTGTGCGGTCGTCGGCCTCGTGGTCAAAACGCTGCTGTGATGGCGACCAGCCTTCTCCGCCTCGGTGTCGCTTTAGTGGGGTGCTTCATCGCAACCCTCCCAGTGTTTGCGGCGGAGAAGTTCAAGCGCCTCTCACCCGATGAATTCATGCGCCAGTTTGTCGGCCATACAGTGGGTGACGAGGCTCACTGGTCCTATCACTTCACGAATGCTGCGGTCGACGCCATGGATTTGGGAAAAACGAGACGCGGTCTCTGGCGTTTCACCCACGGCGAACTCTGCATGGATTTTACGGAGCGCGGCAAACCTGTCGCCGAGTGCTACGAGATCCTGATTTCCGGCAAGAACGTCCGTTTCCTGCGTGACGGCGTGTTAATCGTCGAAGGCTGGCTGGTCGACGAGTGAAAGGAGAAACATCATGAAATGGATTACCCGCGAACGCCCGAAGATCGACCGTATCGCCTGCCCCTGGCTGGTGGCGCGTTTTATCGACGAGGCCCCGGAGTTTCTCTACGTCCCGGCCGGCGATGTGATGCGCATCGCCAGCGAAACCGGCGCCACGCCGTATGACGTGCCTGGCGTCGAACTCGGCCACCATGGCGAGTTGTGCAGTTTCGACGCCTTCATCACGAAATATGGGATACGGGACAAGGCACTCGACCGCCTCGCCCTGATTGTCCGCGGCGCCGACTGCGGGCAGCCGGAATTAGCGAAGGAAGCGGCTGGGTTGCTGGCCATATCCAAGGGGCTGTCCCTGAACTTCGAGGACGACCACGAGATGTTCAAGCATGGCATGGTGATCTACGACGCCCTCTACGCTTGGTGCGGCGATTCCCCGCTCAAACAGGCCGGGCGTTTCCTCCGGAAGTTGACAGGCTGATGCAATAGCACCCCATCAGTCAGAGGAAATCATGCTTCCGGACCGTTCGGCGCGAATGATATTGATCGGCAAGGGGCTGCGCTCCTTCGCCGACGGGTATGTCGCTGTCTTGCTACCGGCCTACCTGCTGGCCTTGGGGTTCAACCAGTTCGAGGTCGGGCTGCTCGGCACGCTGACCCTGGCGGGGTCGGCATTGGCGACGCTGGCCATCGGTTCGCTCGGCCATTGCTGGCCGCATCGCCGCCTGTTGCTTGCCGCCGCGCTGGTGATGGCCGCCACCGGCATCGCCTTTGCCTCGCTCACCTCATTCTGGCCGCTGGCATTGATTGCCTTCGTCGGCACCCTGAATCCCAGCTCCGGCGACGTCAGCGTATTTATGCCCCTCGAACAGGCGCGACTGGCCAATACAGCCGATGGTGAGTCGCGCACCGTACTGTTTTCCTACTACACCGTAACGGGATCGCTTTGCGCAGCGGTAGGAGCCTTGGCATCAGGGCTGCCAGTCTGGTTTTCGACTGCTGGCGGCGTTGCTTTGCTTGATGCCATGCGCCTGATGTTCGCGGGCTACGGCTGCATCGGTGCCATGGTCTGGTTGCTCTACCGCAGGCTCCCCGGCAACGGCGGGCAGGTGCCGTTGCCGCCGACTCCGCTCGGGCCATCTCGCCACACGGTATTCAAACTGGCTGCCCTGTTCAGCGTCGATGCATTTGCTGGCGGGCTGGTGGTCAATTCCTTGTTGGCCCTATGGCTGTTCGAGCGTTTCGGCATGTCACTGGCGGCGGCTGGAGCGTTCTTCTTTTGGGCCGGACTCCTGACGACGGCATCGCAATGGATCGCGCCTCGGGTAGCGCAGCGTATCGGGCTGCTCAACACCATGGTGTTCACGCATATACCGGCCAACCTTTGCCTCATCCTCGCCGCACTGGCGCCCAGCCTGGAGATTTCCATAGCATTGCTATTTGCCCGTAGCGCCTTGTCACAAATGGACGTGCCCACCCGCGCGGCCTATGTCATGGCTGTGGTAACGCCACCGGAACGCACGGCGGCGGCGAGTTTCACCGCCGTGCCACGCAGCCTGGCCGCGGCCGTTAGCCCCTCTCTGGGTGGCGCTCTGTTCGCCGCCGGCTGGCTGGCCGCACCGCTGGTCCTCTGTGGGGCCTTGAAGATTGCCTACGATCTGGCACTTTGGCGGGCTTTCCGCCACCAGAATAAATCAGCGTCATGAAACAACACCTTGGCCGGCCTGATCCTGAAGGGAAATTCAGAAATACTTCAGTAGACCTGCGTCATGCCGAGTCATAGATTGTTGGCTTTGGTTTCCACCACTTTGTCATGCGCATCCTGATCATCGAAGACCAGCTCAAAGTCGCCCAGTCCCTGCAACACGGGTTGGAGAGCGAGCGCTTCGATGTAACGGTGGCAAGCACCGGGGAGGATGGTTTCTTTCTCGTCTCGTCCCAGGTGTTCGACCTGCTTATTCTCGACCTCATGCTGCCGGGCCGAGACGGCCTGGAAATCCTGCGCACTGTGCGTCAACGAGGATTGGCGACGCCTGTAATCATCCTCTCGGCGCGGGACACGGTGGAGGACCGCATCCGTGGTCTCGACCAAGGGGCCGACGACTATCTGGTCAAACCCTTCGCCTTCGAGGAACTCCTGGCGCGTATCCGGGCGCTCCTGCGGCGCGGGCGCGTCCAGGACGTGCTGCGCTTTGTCGTCGCCGATCTTGAGGCGGATCGGGTCACGCGCCGGGTGACGCGCGGCGACCGGGACGTGGAACTCACCGCGCGCGAATACGAACTGCTCGACTATCTCCTGCTGCACCAGGGGCGCGTGGTTTCGCGGGAGATGCTGGCGCGCGACGTGTGGCACGAAGTGGCGCGCGCCACACCGCTGGACAATGTCATCGATGTTCATATCGCCCGGCTGCGCCGCAAGATAGACAACGGCCATGGATATCCGCTGATCCACACCCTGCGCGGCGTCGGTTTCGTGCTCCAGGAGCAGGCGCCGTGATCGCAGCCTGGCGTCGGTTGACCCTGCGCTCCCGTCTCACCGCCGCCTTCGCGCTGGTGTTCGGCGCCATGCTCTTGGCTTATGCGCTGGCCGTCTATCTGTTGATCCGCGACCGTTTCGCCGCCGAACTCGATCACCGCCTGGATCAGGAACTGGAGATCGCCGAACGCAGCATGGTGCGCGATGCCGGTGGCCACCTGGCCTGGCGGCACATCCACGGGCCGGAACACAGTGAGGATCAGCGGTTGCGCAACGTGGCCTGGCTCGATATCTGGCACACCGATGGGACACTCTCCCTGCGCCGCCACGACGCAGCAACCGGCTCGGGGGAAACGCCCGTCCCACCGCTCGATGCAGCCTGGACGGGCCTGCGTTCTCTGGAACTTCCCGATGAAGTGCACCTGCGGCTCCTGCAGCGCCGTGTATCCATCGAGGGTGAAACGTTGCTGATGCGCGCCGCCCTGCGCGAGGATGATTTTGCACGCGGCCTCGTCGTCGTGCTGTGGGTGATGGTCGGCGGCCTGCCAGTCGCCCTGCTGGGTGCGGGCGCTGGTGGCTACTGGTTGGCCGGCCGGGGTCTCGCGCCCATCCACCGCATGGCCGAGGAAGCCGAGGCCATCCATGCGGGGCGTCTGGATTCACGGCTGCCCATCGACAATCCGCACGACGAACCAGGCCGGCTCGCATTCGCCTTCAACGCCCTTCTGGCCCGGCTGGAGGCGGCTTTCGGA
The DNA here is from genome assembly GCA_029975435.1 of Propionivibrio sp. GTDB lineage: Bacteria > Pseudomonadota > Gammaproteobacteria > Burkholderiales > Rhodocyclaceae > Propionivibrio. The sequence goes on along the minus strand of JARKPC010000157.1, from coordinate 9,267 downwards.
GAGCTCAGGCGCTTCACGGCCGACGCCTCCCACGAACTACGCACCCCCCTCACCGTGATCCGCAGCGTGGGCGAGGTGGCCCTGCGCGAGCCACACTCGGAAACCGAGTACCGCGACATCATCGGCACCATGTTGGAGGAGGTGGACCGGCTGACCCTGCTGACCACGCTGTTGCTGGAACTGACCCGTGCCGAAGGCGGGCAGGCGGCGATGAAGTGCGAAGCAATCGACCTGCGCGAACTCGTCCGGGACGCGGCTGGATTCCTTGGCGTGCTGGCGGAGGAGGAACGCGTGCGCATCGAACTCGACCTGCCCGCCACCGTCGTTCCCGTCACGGGCGACTGGATGATGCTGCGCCAGGCCATCGTTAATCTGTTGGACAACGCCATCAAACACAGTCCACCCGGTGCGACCGTCACGCTTGCCAGCCAGGCGCAGGGTGAACAGATGGAAATCAGCATCAGCGATCAGGGCGAAGGCATATCGGCGGAACATCTGCCGCATGTCTTCGACCGTTTCTACCGGGTCGATGCCGCCCGCAGCCGGCAGAACGAAACCGTTCGCAGCGGATTCGGACTGGGCCTGGCCATCGCGCGCTGGGCTGTGGAAGCACACGGCGGGCACATCGCGGCGGAAAGTACGCCGGGCAAAGGCAGCGTATTCCGAATCGCATTGCCTCGCGAAAGAACTCTCTTGCATCCAGAAGGAACCACGTCATGAAGTATCTCGTTGCGGCTATCGCAGTTGCACTCACCGCCGGTTGCGCTACACCCCCCGCCGATCCCGAAGCCTCGGTTTTCCCCAAGATCCTGCCTTTTCCCGCGGTCCGGACCATGGCCGGTGACGGCCAGCCTGGCGCTGTGGACGGTTCAGCGGCCCGTGTGAACCGGCCCCATGGTCTGTCTTACGCCAAGGAGGGCAGCCTGTTCTTCGCCGATCGGGGCAACCATCAGGTACGGGTGCTCAGGCCCGATGGCACGGTAGCTACCGTGGCGGGAACGGGTAAGGCCGGCTTTGCCGACGGCCCGGCCAAGACTGCCCAGTTCAACGAACCCATCGCCGTTGCGGTGGAACGCACCGGCGCTATCTACGTGGCCGACCGCAACAATCACCGCATCCGCAAGATCAGCCCGGACGGTACGGTCATCACGCTGGCGGGCGGCGATTCGGTCGGCTTCGTCGATGGCGACCTGAAATCGGCGCGCTTCAACCAACCCTACGGTGTCGCCCTGGATGCCGCGCAGACCACGCTCTATGTGGCGGACTACTTGAACCACGCCATCCGCCGCATCAATCTCGTGCTGGAGAAGGTGGACACGCTCGCCGGCAACGGCGCGCCCGGCTTCGCCGACGGCCGGCGCGGCACGGCGCGCTTCAACCAGCCCTACAATGTGCGCGTGGATGGCCTGGGACGCATATGGGTGCCCGACCAGTTGAACCACGCCGTGCGCCGGGTGACTCCGGCAGGCGAGGTGTCGACGGTTGCCGGCTCCGGCAAGGCCGGATACATCGACGGTGCCACCACTGCGGCACAGTTCAATAATCCCACTGGTATCGCGCCGCTGCCTAATGGTGCCGCCGTGGTCGCCGACCGTAACAACAACCGTCTGCGGCTCGTGACGCCCGACGGCTCGGTCACCACCCTGGCCGGGAATGGCGAGGCTGGTTTCGCCGACGGGCCGGTAGCTAATGCCCGTTTCAATCAGCCGCTGGATGTCGATTTCGATGACAGCATGTCGCGCATTCTGGTGTCCGAGGACAAGGGCCATCGCCTGCGCGTGCTGCCCAAGGATACCGGCAAGGCAAGCGCGAAATGAGCGAAGCGAGACGCCTCCTCTCGGTGCGAGGGATCACCAAGCACTACGGTGACGCTGTAACGCTGGCCGGTGTGGACTTTGACCTCCATCCCGGCGAGATCCTCGGCATCATCGGCCCCAACGGCGCCGGCAAGACGACGCTGATGGAGTGCCTGGTCGGCCTGTTGGCCGCCGACGGCGGAAGCGTCAGTTTCGGCGGCATGCCAGTCCCTCCCGAGCGGCGGCGCGAGGCGATGTTCTACCTGCCTGACGGTATCGCCCCGTGGAGCGACCAGCCTGTATGGCGTGTCACCGGGCTGTTCCGCGAACTGCACGGCCTGGACGCGGCCCGAGAGGTGATGGTCGTACAGCGGCTGGAACTTGCTCCCGTCCTCGGCAAGCGCGTCGCCGAACTGTCCAAGGGCTACCGCCGGCGTCTGCTGCTGGCGCTGGCGCTGCTCACACCGCAGCCGATCCTTATCCTCGACGAACCCTTCGACGGCTTCGACTTGCGCCAGACCCTGCACGTCATGGACTTGCTGCGGGAAGTGGCGGCCGAGCGGGCACTGATCCTGTCGATTCATCAACTGAAGGATGCCGAGCGCATCTGCGACCGCCTGCTGCTGCTCGATGCCGGACGCCGTCTGGGTTTTGGCACACTCGCCGAGTTGGCGGCTCAGAGCGGTTCACAAAGCGGTGACCTGGAGGAGGTGTTCCTTGGACTCACGCAATAAATCGGCGCTGGCGGGCCGGCGCCTGGCGGTCTTGTCCGCGCTATTTGGCTTCGAGTTGCGTCGGCTGCTGGCCGGCCGCGCCTTCTGGGCGTTGCTGCTGATCCTCGCGCCGCTGGCCGGCTACGGCTATATCGAGGCGGTGCGTCTGTTCGGCGAGGCGAGTCGCACCGCCCTGCAATTCCCGGAGATGGCTCGCGGCATGACACCGCTGGACGGCATCCTGGTGCCCACCTTGGGCGCCTTCTATCTCGGCACGACCTTGCTCTTTCCCTTCGTCGCCATTCGCGCCCTCGGCCAAGACCGGGAGAGCGGTGCCGCCAAGTTGGCGCTGCAATGGCCGCTGTCGCCGAGCACCTTGGTCGCGGTGAAACTCGCTGCTGTCGGGGCCGCCTGGGCTGTCAGTCTCCTCGTTCCCCTGTCGGCACTGGTGTGCTGGAAACTCGCTGGCGGGCATCTGGCTTTCGCCGAGACCGCCAATCTCTTCGCCGGCCATGCCCTCTACGCGCTGGCGGTAGCCGGCATCGCCTTCTTCGCAGCGGCCCTGGCCGAATCGGCGGCCACCGCCGCCATCGTCACCCTGGCTTTCACGCTCGGCTTCTGGGTACTCGATTTCGCCGCTGCAACCGGCCCCGAGTGGCTGAAGACCCTGGGCGGCATCTCACCTACGCAGGTGCTTAAGTCCTTCGAGCGCGGGCTGTTTCCGGCTGGGCAGACCGTCGGCCTCGCCGCATTGGGCCTGGGCCTGGCGGCTCTCTCGGCGCTGATCCTGCCACCCGGACTGGCCAACCGCCAGCGCTGGCTGCGTGGCGCTGCCGGGATCGTCGCGCTGCTCGCCGTGCTGGCGGCGACCTCCCTTGTGCCAAGGGCAGTCGACCTCGCGGAAGACCGGCGCAACAGCTTCAATCCGGCCGACGAGGTGGCGCTCGCCCGCATGGATCAGGGACTCGTCATTACCCTGCACCTCAACCCGGAGGACAGCCGGGCACGGGAGTTCGCCGGCAATGTGCTGGCCAAGCTCAAGCGCTTGGTGCCTGGACTCGGCGTGCGCTGGGCCGAGACCGGCAAGGCGGGGGTATTCGGCGCCGCTGGGGACGAAGGCTATGGCCGCATCGTGTACGAGTATGGCGAACCGCGCGCCCGCCGCAGCGTTGAGAGCCGCTCCAACAGACCGCGCGAAATCCTGCCACTGCTACACGAACTGGCCGGTGTGCAGGTGACGCCGGTTGATCTGCCGCCCTATCCGGGCCATCCACTGGTGGCCGACGCGCGGTCGGCTGAAATCTGGTTCTACGGGCTGCTGCCTATCCTGATCCTGCTCGCCGCCTGGCTCCTGGCCCGAACCGGGCGACTACCCAAGCATTTCCGTAACCTGCAACAAGGAGAACTTCGATGAAACTTCGCATGCTTTCTGTTTTATTTGCCGCCATCTTCGCGGCTCCTGCACTCGCTGCATCCTCTGTACAAAGTTTCGATACTGAAACCGTCGGTGCCGAACCCAAGTCCTTCACTGCCGCAGTGGGCAACTGGGTCATCGTCGACAATGGGGGAAATAAGGCGCTGTCGGTCAATGGCTCGCAGTGGGCACGCGGCCAGACCTCGGCCGGGCTGGCCGACAAGGCTCGGGCGCTGTACGGAGAGCGCTACGCCGAGTTTCTTGACAATGTTCAGTCTTACGCCTACTTCCCCATCGCGGTAATGAACGAAGTGGCTGACTTCCGCAATGGTGCAATCACCCTGCGCTTCAAGGGTGTGGCCGGGCGTATCGACCAAGCTGCCGGCATTCTCTTCAATGTCCAGCCCAACGGTGACTATCTCACCCTGCGCGCCAACCCGCTTGAAGACAATCTGGTGCTGTGGCAATACGTGAAGGGCAAGCGTTCGTCGGTGAAGTGGGTGCGCAACACGCCGTCACCCAGCGGCCAGTGGCATGAACTGAAGCTGACCGTCGTTGGCAACAAGGTCCAAGGTTGGTTGAATGGGGTACTCACCCTCAGTCACGATCTTGAAAAGCCAGTGTCAGGTCGCATCGGCTTGTGGTCCAAGGCCGATAGCGTGGTGTATTTCGACGATTTCCGGGTCGAGCAGATTGCTCGATAGGACTCAAAGCCATGCTTCGCGTAAAACGGAATTTGCTACTCGTCGCGATGACCGTGATGCTCCTGGTCGGTTTGGGCACATGGGTGGCCTTTCGTTTCCTGGTCGGCGAGGCGCCGCCAACCGAGCCCGAATACCTGCCATCTGTCAGTGCCGCTAGCGTCAGCATAGCCGCTGAACCGGCCACGCCAGTCCGTGCGACTGATGGCGCATTGGTGTTCGATTTCGAGTCCGAAACCCTTGGTGCGGAACCGAAGAGCGTCATCCCGACTGTCGGTCAGTGGATCGCGGGTGTCGATGGCAAGGAGCGCGTGCTGGTCGTGGACGGCCGCGGCTGGTCGCGGGGACAGCCTTCGGCCGGGCTGGCCGACAAGGCCCGCGCCCTCTACGGCGAGCGCTACGCCGAGTTTCTCGACAACGTCCAGGCCTACGCCTACTTTCCGCTGGCCGTGGCACAGGGCATCGACGATTTCCGCGCCGGGGAGATCGAACTGCGCTTCAAGTGCGTTGCTGGACGCATCGACCAAGCAGCAGGCATCGTCTTCAACCTGAAGCCTAACGGCGACTATCTTGTACTGCGTGCCAACTGCCTCGAAGACAACCTCGTCCTGTTCAAATACGAGCGCGGCAGCCGGAGTTCGGTCAAGTGGATACGCAATACGCCGACGCCATCCAAGCAATGGCATGATTTGAAGTTGGTTGTTCAAGGGAAGAACATCAAAGGCTATCTAGATGGGAAACTGTATCTGGAACACGCCTTGTCCGAACCGGTTTCGGGGCACATAGGCCTGTGGTCCAAGGCCGACAGCGTTGTGTATTTTGACGACATTCGTGTCGAATCGACCGGCCGAAACGAGTAAGGTCATGCATAGATGGCATCCATTGAACGTACCGCCTACCCACGTTTCAAACGCAATCCACTCGCTAAAGAGTTGGATGCGCTTTACACCCCGACCAACGATGAGCTGAGTTTCGCGAGAGCTTTGGCCCGCAAGGCTCAGTCGCGATTCGGCCTCCTGCTATTGCTCAAATCGTTCCAGCGCCTCGGCTATTTTCCTGCTCTGGTGGATATTCCGCTCGCCATCGTCCAGCATGTGCGGAACGTGAGCGGAATAGATGACGAAATTTCGCCAATCTATGCGGAATTGCGGACCTTGTATCGGCACCACCAGGCAATCCGTGATCGCTTGGCGGTCACCGCCTGGAGCGAAGACGGATTGCATGCGGCTAGCGAGGCCATGTCGGCGGCTGCCGAAGTCATGGACAACCCGGCTGATCTTATCAACGTCGCCATTGAAGAGCTGGTCCGCCAGCGCATCGAGTTGCCCGCCTTCAGTACGTTTGACCGTATGTCGCGGCGCATTCGCACACTGGTCAATGGGCGCTTTTTTGCGGCGGTGATGGAGCGTTTATCCGAGACCGAGCGCGAACAACTCGACGCTTTGCTGGAGATCGGCAACAGTCCCCAGAAAAAAACGCTGTTCTTCGCTCTCAAGCAGTTACCGAAGCGCTCTTCACTGGAGCATTTGCAGGATCTGCTGGACCATATCGTCAAACTCTCAGATACGGTAGGTGCGGATCACCATCTGTCAGGTATTCCGTTCGCCAAGATCAAACATTTTGCTGCCGAGGCCAAGGCACTGGATGCCGCAGAACTCAAAAAATTCGCGCCGCCCAAGCGCTATGTCCTGATACTGAGCCTGATTCACCGTGCCCGTGTGCAGGCCCGTGATGATCTGGCGGAGATGTTCATCAAGCGGATGAACCACATTCACCGGCGCGGTAAGGACGAACTGGAGCGCCTGCGCATAAAATTCCGCCAGAAGACCGAGCATCTCGTCGCCACCCTGGCGGACGTCATCCAGGTGCTGGAAACCCAGTCAGCAGACGAGGTGGCCGGGAAAACCATTCGCTCCCTCTTGGCGACCCGGGGCGGCACCAAGGCCCTACAGGATGACTGCGACGCGATCAACGCGTTCAGTGGCGACAACTACTTCCCGCTGCTGTGGCGTTTCTATCGCAGCCATCGACCGACGCTGTTCCGTATGGTGCATTTGCTGACGATGACCTCGACCAGCGAAGACCAGTCGCTGATGCAGGCACTGGATGTTCTGCTTGAATACGAGAACCGCAAAGGCGCCTGGATTGATGTCGAAATCGATTTTTCCTTCACCAACGAACGCTGGAAAAGGACGGTGGTGGTGAAAACCGAGGATGGCGAGCGAATCAGCCGTCAGCATTTCGAGGTTTGCGTGTTTTCTGCGCTGGCGGCAGAAATCAAGTCGGGAGACGTGTCGATTCAGGGATCGGAGGCCTATGCCGACTATCGCGACCAGCTTCTTTCATGGGATGAATGTGAGCCCTTGGTGGGCGACTACTGCCAGCAGTTGGGGTTTCCGGAGGATGCGCCCGGATTTACCCAAGGCTTGCGTGATTGGTTGACGGAGACTGCGGTCGAGGTGGATAGCGGATTTCCCGAGAATAAAGCGTTGGGGATTGATGAATTCGGTCTCCCGGTACTCAAACGGAGTGGCCCGCGGGAGCCGAAGGCTTCCGCCCGTGCCCTGGAGGCGGCTCTGCTGCAACGACTTCCTGAGCGCAATGTCATCGACGTGCTGTGCAACGTCGCCCACTGGACCAGTTGGAACCGGCACTTCGGGCCACTATCTGGCTCCGATCCAAAGATCGAGAATCCCGGTGAGCGCTACATCCTCACCACGTTTACGTATGGCTGCAATCTCGGGCCGGCCCAGGCGTCACGTCATCTGCGCGGCGCGGTGACACCGCACATGCTGTCGTTCATCAACCGACGGCATTCCAATGCCAACAAGTTGAATGCGGCACTAAAAGACATCATCAACCGCTACCACCTCTTTGATCTGCCCAAGGTCTGGGGGGAAGGCAAATCAGCAGCCGCCGACGGCACCAAATTCGATATGTTCGACCAGAACCTGCTGGCGGAGTACCACATCCGCTACGGCGGCTATGGCGGGATCGTCTACCACCACGTGGCCGATAACTACGTCGCACTGTTCAGCCACTTCATTCCCTGTGGGGTTTGGGAGGCGGTCTATATCATTGAGGGATTGCTCCAGAACAAATCGGACATCCAGCCAGATACCGTCCATGCCGATACCCAGGGGCAATCTGCACCGGTTTTCGCGCTTGCTTACCTGCTGGGTATCAAGCTGATGCCGCGCATCCGCAACTGGCACGATCTGGTATTTTTCAGGCCGACCAAGGAAACCAGCTATCAGCACCTCGACATGCTGTTCAAGGATGTCATTGACTGGGAATTGATCGAAACCCACTGGAAAGACCTGTTGAGGGTCGTATTGTCGATCAAGGCCGGCAAGATTTCGTCGTCGACCTTGTTGCGCAAGTTGGGTAACTACAGCCGCAAGAACCGGCTCTACCAGGCTTTCCGGGAACTTGGACGGGTAGTGCGAACGGCCTTCCTGCTGAGCTATATCTCCGACATGGAGCTACGCGAACAGATCACAGCGACGACCAACAAGGTAGAAGCCTACAACGGCTTCTCCAAATGGCTGTTCTTCGGTGGGGAAGGGATCATCGCGGACAACGACCCCGAGGAGCAAGAGAAGGTCATCAAGTACAACGACCTGGTGGCCAATGCCGTAATTTTCCACAACGTGGTAGATCAGACCCGTATCTTGCGTGAGTTGAAACAGGAGGGATTCCCGGTAAATCGGGAAGATGTCGCCACGCTCAGCCCTTATGTGACAAGCCATATCAAGCGCTTCGGGGATTACATTATCGATCTTGATACGGTCCCTGAACCTATAGATTCGTCATTGCCAATCTGACGGTCTCTGACGCGCAACGAGGGTTTTCTGCGTTAAGTCCTATTTTTACATGTATGTCGGCTGTACCCGGGAATGAGCTGCCAGGGGTGCGTGAAAAATGTGACCAGTGTCTTGCAGGCACTGCCTGGCGTGTCAGAAGTGAATGTCTCGCTGGAAGAAGCCAAGGCCGAGATCGCCTATGATCCACAATTGGTCAGGCCCACGCAGTTCAAGGCAGCCATTGAAGGAGCGGGTTTTGACGTGGTGTGTGACGGCGATTGCTCCAAAGCCTGTTCGTAGGCGGCAAGAAAGCAAAAAGGCGGCCGCGGCCGCCTTTTTTGTGCGCTTTGTACGTGATTACTTGACGCGAGCGCGGTATTCGTTGGTGCGGGTGTCGATTTCGATCTTGTCGCCGATTTCGACGAAGGCCGGGACCGGCAGTTCGAAGCCGCTTGCCAGGCGGGCCGGCTTCATGACCTTGCCCGAGGTGTCGCCCTTGACGGCGGGCTCCGTGTAGATGACTTCGCGGACCAGGCTGGTCGGCAGTTCGACCGAGATGGCCTTGCCTTCATAGAACACGACTTCGCAGGGCATGCCGTCCTCGAGATACTTGAGGGCATCTTCCATGAACTCGGCTTCGATTTCGTACTGGTTGTAGTCGGCGTCCATGAACACATACAGCGGATCGGCGAAATAGGAGTAGGTGACTTCCTTGCGATCGAGCTGGACAGTGTCGAACTTGTCGTCGGCGCGATAGACGGTTTCGCTCGGCGAACCCGTCAGCAGGTTCTTCATCTTCATCTTGACGACCGAGGCGTTGCGGCCGGACTTGCTGTA
>JARKPC010000154.1 GCA_029975435.1 Propionivibrio sp. | reverse complement strand
GCCAGCGGCACCGTGGCTCCGACGATCGGCACCGAGCCCAGGAATCCGGCATCCAGGTCCACCATGTGCATCGAACCGCCGACCCCGCGGCAGCAGCCGTTGTCGCGTCCGTAGATCTCGGCGAGCATGGCATTGAGATCGCCGCCCTTGGCCAGGTAGTGGGCGTGCGCCCGATGGCCACTGAAAACGCCGTCTGATGGCCTCAAGGCCGCGCAGACGCCGACGGCTACCGCTTCCTGCCCGATCGAGAGATGCACCGGGCAACGCATCTCCTGCTCGGCGTAACGTTCAGCAATCGCCTCTTCGATACGCCGGATGCGCAGCATGTCCCTGAACAGCGATTCGATAGTCATACCTCCACCCCCTGCAACCGGGCGCGCACGGCGCCGGCAACCGTTTCCGGCAAGATGTGCTGCATGCACGGCGTCTCCCGCACACAATCGGCCTTGACGCACGGAATGCAGTCCCATTCCAGCGGCGGCGTCACGCGGACAAGTTCGGGGCCTTCGACTTCGCTCGCGATCGTCGGACCGAACAGGGCGACGACCGGCTTGCCGAGGCTCAGGGCGATGTGCAGCCCCAGCGAGTCGTTGGTCACCAGCACACGGCAACTGGCGATCCACTCGATGTAGTCCTCGATGTCGTTGACGCCCTCCTGCCAGCATACCTTGAGATCCCGTGAGAGATCGTCGTGCAGCCGGTGCCAGTGCGCTTCCGGCCAGCGCTTGAACGGGAACTTGGAGCCGACCATATGGTTGAAGCCCACGTCGTGCATCACGGTCGCGGTCGGCTGGTAGCCCAGGACATAGGGCTGGCCTTCGTAATGCTGCCCCAGCATCTCGTACAGGATGTAGGACCACGATTTGGCCTTCAGCCGCTTGGCGTCGGGATCGCTGGAGAAGGACAGCGCCTCGTCGGAATGGTCGTAGGAAACGGCCGTGTGCGTCTGCGGATCGAGCCGGAAGCCATAGCGCCGCCAAGCGGGAATCCGGTCTGAGACCGCACAGATTCCCGGCTCCTTCTCGAAATTGATGACGATGTCGAACCACTCCGAGAGCAGCAGGTGCGGCGTGTACGGGTTGACCACCAACAGGCGCTGGATGAACGGATTGC
>JARKPC010000149.1 GCA_029975435.1 Propionivibrio sp. | reverse complement strand
CTCGCGCCGATCCTCACCCCGGCGCTGATGGCCGCCGGTGTCGATCCGGTGCAACTGGGCGTGGTGGTCGTGCTCAACCTGATGATCGGCCTGCTGACGCCCCCGGTGGGCATGAGCCTGTACATGGTGGCTTCCATCGCCCGTCTGCCGCTGCACCGCGTGGTGGCGGGGGCCGTTCCTTTCCTTGTTCCCCTGGTTCTGGCGCTGGCTGTCGTGACCTTCGTGCCGGTCGTGTCCACCTGGTTACCCAATTTGATAATGAAGTGATCCCATGAGCAGATTCTTAGGACAAATCAGACAACTGGGCTACGTCGTGCCCGATATCGAAGCGGCCATGGACTACTGGGCGACCACCCTGGGCGTCGGCCCGTGGTACTACAACCCGCAGGTTCCGATCAGGAACTACCGCTACAAGGGAGAGGCCTACGAACCCCACAACTCGGTGGCGCTGGCTAACGCCGGATTCATCCAGGTCGAACTGATCCAGACGCGCAACGATGTGCCGTCGATGTACCGCGACTTCCAGCAGACCAGCAAGAGCGGGTTGCAACACGTGGCCTACTGGACCGAAGACTACGACCGCGATCTCGACAATCTGGTGGATCTGGGCTGGAAGCCGGTCATGCAGGGCGAGGTCGGAGAGCGCGGACGTTTCATCTATTTCGACACTGAATACCACCCCGGAACCGTCATCGAACTGTCCGAAGTGGCCGGTCCCAAAGGCAAGCTGTTCAAGCTCATCCGCGAAGCCAGCGAAGGCTGGGACGGCAAGGATCCGGTGCGTCCGTTCCCTGACTTGTCGACGCTGTAGTCTCCTCTTGTCGTCAAGTTGCCCGGCCCGTCTGTGCCGGGCTTTTTTTAAGGGTTTTAGGGGCTGGCAAAACTCGAAAAGCTCGGGGTTTATCCGGTCACATACCTGTATTTTCCCTGTAGAAACAGGCTCCGCCGTCTCCCCGCACGCTTATGCGAGCCAAGGGGCGAACGGTGAACCGGACTCAATCTATCAGCAGGAATCGAATCGCCCTCTGTTCGCCTTGAATGGCATTTCAGTTAATTCCCTGGAAAATTGTTGAAAGCGCTTACTGAACCTTGTCGTCAGCAAGAGAACACGCAGACATCAACCATTCGTGAACTCTTGCTCGGACGGATGGTTCAAGGGTAGATCCATAAATAGCGACTTTGCGTTGTACCTCGCCGTAAAGGTCTTTAAAGCCGCGAGCCAACTCCTCGATCAGGATATTTGTTTCCATGCTGATTTCCGGGTCTCCAACACTCGAAAGCGAAAGAATCTCGTCAATTCTTGCTTTGTCGAAGCCAAATTCCAGAAGCAGCATCTGCAGGCTATTTACGCGCTTGATAAAGTAAGAGATCGCATCAACGTCAGCGGCACTAAAGCTTTCTCGTATAACTTTCCAGTCTTCGAAGATCTTCCCGATCCGTGTGAGGCGACTCATTAATACGGCTTCCTCCGGCAATTTCGGGAGAGGACAATCTGTATCCGCGAAGAGTTTGAACAGAATTTCCATCGCGTGTTTGTCATACCGACTGCGATTCAGCCACAACTTCAACTGGATTCGCTTGTCTGCCCCATACCTCTGAAGAAGCGAACTGCAAAACTCGGCGACAGCCAAGAAGCGCGAAATCTTGCTAATCTGCTCTCCTGGTAGCCTGTAAGGATAGCCGCTGCCATCCAGCCTCTCATGGTGTTGCAATACTGCAATGGCCGTTTCCTCCGGGATCTCGCTGAATTCATGCAGCATCAAATACCCGGTGATGGGATGCGTGTACAAATGGCGATACTCTGCCTCGGTGATTTTATGTTGAGGCGCGAGAATGTCCGGGGCAATGCAGGTTTCGCCAAGGTCATGGAAGATGCTGGCCAAGGCCAATGCGCGTATTTCGCCCCGAGACAGGTTGGCACGCACCGCTAAGACCATAGAAAGCATGGCGGTGATCAGGCAATGCTGAAAAAAATCAGGTTGATCCACCCGGATCACTGAGAGTTTCAGCGCCAAAGGTGCCGGGAGTTGGATGTCTCCAAGAAGCCCTTGCATTTTGTCGAGTAGCTCCCGGTTCTCTAGCATCGGAGCCAGTGAGGGCACTCGGTGCGCCTCGGCGTGTGTTAATTCAACCAGCTTTCTCGCATCAAGCGCATCTGAAATAGCGAGGGACTGTTCGATTGGCTTGAGCAACTTGTGTGCGACAAGGCGATCATAGAATTTCTTCGAGATACGCGTCCCATGGGGGATGAGTTTCATGCCGTTTTGGGCATAGATATCTTCGCTGGCCAAGATCTCATGGTCGTCGGCGTAGCTGGTCACTGCTCTGACAAATTGCTTATTCTCAGCCAACGTGTCTACAGCGAGTTGCGCAATCTCATTGTTGCTTACATCAAGTAGTCGCACCAAGTGGCTCCCTTGCGTCTCGAATCAACTGGCACATGCGCCAGAGTCTCGGCAATTGCTTTTCCCTATTGTTTTGGCACTCGCATAAGATTCTACACCGAGACTTTTAGGCCTTTTTCGCCTCCGAGTTCGTGGCGGTCCACAAGCCCAGTGCGTCGAGACCGTCCTTCAGTGAAAACAACCGGTTTACACCTTCTTGCTGGGCAACGTGCTGCATGCCTTCGCCGCCGGCCCACAGAGCGATGTCCGCCGGCAGCAGCTCACGCAACTGGAAAAGCGCGGGTGGAACGCGGCGCGCAGGGAACGCGCTCGAAAAGGACAACGCGACGATGTCGGCCTGATGCGCCGTGGCGGCCTGCGCGATATCGAGCAACGGTACCTGTGGGCCGAGCGGGATGCACTGTGCGCCTTCGAGCGCGAACAACGCCTCGACCATCAGCAGGCCCAGCACATGCGGTTCGTCGGGCACGCTGGTCAGCAGGATGCGTGGACGGCCGGTCGCCGGGGGCAGGCTGGCAATGGCTTGGCGCAGGACGCGCTTGGTCAGTTCGGTAAACAGGTGTTCCTCGAAAACCGCAAACCGGCCGTCTTCCCAGGCTTCTCCCACCCGACGGGTTAGCGGCGCCACGGTGTCCGTGACAAAGCGCCCCAGCCCCTGGCGGGCGAGGCTTTGTTGCAGGTTCTGCTGGAAGGCAGCGGCGTCGTGATCCTTGATCAAAGCGAGGCAGTCGCCGATCTCGCGGGCCTCGTCCGTTGTTGCATCGCGAGTCGTGGCGACCTGAAGGTGGCGGGTCGGGAGTGTCTGCAGCGCTTCTGGTGACATCGCCATCAGCCGCCCGGGGCGATGGCCCTGGTCGATCAGACGCTTTATCAGGCGCAGCCGCTCGACCTGATCCGCCGGGTAGAGGCGATCACCCACGCCATCCCTTTCCGGCGCCGGGAATCCGTAGCGCCGTTCCCACATGCGCAGGGTGTCCTTGGAAAGCCCGGTTTCCTTTTCGACACTGGCGATCGTGAAACTTATTTTGTTCATGTTTGTCTAGGACAATAATAGGACCATTCGGTCGTTTAGTACATAAATATCGTAAAAAGTTTAGTTTGTCCAGGACATGTTGTCCGGTTGTTTCAATAATTCAGCCATCAAGTCGGAGGCGGGAACCATGCAGAATGTCACAAACATCGCTGTCGTCGGGTCCGGTATTTCTGGCCTGGCCTGCGCCTGGCTCCTCCGCCAGCGTTACCGGGTGACGCTGTTCGAGGCTGCGCCGCGCCTCGGCGGGCACACGAACACCGTGGATGTGACGCTGGAGGGCAGGACGCATCCGGTCGATACCGGTTTTCTCGTCTTCAACGAGAAAACCTATCCGAACCTGATCGCCCTGTTCGATACGCTGGGCGTGGACAGCGTCCAGACCGAGATGTCGTTCGCGGTCAGCCTGGAGAAGCCCGACCTCGAGTGGGCCGGCAGCAGCCTGGCCACGGTGTTCGGACAGAAGCGCAACCTGCTGCGCCGGCCGTTCTGGGCGATGCTCTCCGACATCCTGCGCTTTAACCGGGAGAGCACGGCCTGGCTGGCAGCGCATCCTGCCGACGAGCGGCCGCTCGGCGATTTCCTGAGGGAAGGGCGCTACTCCGAGGCCTTTGCCGACTGGTATCTGCTGCCGATGGCCGCGGCCATCTGGTCGTGCCCGACCGCGCAGATGCGCGACATGCCGCTGGCCACCTTCATACGCTTCTGCCAGAACCACGGCCTGCTGCAGATCTTCGACCGGCCCTTGTGGCGCACGGTGCGCGGGGGCGGCCGCGAGTATGTGAACAGGATCGCCGCGCAACTCGACGATGTGCGCCTGGCCTCGCCGGTTCAGCGCGTGACGCGCGAAGCGTCCGGCCTGCGCGTGACGCACGCGCACGGCAGCGAGGTGTTCGATCAGGTCGTGCTGGCGTGCCACAGTGACCAGTCGCTGGCCATCCTCGGCGAGACGGCCAGCGCGAGGCAGCGCGACGTGCTGGCCGCTGTGCGCTACCAGCCCAACCGCGCCGTGCTGCACACCGATCCCCGTTTGCTGCCGCGCGACCGCAAGCTGTGGTCGGCGTGGAACTACTTTGCCGGAAGCGGTGATCCAGGCGACCAACCGGTCGGCGTGTCTTACCTGATCAACCGCCTGCAACCCTTGCCGTTCGAGACGCCGGTGGTGGTGACGCTGAATCCGGCGCGCGAGCCCGATCCGGCGAAGGTCATCGCCGAGTTCGATTACGACCACCCGGTTTTCGATGCCTCGGCCATCGCTGCGCAACAGCGGCTGGCTGACGACACGCTGGGCATCCAGGGCGAGGGCGGTGTCTGGCTGGCCGGCGCATGGGGGCGTTTCGGTTTTCATGAGGACGGCCTGCGTTCGGCGCTGCGCGTGGCCAACTTGATGGGCGTTTCCGCGCCGTGGCAATCGGTCTCCACGCCCCTGTCGCGGGTGCTTGAACAGGCGTAGACCGATCATGACTCCCGAACCGCGTCTCTTCCTCGGTCACGTCATGCATCGGCGGCTGCGTCCGGCGGTCAATGCCTTCGTCTATCCGGTGTTCTACGTGCAGTTGCCGTTGCGGCTCCTGGAACAGGCGCGCGGTCCGCTGTTCTCGCTCGACCGCTTCAACCTGCTGAGCTTTTATCAGCGCGACCATGGCGAGCGCGACGGGTCGCCGCTGGTGCCCTGGATTGAGGCGAAGCTGCGCGAACGCGGCTTGCCGCACGACGGCGAGATCGTCCTGCAAACCTTCCCGCGCGTGCTCGGCTACGTGTTCAACCCGGTGAGTTTCTGGTTCTGTCACGACCGGGCGGGCGCGCTGATCGCCGTGCTGGCCGAAGTGAACAACACCTTCGGCGGTCGCCACGCCTACCTGTTGCACAACCCGGATGGTGCGCCGTTGCGCGACGGTCAGGTGTTCACAGCCGACAAGGCGTTCCATGTGTCCCCGTTCTGCGTCGTCGAAGGCGGGTATCGCTTCCGTTTCAACCTCGAACGGGCGGTGCCGCGCGTGCACATCGACTACGACGACGCCGAGGGCGAACTATTGCTGACGGCCATTTCCGGCCGTCCGTGCGCCTGGTCAACCCCGGCCTTGCTTGGCGCGCTCGCGCGCATGCCGCTGATGACACTCGGCGTGATCTTCCGTATCCACTGGCAGGCGCTGAAACTGTGGCTCAAAGGCGTGCCGTTCCGCGGCGCCCGGCAGCCGCAGCCACAACAGCCGCAGGCTTCCTCCTCCCCCCTCCTCGGAGAACCGACTCCATGAACGAACTCGAATCCACCTTGGCCCTGACCGGCAATGGGCGCTTGCGCCGCGATACGCGACTCGTGTTCGCGTTGCTCGAAAAACTCCGCGGTGGCTTGCTCGAAGTCCGCCTGCCCGACGGCGCACGTTTCCTGTTCGGGGAGGGGGAGCCGGGCGTGACCATGCAGGTCAATGACGAAGCCGTCTTCGCGCGCGTGCTGGCCAAGGGCGACATCGGCCTGGCCGAGGCCTACCTCGACGGCGAATGGGATTCGCCCGATGTCACCGCGCTGCTCACGCTCCTGGCGCGCAATCGGGACGCCCTGCGCGACGCGGTCTATGGCTCGTGGCGCCAACTCCTGGCGGCCCGCCTGCGCCACTGGTTCAACCGCAACAGCCGCGCTGGAGCCAAGCGCAACATCATGGCGCATTACGACCTGGGCAACGATTTCTATCGGCTGTGGCTCGATCCGGGCATGAGTTACTCGTCGGCGCTGTTCGACGGAAACCGGGAACAACCGCTGCAGGCTGCGCAGGACGCCAAGTACCGGCGCATCCTCAATCGCCTTGCCGCCGAACCAGGCCAGCGCGTGCTCGAGATCGGTTGCGGCTGGGGCGGTTTCGCCGACATGGCGACACGCGACGGGCTGGCGGTCACCGGCCTCACCCTCTCGCCGGCGCAACTGGCCTGGGCGCGGCAGCGCGTTCCGTCGGCGGATCTGCGCCTGCAGGATTACCGCGATACGGCCGAACGTTTCGACCACGTGGTGTCCATCGAGATGTTCGAGGCCGTGGGCGAACGCTGGTGGCCCACCTATTTCCGCACCGTGGCGAATGCCCTGAAACCGGAAGGCCGGGCGGTGATCCAGAGCATCACCATACGTGACGATCTGTTTGCCACGTACCGGCGCGGAACGGATTTCATCCAGCAATACATCTTCCCCGGCGGCATGCTTCCTTCACGCGCGGAATTCCGGGCGCAGGCCGCGCGGCAGGGGCTTGTCGTGCGCGACGAGTTCGCTTTCGGCGGCGATTACGCGCGGACGCTGGCCTTGTGGCGCGATGCGTTCGACGCCATGTGGCCGCAGATCGCCGCGCTCGGTTTCGACGAAACCTTCCGCCGCCTGTGGCGGCTTTATCTCTCCTATTGCGAGGCCGGCTTCCTGGCCGGAACCATCGATGTCGTCCAGTTCGAACTCGCCCATGCCTGATCGTTTCCGGCGCCGTTTCAACGCGGCCGCGCTGGCGTTGCTGGCCTGGCCGCTGGCCGGTTTGGCGGGCAATGCGGGCATGGCCGAAAGCCCGGTGCCCGGCTTGCGTCGCTGGGGCCGTGGCGAATTCCGCCGCTTCGGCTTTCTGCTCTACGAAGCGTCCCTGTGGGCCGGCGACGATCCGCAGCGTCCGCCTCTGGCCCTGCGCCTCGATTACAAGCGGCGCATTGCCGGCAGCGCCATCGCCGAAGCCAGCGTCAAGGAGATGCGCCGCTTCGGGGTCGAGGAGACGGTGCTGGCCGCGTGGCACGAACGGCTGGTGCGCCTCTTTCCCGACGTGCAGGAAGGCGACCACATCCTCGGCATTTTCGCGACTGACGGTGCGCGCTTCGCGCACAACGGTCGCGACCTCGGGCGCATCGACGACGCACGTTTCGCGCGGGACTTCTTCGGCATCTGGCTCGATCCGCGCACCAGCGCGCCGGAATTGCGCGCGGCGTTGCTGACACCGCCGGCGAGTTGACGTCATGAAGACCATGAGCGCGACCACAGCGGGGACATCGGATGTGCGGCGCCTGCTGGCCTACGGCTTTCTCGGCCTGCCACTGGCGTTCGCCGCGCTGCCCATCTACGTGCATGTGCCGCGCTATTACGCCGACAGCGCGGGCGTGCCGCTGGCCGTCCTCGGCGGGTTGCTGCTTGGCGCGCGCCTGTTCGATGCCGCCATCGATCCGTGGCTGGGCTGGGTGGCCGACCGGGTGCCGCGCCGACGCATGGTGGTGGCGGCCCTCGTGCCGTTTCTCGTCGGCTTCGTGGCCCTGCTCAATCCGCCCGACGTCTGGGTCTCCGCGTGGCTGGTGCTGTCCCTGGCGCTGACCTATCTCGGCTTTTCGGCGGCCTCGGTAGCCTATCAGGCGTGGGGAGCCGATGCCGGAGTCGATTCGCGCGAACGCACGCGGCTGACGGCCGCCCGCGAGGGGTTCGGGCTGGCCGGCGTGGTCCTGGCCGCCGCCCTGCCGGGACTGCTGGCCGCGGATCTTTCCGAGGGCGTCGCGCGCCTGAGTTGGGTGCTGCCCCCGGTGTTGCTGCTGGCGGCGATCGTGCTGTTCGCCGGGATCGATCCGGGCGCGGCGTGTTCCCGCGCGGCCGCACCGTTGTTGCCCAGCCTGCGCTATGTGCTCGGCGATGCCGCATTCCGTCGCCTCCTGGCGGTGTTCGTGGTCAACGGCATGGCCTCGGCCCTGCCGGCGACGCTGTTCCTGTTCTTTGTCGCCGATGTTTTGCGCGCCGAATCGGCAGGCGGGCCGCTGCTGGCCCTGTATTTTGTCGCCGGCGCCGCGTCCCTGCCCGTCTGGGTGCGCCTCGCCGCAACGCGGGGCCGGGTGCCGGCGTGGCTACTGGCGATGGCGCTGGCCATGCTGGCTTTCGGCGGAGCGGTGTTCCTCGGTCCGGGCGACGTTCCGGCTTTCGCCGTCATCTGCGTGGCGTCGGGTCTTACGCTCGGCGCCGATCTGGCGCTGCCCGCGGCGATTGCCGCCGATCTGGGCGAGCGGTTGCGTCGGGCCGGGGCCTGTTTCGGGGTATGGAATTTTCTCGGCAAGCTGAATTTGGCGCTGGCGGCGGGTGTGGCCTTGCCGCTCCTGGCGCTGTTCGGCTACCAGCCGGGAAAGGAGAGCGGCGACGGGCTGCTCGCCCTGAGTTGGGTCTATGCCCTGTTGCCGCTCGTGTTCAAGTTGCTGGCGTCCGTGCTGTTGTGGCGCTGGCGTGATTCTCTGGAGATTCATTCATGAAACTGCTCTGTGCCGCCGCCTTCTCGCTCGGTCTCACCGCGTGCGCCTCGACCGGGGTCGAGCAATATCGCGCCGAAACCCCGGTGCTCGACCTCAAGACCTACCTCAACGGCACGCTCGACGCCTGGGGCATGTTCCAGGGCCGATCCGGAGAAGTGAAAAAGCGATTCCGGGTGGTCATCGACGCGCGCTGGGACGGCGATACCGGCGTGCTCGACGAGCGCTTTACCTGGTCGGACGGCACCACGTCGACGCGCGTATGGACGTTGAAGCTCCAGCCCGACGGCAGCTTTCGCGGGCGCGCCGACGACGTGATCGGCGAGGCGGTGGGCGAAGTGGCAGGCAACGCCCTGCGCTGGCGCTACGTGCTGGCCTTGCCGGTCGACGACAAGATTTACCACGTCGATTTCGACGACTGGATGTTCCTGATGGACGACAAGGTGATGCTCAACCGCTCGTTCATGTCCAAGTGGGGCTTCCGGCTCGGTGAAGTGACGCTCACCTTCGTCAAGCGATGAACCCGAAACTCTCCGACTGGAGCGGCAAGCGCGTGTGGCTGGTCGGCGCATCCAGCGGCATCGGCGCGGCGCTGGCGCAGGCGCTGGCGGGGCAAGGCGTGCGCCTTGCGCTGTCGGCCCGCCGCCTGGACAAGCTGCAGGCGCTCGGCATCGACGGTGCGCTGCTGTTGCCGTGCGACTGCCTTGACGACGCCGGTCTCGCCGCCGCGCGCGCGACGCTGGTCGGGGCCTGGGGCGGGATCGATCTGGTCGTGTATCTGGCCGGCGATTACGAGCCGATGAGCGCGGCGGAGTTCGACCTCGCGCGTGCCGAGCGGATCGTGGCGGTAAATTTCAACGGCGCCATGCGTCTGGCCGCCGCCGTGCTCGGCGACCTGCGACCAGGCGGCGGCATTGCCTTCGTTGCCAGCGTCGCGGGTTACCGGGGGCTGCCGAAGGCGCTGGCCTATGGGCCGGGCAAGGCCGCGCTGATCCATTTCGCTGAATGCCTGCACCTTGATCTCGCGCCCAAGGGGGTCGGCGTGTGGGTCATCAACCCCGGCTTCGTTTCCACGCGGCTGACCGCGAAAAACGATTTCGCGATGCCGTCGCTGCTCACGCCGGAACAGGCGGCAGCGTCGATCCTTGGAGGCTTCCGGACGGGCGCGTTCGAAATCCATTTCCCGAAACGCTTCACCTGCGTCCTCAGGCTGCTTGCCAAGCTGCCCTACAGCTTCTATTTCCCGCTGATCCGCCGCATTACCGGAGGCAGCGATGCGTCTTGACGACCTGGTCGATTTTTTCGAGACGCTGACGCCGGAGAGCCTCGAGCGCTTCCCAGAGTACTATGCGAACGACGCGTGGTTCAAGGATCCGTTCAACGACGTGCGCGGCGTCGACGCGATCCGGCGCATCTTTGAACACATGTTCCGGCAGGTGGAGAACCCGCGCTTCGTCGTTACCGACCGGCTGGCCGAAGCCGACCGGGCAATGCTCGTCTGGGAGTTTCATTTCGTGCGCCACGGCACGCCGCAGATTATTCGCGGCGCCTCGCACCTGCGCTTCGACGCCGCCGGCAAGGTGGTTGTCCACCGCGATTACTGGGACGCGGCGGAAGAACTGTACATGACGTTGCCGATTGTCGGGTGGCTGATGCGGCGTTTACGTCGTGCGCTGTCGGCACGCTGACTGGTGCGTAAATGCCGCCGTGCGATTATGTCCTTGCTTCGGTTCATTTCTGTCGGATCTGCCTGATCTTCTGGTTCCGCTGGACGTCGTTCAATGTCCTGGCGCAGTTGCTGTTCAGCCTCCTGCCGTCGTCGCAAGTGGCTACTGCACCTTCGTCGTCCACAACATCAGTGGGCGCCGGAGCAGGAGCAGGGGCGGCCTGACGTTCCTCCTGTTTGTCTTGCCCTGCCGCCCGTTGTTTCTCAAGCTCGGCCGCCTTGCTTTTCTGTTGCGCTGTTTTTTGCCGCGCCTCGTTCTGCTGTTGCTGCGTCAAAGGGGCGCGATCCGGGACGACTTCGGATGTGCTGCCCGCCTTGCACGGCGTATCCGAGAACTCTGTCCCGCCACTGGCGTTCTTGCACATGAAGACCTCGGCCGTGGCCTGGCTGGCGGCCATTGCCATGACGAACAACACAATGGCTCGGATCATGTTTCCTCCTTTATCGGTTCCGTATCGACGCCAGCTGCGGTGAAGTTCTTGGCCAACGCACACCCCTTTCCCGCAGCGGACTGTGGCGTCGCTTCGGAGTCCTCAAGCGGATTATCACCTTGTTCATCGTAGACCAAATACGGGCCGTCTCGAATTTGGCCCCGTGGCGGCCACCCGGGCCATGTGTCCGCCCGGATCGCTCGACCAGAGACTGATGCGCCAGTTGCCGTACGTGCGTTCCTACCTGTTCAAGGAAGGAAAGCTCTTCATGTCCCTGATGGCGGACGGCGGGATTCTTGAATGGGAGAAGGCTTTTTAGGCCGGCGTCAGGATCTTCAGCGATTTCCTTTCGACCATGTCCTTGACCTTCTCTGCATACGCCAGCATGTGCGGCGCCTTGATATGGGTCAGCAGGTCTTCCAGGGTTTCCCATTTCTCGACGATCGTGACGCCGTTCCTGACCCTTTCCTGAGGCGGCAGGTCGGTCGGAACATCGATGGTCGGCACGTATTCGACGCATCCCTTTTCCCGCAGCACATTCGGGATGTTGGCCTTGAAGATGTCGATGAACTCGGCCAGATGCTGTTCCTTGATCTGCAGCGAGGCGATGACGTGGATCATTTCGTTTTCTCCCTAGGTGACGACGTGGCAATAATGAGAACTTGTGCTGCTTTACGATCAATCGGTGTCTTCTCGTGATGGATCATTGGTTCTCCGAGCCGCCCGGAGACAGACAAGTGCCACTCCGATGGACGACAACGCCGTCAGGATGGCCAGCGGTCGTCCGTGCGTCAGGCTGGTGAACCAACGATTCAGATCGTCCGCAAAGACGGCCGCCTTACCGCCAAACCGCTCCAGATTGTGGCGATACAGCTTGGAGTCGCGCGTGGTGACCGGATAGGACTGCCCGTCTACGATGACGTAAGCGATGACGTCGCTGGTGTCTTCCTCCGCTTCGACCGCTATCCACGCAGAGGCGGAGAGTCCGACGGCGAGGACCACTGAGGCGATTGCTTTCAGCCAGAAGCGTTGATTCGGGTTTCTATTCACAAGGATCGGTTAGCGGTGACAGACTGCCTAGTCTAGCGCTTGTCGGACAGACTTCTCCGCAACTGTCGATATTTTTGACATCAGTTTTCCATGCTGGCCGGTAAAGGCGGGGCCCAGAAGTAAATTCCCTTGTTTTCATTGCGGTTTTTTGGGCTGGTGATTTCGGGTACAGGATATGCGTGATGAAAGCGTCTGCGCGACGAGCCTTATCCGTCCTCTCCTAACGCAAAGGCTCTTTGCGAACGGAACGTTCCGGTTAATCAAAGGGAGGCGCAAATGAAAACACACCGTTTAATGTCCGCGGCGATTGCCCTTATGGGCACATTGAGCATGCATACAGCGTATGCTTTGCAGGCGGCCACGTGGATCAATCTGGGCAGCATCTCGGTCGAAATCGTCGATTTGAACACGACAGACTTGGTGGCGCCGAGTTTCATTCTCTCGGATTATCAGTCGGGAGTCGGTGCTGCCCAGTGGGGTTCGTCACCCCTGTATATCTCCAATCAGTCGAGCTCCGACTGGACCACCAGCATGGGACTCACCTATCCGTCTTCGCCGCCTGGAGCAACGGCCGCCGCAACGTTTGACGGGCAGACCAGGACTGCCTCCGCCAGCGTAACCGGGTCTGTCGGTGGGGATGTGGTTTACGCAGGAACCAGCAATCGTGCTTATTTCCTTTTGGGTGCGTGGACGCAAATCACTTTTGCCTTTGAAGGCCGGGTGGCCATGATCGGCTCTGATCCGTATGACAGCACGCATCAGGCCTATGCCATCGTCCAAGCGTATTTTCAGGACGAAATCAGCTACGACACCCTGGCGTATGAACAGATGCGGGCCGAGGCCTGGTTGGGCGACGAGGATACGACGAGATTATTCGCGCTCACTGTGGCCAACAACGGCCCGGACGCGATCGGTGGCTGGCTGGATATCGGCGGGACGGCCGAGACCATAAGCACTATTCAGCCCACGCCGGTGCCGGAACCCGCGGCTCTCGTCTTGTGCCTGGCGGCTCTAGGCATGTTGGGCGCGGTTCGTCGAGGAAAGCACGCTTGAGTGGATCGCCGGAAGTCTGGAGAGGTCTGGCGTCATGGTCATTGGCGGGCGTCGATTGTTCGACGCCCGCCAATGAGCGCGTACTGTCACGGAAACGGGGGAGTCAGAGTGCGTTCAGCGGAATCTTGATGTAGCGCGTTCCGTTCGATTCGGGCTCCGGAAGATTTCCGGCCCGCATGTTGACCTGTACGGAAGGCAGTATCAGCACGGGCATTTCCAGCGTGGCGTCGCGTGCCTGGCGCATGGCGACGAAGTCGTCCTCGCCGATACCCTCGTGAACATGGATGTTCATGGCGCGTTGTTCGGCCACCGTGGTGACGAATTTGGGTTCGCGCCCTCCCGGCTGATAGTCGTGGCACATGTAGAGCGTGGTCGTTGCGGGCAGGCTGAGAATGCGCTGGATGGACCGATAAAGCGTTCTGGCGTCCCCGCCGGGAAAATCGCACCGGGCGGTTCCGTAATCGGGCATGAACAGGGTGTCGCCGACGAAGGCGACGGATTCCTCGCCATCGCTCACCACGTAGGTCAGGCAGGCTGGCGTGTGGCCGGGCGTATGCATGGTGCGGACCTTCAGCGAGCCGATCGCGAAGGTGTCATCGTCGGCGAACAGGCGGTCGAACTGGCTGCCGTCGCGCGCGAAATCGGCCCCGGCATTGAACAGTTTTCCGAAGAACTTCTGCACGGCGGTGATGTGCGCGCCAATGGCCACCTGACTGCCCAGTTTCTCTTTCAGGTAGGGCGCCGCCGAGAGATGATCCGCATGAACGTGCGTTTCGAGAATCCACTGGATCGTCGCGTTAAGTTCGCGCACGCGTGCGATCAGGCGGTCCGCCGAGGCGGTTCCGGTCCGTCCCGATTTCGGATCGTAATCGAGCACGCTATCGATGATCGCCCCGCTCATGGTGCGCGTATCGAGAAGGAGGTAGCTGATGGTCCAGGTGGCCGGGTCGAAGAAGCCTTCGATTTTCATGGGCGATTGAGGGGGCACGAGAGTCTCCTTGGTGGCTATGTGCGAACGGCATCAGGCATTGATGGCGGCCTTGACGACCAGGCTTGCGGCGGCGCACAACAGGACGAGCGCGAAACCGCGCTGCACCGTTTTCTCCGACAGATGGGGCGCTATCTTACGCCCGGCGCCCATGCCCAGTGCGGTGGCCGCCGCAAACAGGAGGGTTGCCGGCCAGGGGAGCTGCGCCCCGTTGGCGACGGCAACGACGATTCCGCCGCTGCCGACCAGGGCGATGACCAGAAGCGAAGTGGCCACGATCCCGTGCATCGACACGTCGGTGTAGCGGCGCATCGCGGGAACGATGACGAATCCGCCCCCGACTCCCAGAAGACCGGTCAGGAATCCCGTGAGCGCGCCAAATCCGGCGAACAGAAACCCGCTGGTCCATGTCCAGTGAAACCGTCCCGTCGCCGGATCGATATGCGCCAGGGCATGTGTGGCGGATTTGGGTTGCCCCGGCAACATCGTTTGCCGGATCAGGCGCGTCGCGACGATCAGGATCACGCCGGCAAAAAGCCCCAGCAGCCATTTCTGGGGCAGCAGGTTGGCGACCGTGACCCCCGCTTTGGTCAATGGCAGTCCGCACAGCACCATGAGGATGGCCGCCTTGTAGCGAACGAGCCCTTTGCGCAATCCTTCGACGGCGCCCAACGCAGCGCCGCCGGCCACCGCGATCAGAGCCACGGGAGCAGCCTGCTGCATGGACCATCCCATGCCGGCCACGAGGGCCGGCACGGCAAGTACGCCGCCACCCGCTCCGGTCAGTCCGAGAATCAGCCCGATCAGAACGCCGAGAAACAGGGAGACTTCCATGGTTGGCTTTCGACGATAGGGAGATCAGGCCTTCCGGCGTTCCAGCAGTTCAAAGATTCCCATGCCGGCGAGCATGGCGCCCACGAATATCAACCCCCTGGCATCCCCCGAGCCGACCAGAACGACGGCAGGCCCTGGGCAAATTCCCGCAAGCCCCCAGCCGACGCCGAAAGTGAGACCGCCGGCGATCAAACGCCGGTCGATCTGCCGCGCCGTCGGCAAATGCACCGGCAACCCGAGCAACGATAAGGTCCTCTTCTTCACAACCGTAAAGGCAACGAGGCCGACGGCGATCGCGCCGACCATCACCAGCGCCAGCGACGGGTCCCAGAGGCCGGCGAGATCGAGAAAGCCCAATACCTTGGCCGGGTCGGTCATTCCGGAGATGAGGAGGCCGAGTCCGAAGACCAGGCCGGCTAGCAACGAAAACAGGACGTTCAAGGCAGTTCCTCAGGCAAAAAGATGGCGAACGATGAAGACTGTGATGAAGCCGGCCAGCATGAAGCCGGCCGTGGCGACCAGCGAGCGCGGTGATAGCCTCGACAGGCCGCAGACCCCGTGGCCGCTGGTGCACCCCGAGCCGTAGCGCGTCCCGATCCCGACCAGCAGGCCGGCCACGATCAACGTTCCGGTTCCGGCCTCGATGCGCGCGGCGGGCAGCGGCGCGACACTGTGCAATAGCCAAGGGGCGAGCAGCAATCCGGCGACGAATGCCGCCTGCCAGGCCAAGTTGCCTGTCCCGGGGCGGAACAAACCGCCGATGATCCCGCTGATGCCGGCGATCCGCCCATTGAACAGCACGAAGATGGCCGCGGCCAGCCCGATCAAAACGCCGCCCGATACGGCCGCGTACGGGGTGAAATGAGTCCAGTCAACGGTCATGGCGACCTCCGCAGAAGATGGAATAGAGCTGATTGAGAATGACCACTACCTTGGGGTCCTTCACCGTATAGAAAATCTGCTTGCCCGCGCGTCGCGTGCTGACCACGTCCTCCTGCCGGAGGACGCCAAGTTGTTGGGAGAGGGTCGGTTGAAGGATACCCAGCAGGGCTTCGAGCTCGCCGACGGATTTCTCGCCTTGGCTTAGCTGGCAGAGCAGCAACAGCCGGTCGGGGTTGGAAAGCGTGCGCAAAAGGCCCGTGGCCTGGTCGGCCGCGGCGCGCATCACCTCGATGTCAAGTTTGGGAGAACTCACGGCTTCGGTCATGGGAAAATAATTAACAATATAATAATATATTAAAAAATATAATATTAGTCGGCCGTTTGACGAATAAGTTCCCGGCTGCGATTCGCAAAGACGTTGCCGGGACGTGAAGCGACAAAAAAGGCGAGTTCACGGCAAGCGGAGTTTGTCCGCTTGCCGTGGACCCGCCTTGGCGGTTTTGCTTCAGCTGGTGGGCGATGCTCGCATCGCCCGGTGGTGGTCAGAGGTCGTCGACCAGCACCGTGTGAGGCAGCAGCGCCACGTAGTCCTCGACGGAACCGTTGCCCAGGCAGCATTCGATAATCTTGCGTCCGAGCGGGTCGAGGTCATTATTGAGGTACTGCCTGAGTTCCTGATGGAAGAACTCCGTCAGGATTCGGGCGCCGGTATCGTAGCCGGCCAGGCTGACTTCCGGCTGCTTTTCCGTGCGCAGCAGGATGCCGGGAATCGTCTGGCCTTCGATGACCACGCTCTTCAATGCGAAGCCGAGCAGCGCGCAACGCGAAGGCATGACCTGGTCCGGCGAAAACTTCGCGCCACCGCGGCGCGCCAGGTATTCACGGGCGATCCACTGCGGCATGAAGCCGGTTTCCCAGGCGCCGATGTGCTGGTTCGGCGTCAGGATGTACTTCACCCGCGGCGTGTCGACGATCTGGCGCAGCAGCAGGTTGGCCTGGTCGACCATGCGGCCGGTGGCGAAGGGCCAGTAGGAACCGACGCCTTCGGAGCTCATGCCTTCGGCGCTGACGATGCTCGGGTTGGCGTGTCCGCGCGGCGCCACCAGGCGCCACAGCCAGGCCAGCGCCGGCGGCAGCAGATGGAACAGGCCGATGATGCCGTAGGTAGGGTTGTCGGCGGTGCAAGGCGGGCAACGCACGCCAAAGCTGCGCACGTCGATGCTCACGGCGCCTGGATGGATGCCCGGAACGGCCTTGCGCGGAATGACCACGCGCGGGTTCGGGCACGGCTTCCCCGGCGAGTCTTCGATGTGCTCCCAGATCAGCGCCGTGCTGCCCGGTTGCGCCTCGATGTTGAGGAACAGCAGAGGCTCGGTCGGGTGAATGGTCATCCGTTCCAGGTTCGGGTCCGTCCCGTAATGCGTGATGTGATTGACCCGCACGAACCAGCCCTGTTCGGCATCCATCAACGCCAGGCGACCGTCGTTCTTGCCAAGCGACGGATGGCACAGCGCCATGTCGTCTGTGACCGGGCGCAGCTCGCAGTTGTGCGGCAAGACCAGGGTCCGCCGTTCGCCCGACAGCGTATTGACGCCGAGCAGCAGGCCGCCGTCGCCCTGGCGATGAACCTGCTCCAGGAGTTCGCTCTTGCCGCCGCCACTGGCGCCCTCATGCATGATGCACAGCCTGTTGGCGTAGGGGGTGATGACCTGCACCGCCGAACAATGCGCCGTCAGCCAGTCTTCGCGCTCGCCGAGGGTCAGCAGCACGCCGTAGATGCCCTTCTTGGCGCTCGGCCCGGGGTACAGGTTGTAGCTGAACAGTTCGTGCCGCCCGGGGCGCCGGTTATGCACCACCATCTGCTTGCCCTTGAAATGGGTATGGCGGAACGGCGGCGCGACGAAGATCACCGCCTTCGGATCGAAGTCCGGCGAAAGATCCTTGGCGTCCAGGATGCCCTGGAGCAGCGAGAGTCCCAGCGCAAAGAATCCAGCGTTGGCCGGGGCTACGACCAGAGCGTCCGCGCCGATGCCGGGCGCTCCGGCGATGAATGGGAACAGCGCCAATTCCTGCGTCTTCAGCCAGGCGAAGGTGTCCGCGCGCAGCGTTTCGAAAGATTCGCCGAATTCGTCCTCGAAGCGCAGCTTGTCGGTCGGCTGGTCGTCGGCGATGAGCATGCACTCGGGGTCCCGGCGGCGCATGTACGGATCGACATAATTGGCGGCGATGCCGTTCTTCACGCGGCAGACCGTCGCTTCCACCACCCGGCCCTTGCCCGGCACTTCGTAGGCGACCTCGTGGATGCCCTCCACGGCGTCGCGCGTCGCCAGTTCGAAAAGCTGCTGCCATGTCGAGGCGACCGTGTACTTGGGGCACGCCTCCAGTATTTCCTGAACCGACAGCGGGATCTTGAAGCCGACGTCAACTTTGCTCATGGTCAATTACTCCTGAAAGAAAAGAATGCGATAGAGGCGGGGCATCAGCACCGGAAACGCCGGGGAGGCGCCGCTGAAATGGTTCTCGGGGCGCGTCGATGGGCCAGGAAACTGATGGTGTCGAAATCATTGTGTGGTAGCATAACATAAGACACGCAATCGTAAGCAAGGCAACCACGTCTGAATTGGCCATTCTTTTGAAGGATTGGAAACCATGAAGCCAAACCCCTCGCCCGAAAACGGGCCGGCCGACGTGCGGGTCGCCGTCGTCATGGGCAGCGCCAGCGACTGGGAGATCATGCGCCACGCTGCCGAGCACCTGAAGATACTCGGCATACCGTATGAAGCCCGCGTGGTGTCCGCCCACCGTACGCCGGATCTGCTTTACCAATACGCGGAGGCCGCCGTCGGGCGGGGCCTGGCCTGCATCATCGCCGGCGCGGGCGGCGCTGCCCATCTGCCGGGCATGCTGGCGGCCAAGACGCGCGTTCCCGTGCTGGGCGTACCCGTGCCGTCGAGATACATGAAGGGCATGGATTCGCTGTTGTCCATTGTGCAGATGCCCAAGGGCGTGCCGGTGGCGACTTTCGCCGTCGGCGAGGCGGGCGCGGCGAACGCCGCGTTGTTCGCCGCCGCATTGCTTGCCCGCGACGATGCGACAATGGCCGAACGGCTGGAGGCGTTTCGAGCCGCGCAGACGCAGGCCGCGCTGGACATGGCCTTGCCCGGGCCTGATGCGGAGTCCGGACGATGATTCTGCCTGGCGCACGACTCGGATTGCTCGGCGGCGGGCAACTCGGACGCATGTTCGTGATTTCCGCCCGAACCATGGGGTATCACGTGACGGTGCTCGATCCCGACGCCGGCAGCCCGGCGGCGCAAGTCGCCGACCGTCATCTGGCGGCGGACTACGACGACGAACGCGCGCTGGAGAAACTGGCGCGCGACTGCGCCGCGGTCACCACCGAATTCGAGAACGTCCCGGCGGCGAGCCTGGCGTTCCTCGCTGCCCGCGTGCCGGTACGGCCGGGCGCGAAAGCGGTCGCCATCGCCCAGGATCGAGCCCAGGAGAAGACCTTCCTGCGCGACAACGGCTTTGCCACGGCGCGTTTTGCGCTCGTCGGCGATGCGGCCGCCCTCGAATCGGCGCTGCGCGCGGTGGGAAGTCCGGCCTTGCTGAAAACCACGCGGCTGGGCTACGACGGCAAGGGGCAGGCGCGCGTCGATGACTTCGGCATGGCGCAGCAAGCCTTTGCGGCGTTGGGCGGCGTAGCGTGCGTGCTCGAAGAGCGGGTGGCGCTGGAGCGCGAAATTTCCGTAGTGCTGGCGCGCGGCGCCAGTGGCGAAGTGCGCGCCTATCCGGTTACGGAGAACCGGCACCGCGACGGCATTCTCGATGTTTCTCTGGCGCCCGCGCGCGTGACGGAGGAATTACGGACGCGCGCGACGGCCTTGGCCACCGCGATTGCGGCCAAGCTCGACTATTGCGGCGTGCTGGCCGTCGAATTCTTCGTCTGCCAGGACGGGTGCCTCCTGGTGAACGAATTTGCGCCGCGGCCGCACAACAGCGGGCACTGGACGCTGGATGCCGCTGCCACTTCGCAGTTCGAGCAACAGGTCCGCGCCCTCTGCGGGCTGCCCCTAGGTGATCCGCGGGTACACGGCGCGGCGGCCATGGTGAATCTGCTGGGCGATCTTTGGCAAGGCGCCAACGCACCGGCGTGGGAACGCATCCTGTGCCATTCCGCGACGAAGCTGCACCTCTACGGCAAGCCGGAAGCCCGGCCGGGGCGCAAGATGGGACACGCCACCTGTCTCGGCGAGACTCCTGAAGACGTCCTGAAGAGCGTGCTGCGACTCAAGATGGATCTGGGTATCCCGTGACCACGATGCGCCAGCGGCCGGGCGCACCGACATAATCGTGACGGCCGCATTCTTGAAAAAGACAAGTGATCGCATGCTCGATGTCGTCGTTCTCTTCTTCCTCCTCGGCTTGCTGGCCGGCCTGGCCCGTTCCGAGCTAAAGCTGCCGCCGGCGCTTTACGATTCGCTGTCCCTTGTCCTGTTGCTGGCCATCGGGCTGAAAGGCGGCGAGGGGCTGGCCAGGCAGGCGCTGCTGCCGTTGTTGCCCCAATTGGCTTCGGTCATCGTGCTCGGCGTCGTGCTGACGATCATTGCCTTTGTCGCGTTGCGGCGGCGTTTCGCCCTCCCGGACTCGGCGTCGATGGCCGCGCACTACGGGTCGGTGAGCGTGGCCACCTTCGCGGTGGGCGTGAACTGGCTCAACGCCCGCGGCATCGACTTCGAACCCCAGTTGCCGATCTTTCTCGCCGTCATGGAAGTGCCGCCGATCATCGTCGGCATCGTGTTGGCGCGCGGGTTGCGGTCTGGCATCGATTGGACGAAGCTCGGCCACGAAGCGTTTTTCGGCAAGGGCGTGGTTCTGCTGCTAGGCGGGATGGCGATCGGCTGGCTTGCCGGTCCCGCGGGCCTGGAGCCGGTCAAACCGCTGTTCTACGACCTCTTCAAGGGGGCGCTCGCCATCTTCCTGCTGGAAATGGGACTGATCGTGGCGCGCCAGACCGGAGTGCTGCGGCGTCAGGGCGCTTTCCTGATTACCTTCGGCATTGCCATGCCGTTGTTTTCATCTCTGCTGGGGGGGCGCTTGCGGCGTCGTGCTCGGACTTTCCGCCGGCGGAATCATGTTGCTGGCGACGCTGGCGGCTTCCGCGTCCTACATCGCCGTGCCGGCGACGATGCGGCTGGCCTTGCCGGCGGCGAACCCGGCGCTGTCACTGGCCGCCGTGCTCGGCGTGACCTTCCCCTTCAACATCCTCGCGGGCATTCCCCTTTATTATCGGCTCGCGGAACGATTCGCCGGAGTTAGTCCATGATCGCCACCGAAAAGCGCACGATGCTTACCATCGTCACCGAAAGCGTGATCGAGAACCTGTTGCTGGCCGATCTCGACCGACTCGGCGCGCGCGGCTACACGGTCACCGATGCCCGTGGCCGCGGCAGCCGCGGTGTGCGCGACGCAAACTGGGACGAGGCCGCCAATATCCGCATCGAGGTGATCTGCACGCGCGAACTGGCCGAAACGCTGCTGGCGCATCTACAGCAGCACTACTATGCCGATTACGCCATGGTTTCCTGCCTGCATGACGTGGAGGTTCTGCGGGCGGGGAAGTTCTGACGGCGAGGCGCATTCACGCCGGTCGGGCGGTCTGCGTGCCCCAGGCGTCCAATTCGACGAGCGCGGAGAATGCGCCGGCCTGCGGGCCGCTCTTGCGGGAGTAGATTGGGGCGTCGCACTTGGGTACCGTCCGCCTTGATTTGCCCCGGACCGATGCGTAGCGCGTATGCATGTTCTTCAAATGACGCTGCATCGACTGGCGCGCCGCCCGGGCGTCGCCTCGCTTGACGGCTTCGAGGATTTCGCGGTGCTCGATGATGACCCGCCGCCAATACTGTTCCGGATAGGACGGCCCCTCGGGATCGACGGCGTGCTGGCATGACGGCCACAACGCCTTTAGAGCCAGGAGCAGGGCGGGGTTGCCGCAGGCTTCGCTGAGCGCGAAATGGAATTCGCGATCGTACTCGAGCCGCCGACTGTCTCCGACCGAGCAGCAGACCATGTCGCCCAGCGCCTTGGCCAGGGCGGCCAGATGCTTCGGCGACGCGTTTTTCGCGGCTAGGGCGGCAATGTCCGGTTCGATCAGGCTCCGGGCGAAAAACCGCTCGAACGGTTCCGGCGCACGGACGTCTTCGGCGGCAGCCGGCAAAGGCGTCGCGGTCGCGGGAGGGTTCAGCACGAACACCCCCGATCCACCGCGGATTTCCACCCGGTTTTCAACCTCGAGGGCAAGCAGCGCTTCGCGCACCGTTGGCCGGCTCACCGCAAGCCGTTCGGCCAGCACGCGTTCGGCCGGGAGGCGTTCGCCGGGCTTGTATTCTCCGGCTTCGATCAGGCCAATGATCTGACGGGCGATCTGATGGTACAGGCGGCGGTTGCCGATGGATTCGAAAGGCATGGTCGTGAGGCAGCGATGGGCAAGTGTTTGAGGGTGTTCGCGGTGTTGCGTGGCTTGCTATCCCGAAGATAATGTCGCCATGCGCTTGAGTCGTTCATGGTGTGGTAGCATAACATAAGAAAAGCAACCGTAAGCAAAGCAACCAATGCGCGGGCAAGGTCAATGCTGCCGAAGCCCGGTTTGGTCCGACAACCTGAATCTGACGCACAGCGGTTGGCAACCGGCCTGGACCGGACCTATCATTGCGCGTCCAAAAGAAGAGACTGAAGCGATGATCATCCATGACTCCCACCGCGGTGCCGGCTTCTTGCTTACCGACACGGCACGGCTTTTGCGCAAGCTCATCGACCGCCGTTTGCAGCCCTTGGGCCTGTCGCGCGCGCAATGGTCGGTCCTCGCCATCCTGTCCAACCACGAAGGGATTTCCCAGTCGAAAATTTCCCACGAGCTGGAGATCGAGAAATCCACGGCCGGCCGACTGATCGATCAGATCGAGAAAAGCGGCTGGATCGAACGGCGACCGATTCCCGGCGACCGGCGCCTGTGGAGCATCCATCTGACGGAGCGGGCGAGGCAACTGCTCGTGGAGGTCGAAGGCGTGATCCTCCATTCCCGCGACGAGATGCTGCACGGCCTTTCTGCCGACCAGCAGCGCTACCTGACCGACATCCTGCAGACCGTAAAGACGAATTTGTTGCATGCGCTCGATCTGGATCAATCATTGGCTGACGCGGGAAAGACCGAAGACACGTCAGCGTGATTTTCTCAAGCGTATCGAAGCCGGCTCACGATTGTGGCTCTTGCGGCGGCAATTTAATTCCACGGCCCGCAGGCCGGCTTTTCAACGTGTGAAAGCCGGTTCGACCTTCAATAGCTGAGGTGGGTCGGGGTGGCGTATGCCCGCAGCGCCTCGTGCCAGCGCGTTACCGCTGACGCCTCTGGAGAAGATCGGGAATTCCATCGCGGAAGATTGCGCCACGCTCGATCAGCGGAATCCTTTCAGGGGCTCTTGGCGGCCGAATTCTTGCGTCCGCTGAC
Source organism: Propionivibrio sp. (assembly GCA_029975435.1). Classification (GTDB taxonomy): domain Bacteria; phylum Pseudomonadota; class Gammaproteobacteria; order Burkholderiales; family Rhodocyclaceae; genus Propionivibrio. The sequence continues at coordinate 8,471 of JARKPC010000149.1, read as the reverse complement.
GCTCAGCCCGGTGGTGTTATCCAGCAGGCTTTGCGTTGCCACCTGGATGAACGCGTCCAGTTTCTTCTTCAGATCGGCTTCCAGCGCATCGTGCTTCAACTCCCGCGAGCGGGGATCCGTCCAGAGTTGGTATTCGAAGGAACTCAGCGCCTTGGATTTCGACTGGACGACGATCTTGTCGCCACCGATGATGGCCACCGTCTGGTCGTTGCCCGATGGCTTGATGACACCGAAGCCGGGGTCGTCCTTCGGGAGATTGAGCAGGTCGCGGCCCCAGCATTGGTGCCTGACGTTGCCGCCCAGCCGTCCCATGATCGTGGGCACGACATCGACCTGCGTGCCGACCGTGTTACGCGTCGAACCGAACTTCTCTTGGATTCCCGGCGCAATCAATAGCAGTGGAACGTTGAAGCGCGCGAGATTCATTTCCGTCAGTTGCTCGCCACCTCCGAAGCCATGATCGCCGACGATGACAAAGAGCGTTTCCTTGAAGTACGGCGCATTGCGGATCTTGGCGAAGAACTGCCCGAGCGCCCAGTCCGAATAGCGCATGGCGGTGAGGTGCTGGTCAAGCGATCCCTGTCCGGTGACGGCTTCAACCGGCAGTTTGTCCGGCAGCGCATACGGCGTATGGTTCGACAGCGTCTGCAGGATGGCATAGAAGGGCTTGTCTCCGCTGCGTTTGGCCAGTTCCTCCGCGGCGCGATCGAACATGTCCTGATCGGAAACGCCCCAGGTCGGATCGGAGACCACGGGGTTCTTGTAATCGTATCGCCCGATGAAGTTGGAAACGCCCTGACGGCCGAAGAATCCCGACTGGTTGTCCCACGAGAAATCGCCGTTGTAGACGTACAGGTTGTCCAGTTTTCGTGCTCCCAACAACTGTGGGAGTCCGGAGAAATTATTGCTTCCTTCCGGGGTTTGCATCAGGTACTCAAACCCCGGCAAATTCGGGAAGCAGCCGATCGTGGCAAACATGCCCTGGTGAGTGTGCGTGCCGTTGGAGAAAAAACGGGTAAACAGCAAGCCTTCGCGCGCGATCTTGTCGAAGTAAGGGGTGATGTTGCCCTGCCCGCCAAGGACGCCGACGTGCCGTCCGGCAAAACTTTCCATCAGGATGACCACGACATTGCGAATCGGCAGCACGCCTTCGGAGGGCGGAGTGTAATCCCTGAGGACCGGCGCCATCTCTGCATTCACCAGCTTGTCGCTGTCGGTGAGCAGCATCTGGCGCACCACGGAAAGAGCTTCGGCGGGAGGCAGAGAGCTTTTCCAGATATTGTCCCGTGTGCCGGACATCCGGGCTTGCGCCGCCGAAACCAGCATCAGGGTACCGTTAAGACCCAACTGATTGGCAAAGGTCGAATCCGTGGTGAATGCGTCGCCCCAGCGCAAGGGAGGGCCCTGGCGCAAGGTGCCGCGCGATCCAATCACCGCCAGCACGCCACACACCAGGAATACGACCAGCCTGACCGGCAACCTGCTCGCTGCTGGTGCGCCGTTCTCCGGCCCGTCGCCGTCGGCACGCGTGCTCCGATCGAGTTTCCGGAACACCCACGCCAGAAGCCACGACGCCAGCGCCCATGCCAGGAGGTAGCGCACCACCGGAAAGCCGTACCAGATCATGCTCAGGACGGTCTTGGGGTCTTCCTTCAGATACTGGAAGACCAGACCATTCAGCCGCTGGTTGAATTCCCGGTAGAAGTCGAGCTCGATGACTCCGAGGAAAAGCGTGACGCTGGCAAAAACGGTCAGCCAGACGCGAAAAAAGCCGCGCGCCGACATAGCCCGGAGACTCGGCAGCGCGAGCAGCATGGGCAGGCAGGCGACGACCGCGAGACGCAAGTCGAAACGCAGCCCGTTGAAAAACGCCTCGCCCAGGACTGCGGCGGTCGCGCCCCCGATCTGCTCCCGGTTATAGACCAGCAACGCCACCCGCAGCAGGGAGTACATGACCATCAGCACCAGCATGCTCGATGCCGTGAACAGCAGGTGACGCTTCAGGTCGATCAGCGGCCTGCTTGCTGTTGATTGCGCGAAAAGACGCCTATTGGCGGAGCGGGGGCTAGTGTTTTGCATTGGCGAAATGATCGGGTTCAGGAGTTCTTCGACGCCGGGACTCGGCGGAGGAAAAACGTGTGCGGGTAACGGAGATGGAAAGGCGAAGCAAACGAAGGTGGCAGGATCGGGAAGGAGCGCGTGCACACTCCTTTGAAGCCCGCAATAGTAGCAGACGCGCGCGGCGAGGACAGGTGCTCCGTTATCGCGGCCCTTTTCCCGTTGCAGATCAGGCATGCGCCGGTGGCAACGATCTTGGCCGTGATGCCGCGCAAGAATCTCTCAAACGAGCTTTTCATGTTCTTGTGGGAAAAACGAAGCGCCGAGCGAATCGTCCGAAAATCGTGATTCTTGTGCAGGCAGCTTAATTGAACCTTAAGGCGGGCAATGCGAGTGATCGGCCGTCAGCGCGGGATTCCGCGGGCCGTCCGCGACGGTGGCAGTCGCGGACGGGCCGGGCGATTACTCGATCCCCGCCATTCCCGCCGCGGGATAGCGTTCGCCGGCGACCTTCTCCGGGGCAAAAATCGTGTCCAGTTCCGCGATTTCGCCGGGAGTGAGATCGAGGTCGGTCGCGGCGACGTTCTGTTCGAGATAGGCGATCCGCCGTGTTCCCGGAATCGGCACGACGTGCGGATGCTTGTTCAGCAACCAGGCCAGTGCTACCTGGGCGTTGGTGAGCCCGCGCGCCGCGGAGAACTCACCCAGGCTTTCGACCATACGGTGGTTGATGGCTTCCGCCTCGCCGCTGCAGCGGGGAACGTTGCGGCGAAAATCGTTTTCCTCCAACGTGGCGGTGCTGACCGTCCCGGTGAGGAAGGCACGGCCGAGCGGGCTATAGGCCACGAAGGTGGCGCCCACGTCGGCGCAGGCTTGCAGCATGGCCTTTTCCGGTTCGCGCGACCACAGCGAGTACTCGCTCTGCACGGCGGCGACCGGATGCACGGCACACGCGCGGCGCAACGTCTCCGGCGACACCTCGGACAGGCCGATCTGCCGGATCTTTCCCCGCTTCACGAGATCGGCGAGGGCGCCCATTATCTCCTCGATCGGCACCTCCGGGTTGCGCCGGTGGCAATAGTAGAGGTCGATGGTTTCGATACCGAGGCGTTGCAACGAGGCATCGCAGGCGCGCCGGACATAGTCCGGGGTGTTGTCGATCCGGCGTTCGTATTTTCCCGGCTCGCGCACGATGCCGAACTTCGTGGCGATGACACACTTCTCCCGCAGGGACGGGGCGCCTCGCTTGAGGAATGTCCCGATCAGCGATTCGTTGTGGCCGAACCCGTAGGTGTCGGCGGTATCCAGGAAATTGATGCCGAGCTCGATGGCACGTGCCAGCGTGGCCAGGGACTGCGTGTCGTCCGTCTTGCCGTAGAACTCGCTCATGCCCATGCAGCCGAGGCCGATGGCCGATACCTGAGTCTTTTGCGGCCCGAGATGGCGGTGTTTCATAGGGTATGTCCTTTCCAACTGACGATGGTGAAGGCGCGGGAGGTCAGCCTGCGGTACTCGAAGCCGCCCAGATGTTCAGGTTCGCATCGGCGGCCCATTGATCGATTTCGGCGAGTTCCTCCGGCGCGAACTCCAGGTTCTTCAATGCGGCGACGTTTTCCTCCAGTTGGCTGATGCGGCTGGCGCCGATCAGCGCCGACGTGACCTGCGGGTGCCGCAGCACCCACGCCAGCGCCATCTGCGCCAGGGACTGGCCGCGACGCTCGGCGATGTCCATCAGGCGCTGGATGCGTTCCATGGTGGGTGGAGCCAGGTAGTTCTCGCGGAACGACGGCGCGCCCTTGGCTTTGCGCGAATCCGCCGGCACGCCGCCGAGGTATTTGCCGGTGAGCAGGCCCTGCGCCAGCGGTGAAAACACGATGCAGCCGATATCCTCGAATTTCAGCGTGTCGAGCAAGTCGTCCTCGATCCAGCGGTTGAGCAGCGAATACGAGGGCTGGTGGATGACCAGCGGCACGCCCATTTCCCGCAGCAGCGCCGCCGCCTCGCGGGTCTTCTTCGCCGAATACGACGAGACTCCGGCATACAGCGCCTTGCCCTGCCGCACGGCGGTAGCCAGCGCACCCATGGTTTCCTCCAGCGGCGTGTCCGGGTCGAAGCGATGGGAGTAGAAGATGTCCACGTAATCGAGCTTCATGCGCTTCAGACTCTGGTCCAGGCTGGCCAGCAAATGCTTGCGCGAGCCGTCCATCCCATAGGGGCCGGGCCACATCAGGTATCCCGCCTTGGTCGACACGATCAGTTCGTCGCGATAGGGCGCGAGTTCCTTCGAAATCACCTGCCCGAACAGTTCCTCTGCGGTGCCGGGCGGCGGGCCATAGTTGTTGGCCAGATCGAAGTGCGTGATTCCCAGATCGAAGGCGCGCAGCAGCAATCCGCGAGCCGTGGCGAGATCGGCGTTTTGTCCGAAATTGTGCCACAACCCGAGCGACAGCGCGGGCAGCTTCAATCCGCTGCGGCCCAGCCGCCTGTAGGGCATGGTGTCGTAACGGGTAGCGGGGGGTGTCCAGTTTGTGTTGTTCATTTCAATTCTCTCTCAGGTGTGCATCCGACTGCGCAATGATGCCTGTCTTGGGCGCCGGAGGGGAAGATACCAACACGCAATTTCGCCCAAGATCTTTCGCGGCGCGGGGTTGGTCCAACGGCGGTTTTGTTACTACTATGGTGATGAAGGGTGATTCTCCCTGCCGAGGACTTTGGCATTGTCGCGGAACTTGTAACGGATGCAACCCTATGAAAACGCTTTGTTTCTGCAGGGTGCTGCAAGATGCCGACAAGCAGTCGAGCCAATGGTTGGGCCTTGGCCGTCCGATCCTTGTTACATTCCTGTTCCTTTTCCTGATCTGCAGCGAGCCGGCCACGGCGGAAACCGCTTCCTCATCCGCGGGCGAGATGCAACGGGCCGTGGCGGTTGCCAAGGAGCATGGCGCGCCGTGGCAAGGGCCTCGCGCGGGGCCTCAGGGGCAACGGGGCAGGCTCGTCGCCATCATCAGCGAAGACCTTCGCAATGGAGGAATCCTTGGCGTTGCGCAGGGTGTGCGCGAAGCGGCGAAAGATCTCGACTGGAAGATTCGCGTATTTGATGCGGGCGGAACGGCGGGCGGGCGCGACAAGATGTCTGCAGACGCGTTGGCTTTACGTCCCGACGGAGTGATCCTGATAGGCGCCGATGCCGAAGAGATGCGGGGCCGACTGGAGCCCTTCGCCATGGCGGGAATCCCCATCGTCGGATGGCACGTCGGTCCGCGCGCCGGCCTGCTTGCCGACAGCCCGGTGAGCATCAATGTGTCCACCGATCCACTGGAAGTCGCCCGCATTACCGCCATGGCCGCCGTTACGGGGCCGCGCAAGCGACCGGGCGTGGTCATCTTCACGGATTCGAATTTCAAGATCGCCATGGCGAAGGCGAATGCCATGGCCGAAATCGTCAAGGCATGCGAGGCGTGCTTGTTGCTGGAAGTGCGCGATGTCGCCATTTCCCGGAGCGCTGAACAGATGCCGGGCGTAACGCGCGAGTTGCTGGCGCGTTACGGCAATCGCTGGACGCATGCCTTGGCAATCAACGACATCTATTTCGACTATGCTGTTCCGGAGTTCATCGCGCAGGGGCTGCCTGGCGATTCTATCGAGCTTCTCTCCGCAGGAGATGGCAGCAGGTCGGCCTTCATGCGCATCCAGGCGGGCAGTTTTCAGACCGCTACGGTCGCGGAACCCCTCAATCTGCACGGCTGGCAACTTGTAGACGAGCTCAATCGATTGCTTGCGGGCCGGCCTGTCAGTGGCTACGTGGTGCCGGTGCACCTCGTCGCTCCCGAGAATGTGAATTTTGACGGTGGCGGAAGAATGCTCTACGACCCGGACAACGATTACCGGGCAGTCTATCGCAGCATCTGGCATCGCTGAACTCGCGGCGTCCTCATGATTACCCCCGACTTCCGGAACTGGCAGCAAACCGCATCACGGTGGTTGCCCCATTCCCTGTATTGGCAATTCGTCGCCGCCATTTCCGGATTGCTCCTGATGATCGTGGCAGGCTCGCTCGTTGCGCTGTACGCGTTACGAAGCCAGACGGAAATGGCCGGGCATCTGGCTGAAAGCCGCCTGATGCGAATGCAGGAGGCGCACGACCTGGTCCAGGAAGCTTTGCTCATCGAGAGAGACGCGAATCGTCTGATTGCCGCGGACACCCCCGGAAGCATGCGCGCAACCTATGCCAGTACCATCGAAAGGCTGGATCGCCTCGATCGCGGCGTCGGTCGCCTGACCACGGCCAGCGATGATGTCTCGGTTCTGTCCTTGCATCAGACCAGCCAGACGTTACGCAACGTCCTGCATGTCGTCGCCGGATTGCACGAAAAGCTGATTCACCCCCTCGTGGACGGGAGAGCGCCCGGCGATGCCGTTGCCGACAAACAGAAACTGGAATTTTTCCGCGGTGAGTTACAAGCGGGTATTCTGGCCATGGTGTCGTCTTCGCAGGAACTATCATCGCGCATTACAGGCGAATATCAGGAAGCCATCGGACAATTGGCCGGCAGTTCCCGCCGGCATCAGAGCGCATTGGCAATATCGTTGGCGGGGAGCTTGCTGTGCGCGTGGCTGATCGTGCACTATTTTCTTGTGCGCCACGTACTGCGGCGGCTCAATACTGTCAGCAGGTGTCTGCGCCGCAGCGGTGTTGACACTCGGGCTGTGTTGCCGGTTTCGGGCAACGACGAGATCGCGCAGATGGCTCGCGCGGTCGAGCAATTTCTTCGCGATCGCAGAATGCTGGCCGAAGCCAACCGGGAGCTCAGCGCGGAGCGGGAGCGACTCGAGGCGCTGGTAACGGAGTTGGCGCAGACGCAAAGCCAGTTGCAACAGTCGGAAAAGCTGGCGTCGCTAGGGCAAATGGCAGCCGAAGCGGCCAACAGGGCCAAGAGTGCCTTCCTGGCCAATATGAGCCACGAGTTGCGCACACCGCTCAATGCCATTCTCGGGTTCTCCGATCTTGTCCGTACCGATCCGCAGCTGCCGGCCAGTCTGCGCGAAGATGTCGACATCATCAGCCGGAGCGGCGAACACCTGCTGAAGCTGATCAATGATGTGCTCGAGATCGCAAAGATCGAAGCCGGGAAACTGCAACTGGTAATCGCGCCCTTTGACCTTGGTGGCATGGTGCGGGAAGTGATCGAAATGATGCAGGTGCGTGCCAGTCAAAAGGGTCTGCAACTCCTGTTCGACATGGATTCCTCCTTCCCGCGCTATATCAGGGGGGATGAGGTGCGCTTACGCCAGATTCTGGTCAATCTGGTCGGCAACGCGCTGAAGTTTACCGAACAGGGCGGCGCGGTCATTCGCCTCGGCACGCATCAAAATGACCGTCTTCATCTTCGGATCGAAGTCGAGGATACCGGGCCCGGCATTCGCCCAGAAGATAGGGAGCGCCTCTTCAAGCCGTTCGTTCAGCTTGCCGAAGGCAAGGAGCAGAAGGGCACGGGGCTGGGGCTAACAATAGCCCGGCAGTTTGCGGAACTAATGGGTGGCTCCATCACGGTCGAGAGCGAAGTGGGAAGAGGCTCGCTTTTTCGGCTTGAATTGCCGGTCGAAGCGGCTGAGCCGGACGAGTTGCTCAACCCCGAATCGCGGTACCGCGGCGAAGTCGTTGGCGTCGTTCCCGGGCAACCTCGTTACAGGATCCTGATTGTGGAAGATCAACAGGAAAACTGGCAGCTCCTGCGCCAGTTGATCTCCAAGATCGGTTTCGAACTGAAGCTGGCAGAGAACGGAGAGCAGGGCATCAGTCTCTTCCAGGACTGGCATCCGGACCTTATCCTGATGGATCGGCACATGCCGGTCATGGATGGGGACGAGGCTACACGGCGCATCCGCCGGCTGCCTGGCGGGGACAAGGTGAGGATCGTGGCGATTACCGCATCGGCCTTCAAGGAGGAACGCCAGGAGATGCTGGACGCTGGCATGAATGACGTGGTGGCCAAGCCCTATCGTTTCGACGAGATCTACGATTGCCTGACGCGGCAACTCGGCGTGCGTTACATCTTCGCTTGCGATCCGGGTTCGAAAGTGCCGCAGGCGGATCTGCCACCGGCAACTTCGGGCGGTCCGCAGTCCTGATGCCGCTACAGTTGGCCGCGGGAATATGGCTCCATGCCCACCGGGCTTAGTGGCCCAGTGGGTCCTTTGAAGCGCAATAGTGGTGATTAGCCGTTACCGGAACGCATTCTCGAAGATCGCCATCGTATCCTCGAACGAGAGTTTGTAGCGGTCGAGTTCGAACAGCCCGCCCATCGTATCGCGGGCGTTTTTGGCGAGCGCCGGGATTTCCTCGCGCCGCACGCCGTAGTCCGACATCTTGAGGTCGTCCAGGCCGCACGCGGCGATCAGCTTCTTCAGCGCGG
>JARKPC010000144.1 GCA_029975435.1 Propionivibrio sp. | reverse complement strand
GGCAACGGCAAAAATCGCGGAGGAGGACGACATCCCGCTTCTGACCGCGGTGGTAACGACCGACCAGGACAAAGCTGCGCCGCCGGAGGACGAATGCAAGCCCGATTTCTCCGCCAGCTTCGACGCGCGCCTCGAGGAACTTGCCGCGCAGATGGCCGAAGCCATCGGAAGGCAGATGGCCAGTGAACTGCCGACGCTGATCGAGGCGACGCTGCTCAACGCCAGCGAAGAACTGCGCACCGGCATCACGGCAACGATGGAAACCGCCCTGCGCGATTTCAGCGCCCGCCGCAAGCAACTGAAACTCCCGCTCGACGCCTCCGACATGGAGAACAAAGCACCGTACTGATCGCTCCGCGCAGCGAGTTCCAATCGGGGATACCCCAGGCGATCCGGTATAATCGTGGGTTTTCTCAACCTCACTGCGCACCCGATCCTATGGAACTCGCCAAGAGCTTTGAGCCGGCCGACATCGAACGTCGCTGGTACCCCGACTGGGAGGCCAAGGGCTACTTCAATGCCGGCCTCGACGCGAACAAATCCGACGCTTTCTGCATCCTGCTGCCGCCGCCCAACGTCACCGGCACGCTGCACATGGGGCACGGTTTCAACCAGGCGATCATGGATGCGCTGACGCGCTACCACCGCATGCGCGGCGACAACACGTTGTGGCAACCGGGTACCGATCACGCCGGCATCGCCACGCAGATCGTCGTCGAACGCCAGCTTGATGGGCAGGGTATTTCACGCCATGACCTCGGGCGCGAAAAGTTCCTCGAGAAAGTGTGGGAATGGAAGGAATACTCGGGCAACACTATCACCCGCCAGATGCGCCGGCTCGGCACCTCGCCGGACTGGACGCGCGAGCGTTTCACGATGGATGCCGGCCTCTCCAAGATCGTCACGGAAACCTTCGTCCGCCTTTACAACGAAGGGCTGATCTACCGCGGCAAGCGCCTGGTTAACTGGGATCCGGCGCTGCACACCGCCGTTTCCGACCTGGAGGTCGTGAGCGAGGAAGAAGCCGGCTTCATGTGGCACATCCGCTACCCGCTGGCCGACGGCTCGGGGAGCCTGGTGGTGGCGACGACCCGCCCGGAAACGATGCTCGGCGACACTGCGGTGATGGTGCATCCGGAAGACGAGCGCTACAAGGACATGATCGGCAAGACGGTCAAGCTGCCGCTCACCGACCGGGAAATTCCGATCATCGCCGACGCCTACGTCGACCTGGAATTCGGCACCGGCTGCGTCAAGGTCACCCCGGCGCATGACTTCAACGACTACGCCGTCGGGCAGCGGCACAAGCTGCCGATCATTTCGATCCTCACGCTGGATGCCAAGATCAACGAGAACGCGCCGGCGAAATATCGTGGCATGGACCGCTTCGACGCGCGCAAGGCCGTCGTCGCCGATCTCGAAGCGCTCGGCGTTCTGGTCAAAACCGACAAGCACACGCTGAAGGTGCCGCGCGGCGACCGCACCGGCGTCGTCATCGAGCCGATGCTCACCGATCAGTGGTTCGTCGCCATGAGCAAACCCGGCGCCGACGGCACCAGCATTGTCGGCAAGGCGCTCGAATGCGTGGCTTCCGGCGAAATCAAGTTCGTGCCGGAAAACTGGGTCAACACCTACAACCAGTGGCTGAACAACATCCAGGACTGGTGCATCTCGCGGCAACTGTGGTGGGGCCACCAGATCCCGGCGTGGTACGACGAGCAAGGCAACGTCTACGTCGCGCACAATGAGGAGGAAGCGAAAGCCCAGGCCGCGATCAAGGGTGTAAGCGGCCCGCTGACACGCGATGCGGACGTTCTAGACACTTGGTATTCCTCCGCGCTGTGGCCTTTCTCGACCCTCGACTGGACGCCCGAGTGGCCTGACAAGTCGAATCCGGCGCTCGACATCTACCTGCCGTCGACGGTGCTCGTCACCGGTTTCGATATCATTTTCTTCTGGGTGGCGCGCATGGTCATGATGACCAAGCACATCACCGGCAAGATCCCGTTCAAGGACGTGTACGTGCATGGCCTGATCCGCGACGCGGAAGGCCAGAAGATGAGCAAATCCAAGGGCAACGTGCTCGATCCGATCGACCTGATCGACGGTATCGGCATCGAGGATCTGGTGAAGAAGCGCACCACCGGCCTGATGAACCCGAAGCAGGCCGAGCAGATCGAGAAGCGTACGCGCAAGGAATTCCCGGAGGGCATTCCGTCTTTCGGGACCGATGCGCTTCGCTTTACTTTCCTGTCGCTGGCCAGCCCCGGCCGCGACATCAAGTTCGACTTGCACCGCTGCGAGGGCTACCGCAACTTCTGCAACAAACTGTGGAACGCCACTCGCTTCGTGCTGATGAACACCGAAGGCCAGGACTGCGGCATCGATCCGGCGACGCCGGACATCTGTCCTGAGCATCTGCGCTTCTCATTCGCCGACCGCTGGATCGTCAGCCGCCTGCAGCGCACCGAAGCCGAAGTAGCGCAGCATTTTGCCGACTACCGTTTCGACCTGCTGGCCCGCGCCATCTACGAATTCGTCTGGGACGAGTTCTGCGACTGGTACCTGGAACTCGCCAAGGTTCAAATCCAGAACGGCACGCCAGAGGAAGCGCGCGCCACCCGGCGGACGCTGGTACGCGTACTCGAGACGGTGCTGCGCTTGGCCCATCCGCTGATTCCGTTCATTACCGAGGAACTGTGGCAGGCCGTCGCGCCGCTGGCCCACCGCAAGACGCATGACTCGGTCATGCTTGCCGCCTACCCGAAGGCTGACCCGCTGAAGTTCAACGAAGCCAGCGAAACCAAGGTCCAGCAACTCAAGGATCTGGCCTATGCCTGCCGCAACTTGCGCGGCGAGATGAACATTTCGCCGGCGCAGAAGGTGCCCTTGATCGCCAGCGGCAACAGCGAAATCCTGCAACGCTGCGCACCCTATCTCAAGGCACTGGCCAAGCTTGCCGACGTGCAGATCGTCGACACCATGCCGGAAGAGGCCAACGCCCCGATCGCCGTGGTCGGCGAAATCCGCCTGATGCTCAAGATCGAAATCGACGTCGCCGCCGAGACCGAGCGGCTGTCAAAGGAAATCGCCCGCCTTGAAGGTGAAATCGTCAAGGCCACCGCCAAGCTCGCTAACGAAAGCTTCGTCGCCCGCGCCCCGGCGCAGGTCGTCGAACAGGAGAAGAAACGCCTCGCCGATTTCGCGGCGACGGTCGAGAAACTCAAGCCGCAGCTTGAACGGCTGAAGCGCTGAACGGCGCAGCCACCAACAGGCAGCCGGTTGTGCCCCCGCACGCCGGCTGTTTCTCATTCGGCCACGGCATGGTCTATCCTTGATTCACACTCCTTGATTGGAGGGCACCATGCCTTCAGACCCCTACAATCTCGCCCGATTCATCCAGGCTCAGGAAAACGCTTACGCAACCGCCTTGCGGGAACTTCAGAACGGTCAGAAGCGCTCTCACTGGATGTGGTTCATCTTCCCGCAGATCCAGGGACTGGGCTTCAGCCCAACGGCCCAATACTACGCCATCAAAGATATCGACGAAGCGCGCGCCTATCTGGCGCATTCATTGCTCGGACCGCGGCTGGCCGAGTGCACCGCGACGGTCAACGCGCTGGAAGGGAAGTCGCTCGAACAGATTTTTGGCCACGTAGACCATCTGAAATTCCGATCGTCGATGACGCTTTTCGAACTCGCTTCCGAAGCAGATTCCGAGTTCTCGAAGGCCCTCGACAAGTACTGTTCGGGAGAACGTGACAAGGCCACCCTGGACATCGCCGCAGCGTCGGGTCACTGATCTGATAGATTGCATGTTTTCACCGAACCACAGGACAACATGAATACCTCGAATTCCGCACGAGACTTCGACGCGCGTGCCAGAACCTGGGACAACGACCCGATGAAGACGGCACGCGCACTGGCTGTAGCCGACGCCATCCGCGGCCGCATCCCGAATTTAAAGGGCAGCAGCGGCTTCGAATACGGCTGCGGTACCGGCTTGCTCAGTTTCGCTTTGCAGCCTCACTTACAACAGGTCACGCTGGCCGACAGTTCGACCGGCATGCTCGAAGTACTGCGCGAAAAAATCGCCGCATCCGACATCGCCAACATGACGCCCATCCAGCTTGACCTGACGACCGACCCGTTGCCCGAACAGCGTTTCGACCTCATCTATTCGCTGATGACGTTCCACCACATTCCCGATACCGACTCCATCCTGCGCAACCTGCATGCCCTGCTTCGCACCCCGGGATACCTTTGCATCGCCGACCTCGACAGCGAGGACGGCTCGTTCCACGGCGACGAGTTCTCCGGACACAAAGGGTTTGATCGCCACGATCTGGCACAGCGCGCCGAACGAGCGGGTTTCAGGAACATCGGCTTTTCGACCGTTTTCGAGGTCCGCAAGGGCAAGCCGGAGCGAGGCTACCCCGTTTTCCTGATGACCGCGGAAAAGACCTGAGAGCCGAAGCGCGGCGCACTGCCCGACGCCTTGCAACAAGACAGGGCGAAGCAGGCAGGCTCCCCAAGGCGCGCGATTGAGGCTATTTGCGATAAGCCTGCGCTTCTTGCATCTCCTCGAGAATGTCGGTCTTGCTTTCGAGCAGTTCATCCTCGTCGAAGCCGAGATAATCGAGCGCCTGTCTGCCGTGCCGCAGCCATGCGGAATCCTGAGGCGCTCCGAGAAAATCATTTACCAGATCGTCGGCAATCAGCGAAATGGCCGTCAGCGCGATAACGTCGCCCTGGCCTGCCATGGTTTCTCCGTAGAGAGTCTCGAAGCGGTGATGATCGCGGATCGCGTCGCAAACCAGGTCGGGGAGTTGCCAGGTACGGGCAAGAATGGCGCCGACGAGCGTGTGGGAGACTTGGTGGCGCTCATTTTCCAACTCGACCAGGGGCCGGTCGGTGGCGCTGGCCAATCGCAGGGTTTCCGTGTAGTCGGCAAAGCGCTGGGCCAGGACGGGGATGCCGCAGTCGTTGAACAAGCCGAAAGTGAAGGCGCCTTCCGTCGAAATGAAGCGCAGTTGCCGCGCCAGGCGCGCGCAGGCAATCGCATGGTAATTGGTGCGATCCCAGAATTGATCCCAGAATTGATCGGAGGCGGCCCCCGGAGCGCCGAGTGCATTGCGCAGTGCGAGCAGTGAAACAATATTCGTGACCGAACGAATCCCGAGTACCTGCAGTGCCGACTTCACCGCCTGAACCTTGTGGTTCAATCCGTAGAATGGCGAATTGGCAGTTTTGATAACCGCGGATGCCAGCCCCATGTCGCCGCAGATCAGCTTGTCGAGTTTCAACAGATCCGGATCGTCACTGCGCGCTTCCTGCACCATGGCCGTGACGATCCGCGGGCACGGCGGAATGACGATATTGGCCAGAACTCGCGAAATTTCCTCGCTGCTGGGTTCAGCGCCATTTGGCGTGGCATCGGATTGTGACATGGCATGCACCTCACTCATTGGGCACCAGTCGTTTAATCCTAACTGAGCCGCATGAAGGGAGCAACCGACCACATCGGCGCTGATCCGTGCAGACACCCACACGGCGGCTTTCGAGAAAAACCGCGCGCCAACGTTCAGCACCTTAAAGGCGGTGAACGAGCATCATCGGCCGGGAGCAGCCCGGCACGCCACCCGTTACGGCAGCGAAGGACTCCCCTAGGACGAGCCGTTGACTCTTTTTATATTATCGATACTATTATCGATAATATAATCTGACGAAGCAGTTTCGTTTTTCTGCTGAGTTCATTGCGCATTCGTTGCGCATCTCACACGCACAATTCGGAGGGGGCTGAAATGACAGAAGCAGAAGTGCAAGCACTGTGCCGGATTATCCGCTCCGACATTATCAAGATGATCGGCCGAGTGAAATCAGGGCACCCAGGCGGCTCGCTTTCCTGCACCGAAATCCTGGCTACGCTTTATTTCAAGGAAATGCTTGCCGACCCTGCGCTCCCACCCGAGATGCGCGACAAGTGTATTCTGTGCAAGGGCCACGCCGCCCCGGCGCTGTACGCCGTGCTCGCACACCGCGGCTATTTTCCGCGCGAAGAACTCCTGACGCTGCGGCAACTCGGCTCGCGCCTCCAGGGGCATCCCGACATGAAGAAGACCCCCGGCGTCGATGCCTCCACCGGCTCACTCGGGCAGGGCTGCTCGATCGCTGTTGGGCTGGCGCTGGGCGCCCGTCTGAAAGGCACGCCGCAGAAGATATTCGCCGTGGTTGGTGACGGCGAGATGCAGGAAGGGCAATTCTGGGAAGCGATGATGTCGGCGGTGCACTTCGGGCTGACCAACCTCACCGTGATCCTCGACCACAACGGCCTGCAGATCGACGGCGCCAACGACGACGTGATGTGCCTCGGCAACATCAAGGCCAAGCTGCAGGCTTTCGGTTTCGAGGTCGTCGAGGCCGACGGGCACGATATCGGCCAACTGCTCGCCGCCTACCGCAAGACGACGGAAAAGCCGAAGTTCATCCTGGCGCATACAGTCAAGGGCAAGGGCGTGTCGTTCATGGAAAACCAGGCCGGCTGGCACGGCAAGGCCCCCAGCGCGGAAGAAACGGAGCAGGCGCTGGCGGAGTTGGAGGCTTAAGATGAGCATACTCAACAT
Source organism: Propionivibrio sp. (assembly GCA_029975435.1). Taxonomy (GTDB): domain Bacteria; phylum Pseudomonadota; class Gammaproteobacteria; order Burkholderiales; family Rhodocyclaceae; genus Propionivibrio. The sequence continues at coordinate 8,794 of JARKPC010000144.1, read as the reverse complement.
CAGGGGAACAAAAGCGATCCGCGTGGCCTACGGCGAGGCGCTGGCAGAACTCGGCGCGGAACGACCCGACGTGGTGGTTCTCGACGCCGACCTGGCACACGCCACGACGACCTGCGTCTTCGGCGAGAAGTATCCGGAGCGCTTCTTCAATCTCGGCATTGCCGAACAGAACATGATGGGCGTCGCCGCCGGACTGGCCATCAGCGGACTCACGCCGGTCGCCAGCACCTTCTCGATCTTCGGCGCCGGACGCGCCTTTGAACAGGTGCGCAACAGCATCTGTTACCCGCACCTCAACGTCACCCTGGCGCTCAGCCACAATGGCCTGACCGTCGGCGAAGACGGCGGCAGCCACCAGAGCATCGAGGACATCTCGCTGATGCGCAGCATCCCCGGCATGACCGTTCTTGTTCCTTGCGACGCTATCGAGATGCGCAAGGCGCTGCGTGCCGCCATCGATCATCCCGGCCCGGTGTACATCCGCGTCACCCGCCCCCCCGCTCCGTACTTCACCGAGGACGATGCACCGTTCACCATCGGCAAGGCCAATACCCTGCGCCCCGGCGCCGATATCACCATCATCGCCACCGGACTGATGGTCTACCAGGCGCTTCTCGCCGCAGAACAACTCGTACAGGAAGGCATCGAAGCCGCCGTACTGAACATGCACACGATCAAGCCGATCGACCGCGATGCAATCATCGAAGCGGCCGGCAAGACCGGCCGGCTGATCACGGTCGAAGATCATTCGGTGATCGGCGGACTTGGTTCGGCCGTCGCGGAAGTGCTCGCCGAAGGCAGCCCGGCGCGGCTCCTGCGCATGGGCCTCCAGGACTGCTTCGGCCAGTCCGGAACGCCCGACGCGCTGCTCGAGCACTACGGCCTTACCGCCCGGCACATCGCCGAAAACGCCAGAAAACTCGTGGGAGACAAACAATGAGCGCAAACAAGCTGAGCATCGCAAGCTTCGAGGGCGAGGGTCTGAAACGCGTCGTCGAGAGCGGCGACTGGTTCGTCGGTATCAAGAACTGGAAACCGGCCAACGACGCCGCGCATTTTGACAGCATGGAGCGCCACATGCTGACCGACGAAGTCTTCGTCCTGCTCGAGGGCGGTTGCACCTTGCTCGTCGATCATTCGTCCGACAACAGTTGCTCGGACATCCGCTGCATCCCGATGGAGAAAAACAGGGTATATTGCATTCATCATTCGGTTTGGCATGACACCATCACCACGAAGGATGCCAAACTGATCCTCATGGAGAACAGAAACACGTCCATGGATAACAGTGAGGTTCAGACGCTGTCGTCGGGCGAAATCGCGGTACTTCGGCGACAGCTCTGAGCCGGACCTCCCAGGACTGATTGCACGGGAAGACGAGCAACGTCATGGCCACGCGCAAGGAAACGTCGAGCAAGGTCGACGATCTGTACCGCCGACTCAAAAGGCAGATCGTCATGTCCGAACTGCTGCCGGGGCAACAACTGGTCGAGCTGGAGCTCGCCGGCGCGCTTGGCTGCAGCCAGAGCACCGTACGCGAAGCCCTGTTGCGCCTGCAGGAAGACGGCCTGATCGTGCGCCAGGGCTACCGTGGCACGACGGTCTCCCCTGTCACGCCCGTCGAATCCGAGATATTCCTCGAATTGCGCCGAATGCTGGAGGTGCGCGCCGCGCGGCTATCGCTCGAGCGGCTGACGGAAGCCGACATTGAGGCCCTCGAGCGCATCGTCGAGGCCATGGAAGAAGCCGCGACCCGGGACGACGGATACGCCCTGTTCGAGAAGGATCTCGAGTTTCACATGAAGCTGTTCGAAATCGCCTGCCTGCCGGCACTCACCCCGGTGCTCACGCGTTGCTCGGTGGTAAACCACCGCAACAAGATTTCCCAGTCGGAAAAACGTCGCGCCCTGCTGGAGACTGCACAACGCCACCGCAACATCATCGGCGCGCTGCAGACCGGTAACGGTGAATTCGTCGAAGAAGCCGTCAGCCACCATGTCTCCAGCATCTTCGACACCACGTCGGGCGACACGCCCGACGTGCGTTCACCGGCCAGCCGGATGTCGGACGCGATGCGCAACGTCTTCGTGCAACTTGCACGCGAGGAGGCTGACTACCCCAATGTGACGACGCTATCGCCAGCCGAGGGGCGCAAGATCTTCGAGCAGCGCCACGCCCGCTGGAACCGGATCGACGCGCAGCGCTTCGCCATCGAACGCTTCGAAATCCCGCAGAACCCGTTCTCGCGCCATCCGACCCGCCCGATTCCGGCAGTGCGCATCCAAACGGCCAACGCCGAATCCAAAGGCAAGCTGCTGTATATCCACGGCGGAGGCTGGACTTTCGGCAACACTGATTCATTCATGGGCATCATGTCACGCTTGGCCGAGCGTACCGGGTTTGCGGTTTTCGGCGTCGATTACGCGCTCGCTCCCGAATTTCCCTTCCCCTGCGGCCTCAACGACTGCACCTGGGCCTGGCGCTGGCTGCGCGGGCAAGACACTTCCGGGCAACCCTGGTTCGTCGCCGGCGACTCGTCCGGCGCCAACCTGGCCCTGGCCATGATGCTCGATCTGCGCAGCCTCGACGAACTCCAGCCGTTGGGCGCCGCGCTGGTCTACGGCGTCTACTGCGGGGAGGAAGGAAAGGAATCGCACCACCTCTTCGGTCAGGGGCAATTCGGTCTCACCACTGAACGCATGGCTTGGTTCCTCGACAACTATCGGCCGGCGGAGCTGCCAGACTTCGCCCGGCCGCGGCTGTTCCCTGTCGAGGCCGACCTGCACGACCTGCCGGCACTTCTCATCATCGCAGCGGAACTCGACCCGTTGCGCGACGACAGCATCAAGCTGGCGAGGAAACTGGCGCTGACCAACACGCCGTTCGAATTCAGCCAGGTTGCGGGCGTCATCCACAACTTCCTGCAGTGGAGCGACGCCCTCCCGGAAGCCGTCGCCACCCTGGACAACATCGCCGCATTCATGCAGTTGCGCAGCAGTATGTAACCCACGTTTCAATCTCTCGTATCAAGGAACAGGAAATCAGCATGCGGTAATCACAAACCAATCGTAATGGGGGTCCAACATGTCCAAGAAAGCCACACTCGGTATCATCCTCGCAACCGCCCTTTCGGGTTTCGCCGCCAGTCATGCCTGGGCGCAATCCACCGTGAACTTCTGGTACCACTTCGACAATCCGGAAAGCACCAAGCTCATGGACGAACTGGTCGCCGGCTTTGAAGGCAAGAATCCGGGGATCAAGGTGAAGGCCGAGAACATTCCCTGGAACAACTATTACGACAAGCTGTTCACCTCGATCGTCGGCGGCAAGGCTCCCGACGTGGCGATGGTCAAGCTGGCCCAGCAACCGCAACTCCTCGAGATGAGCGCCCTCGAACCGATCGACCGGCAGGTCGCCGCCTGGCCCGGCAAGGACGACCTCGGCAACAACCTGCTGGAGATCAACAAGGGCCCGGACGGAAAGCAGTACTACCTGCCGCTGCAGTACGTCGTCGTTTACCTCTATTACCGCGCCGACCTGTTCGCCAAGGCCGGACTGGAACCGCCCGCCACCTGTGAAGCCTTCCTCGACGCGGCAAAGAAGCTGACGCTGCCGGCCAGCGCCAACGACGGCATCGAATTGTTCGGTTTCGGCCTGCGCGGCGGCAAGGGCGGCTACGACAACTGGGGACCGTTCGTCCTGTCGCAGGCCGACTTTACGCCGGGCGGAATGGTCTCGCCCAAAGCCGTCGCCGCCAATACCTGGTACGTCGACCTGTTCCGCAAGCACAAGGTCGCGCCTCCGTCGGCGCCGAACGATGGCTTCAACGAGATCATCAGCACCTTCAAATCCGGCCGCACGGCGATGATCTTCCACCACATCGGCTCGTCGAAAACGATGGTCGCGGCGCTCGGCGACAAGGTCTCCGCCGTGCCGGCGCCATCCTGCAACGGCGGCCGCTGGACCTCGTTCGGCGACGAGTCGACGGCGCTGTTCAAGGCGTCGAAGAACAAGGACGCGGCGTGGAAGTGGATGGCCTTCCTCAGCGAAGGCGACAACAACGTCAAGTTCAACCAGGCCACCGGCCAGATGACGGTGACGCGCAGCGGCGCCGACAAGGCCGCCTTCGAGGCGCGCTTCGTCAAGGCAACGGTCGATTCGCTGCCCTTCGCCAAGACCCTGCCCGCCGTGCCGCAGACGGCCGATTTCGTGAATACGGTGTGGCCGGTGAACATGCAGCGCGCGCTGACCGGCGAGATCACGCCCGAGCAGATGATGGCAGCGATCGAGAAGCACTACGCGACGAAGTAGGCGAAGACAACGACAGAACTCCGTCATCCCGGCGCAAGCCGGGGGACGGAAGCCACAGCCGCCGGGAGACTCATGAGCCACCGTTCCAGCCTCCGCCGCATGCCGTACTGGCTGCTCTCGCCGGCCGTCGTGGCGACGCTGGTCGTCGTCTTCTACCCGATGCTGCAGGCGGCCATCACCAGCCTGTACTACGACGTCCTGTGGAAACCGAAAGCGATGCGCTTCATCGGTTTCGACAACTTCGTCGCCATCGCCCACGACCCGGTGTTCTGGGCCTCGCTCGGGCGTACCGCGCTGTGGATCGGCATCACCGTGCCGTTGCAGTTGCTTCTCGGCTTCGTCACCGCACTGCTGCTCAACCAGCAGTTCCGCTGGCGCACGCTGGCGCGCAGCCTGATCCTGATCCCGTGGGCCCTGCCCAGCGTGGTGATCGGCCTGATGTGGTCGTGGATCTACCATCCGCAGGTCGGCCTGCTCAACGACCTGCTGCTGCGCGTCGGCCTGCTCAACAGCGCGATCCCGTGGCTGGCCAATCCGGACACGGCGCTGTACTCGATCATCGCCGCACTGGTCTGGCAGGGCTTCCCCTTCTTCGCCATCATGATCCTGGCCGGTCTGCAGACGATCCCGGCCAACCTCTATGAAGCCGCCGCCATCGACGGCGCCACGACCTGGCAGCAGTTCGTCGAGATCACCCTGCCGGGGCTCAAAAGCGTGCTGGTCACCGCCGTCATGCTGCGCATCATCTGGGTCGCCAATTCGATGGACGTGATCTACGTAATGACCGGCGGCGGCCCCGGTTACGCGACGCACACCTTGCCGCTCTACGCCTTCAAGCGCACCTACAGCAGCATGGACTTCGGCTACGGCTCGGCGCTGGCCGTGACCTTCGCCCAGCTGCTGCTCGGCTTCATCCTGCTCTACCTGCGCCGCGTCGGAAAGGGCATGGAATGAGAACGGCGAAAGCATCGCCCGCCCGACGCTTCTTCCTGCTGCACCTGCCGATGGCGGCGATCGTCCTGTTCGCCATCGGCCCGTACCTGTGGATGCTGATCACCTCGCTGAAGCCCGAATCGACGCTGTTCTCGGCCAACCGCAGCCTCCTGCCGGACGTGGTGACGCTGGAAAACTACGTCCGCCTGTTCTCCCGCACCGGCTTTCTCAAGAACCTCGGGCACAGTTTCGTCGTCGCCAGCGGCGCCGTGGTCCTCGGCCTGTCGGTGAGCATCACCGTGGCCTACGCGTTTTCCCGCTACCGTTTCCGGGGGCGGCGGACACTGATGCTCACCTTCCTGCTGATCAACATGTTCCCGGTGGTGCTGCTGATCATCCCGCTGTTCATCATCATGAAGCATCTGCAGCTGCTCGATACGCACCTCGGGCTGATTCTGGCGCATTCGACCTTCGCCATCCCGTTCGCCACCTGGATGATGATCAGCTACTTCAACGCCGTGCCGCGCAGCCTCGACGAGGCGGCGCAGGTCGACGGCTGCCGCCCGTTCGGCGCCATGCTGCGCGTGGTGCTGCCGGTGACGCTGCCGGGCATCATCGCCACCGGCATCTACATCTTCATCACCTCGTGGAACGAATACCTTTACGCCTCGGTGCTCGCCGGGCAGGACGTGCGCGTCCTCACCGTCGCCATCCAGACGCTGATCGGGGAATACGAGATTGCATGGGGACTGCTCACCGGCGGCGGGGTCGTCGGCGCGCTGCCGGTCACCGTGCTGTTCATGTTCATCCAGCGACGGCTGATCGCCGGGATGACCCAGGGAGCGGTTAAAGGATAAAAGGGATAAACAAGAACGAAAGGTTGGTCAATGAGTGCAGTCAGCCTGAAAAACGTCTTCAAGAGCTACGATGCCACGCCGGTCATCCACGGGGTGGATCTCGACATCCGGGACGGCGAATTCATCGTCTTCGTCGGCCCGTCGGGCTGCGGCAAGAGTACCTTGATGCGCATGGTCGCCGGACTCGAGGACATCACCGCCGGCGAGATCCTGATCGACGGGCAGGTGGTCAACGACCTGCCGCCGCGGGACCGCGACATCGCCATGGTCTTCCAGGATTACGCGCTCTACCCGAACAAGACCGTCTTCGAGAACATGGCCTTCGGGCTGCGCCTGCGCAAAACTCCGGCGGACCGGATCAAGGAAAGCGTTCATTCCGCAGCCGAGACGCTGCAAATCAGCCATCTGCTCGAACGCCTGCCCAAGGCGCTCTCTGGCGGGCAGCGCCAGCGCGTGGCCATGGGACGGGCCATCGTGCGCCAGCCCAAGGTGTTCCTGTTCGACGAACCGCTGTCCAACCTCGACGCCCTGCTGCGCAACCAGGTGCGCGCCGAGATCAAGAAGCTGCACCACCGCCTCAAAGGGACGACCATCTACGTCACGCACGACCAGGTCGAGGCGATGACGCTGGCCGACCGCATCGTCGTCCTCCGCGCCGGCGTCATTGTCCAGGTCGGCACGCCCGACGAAATCTACCATCAGCCGCGCCACCGCTTCGTCGCCGGGTTCACCGGCTCGCCGCCGATGAACTTCGTCGATGCCGGCGTCGTTGCCAACGATGGGCGCCCGATGCTCAACCTGGCCGGCATCCATCACCTGCCGCTTCCCGACGCCTTGCTGCCCGCCATCCAGGATCGCCTCGGTAGCGACGTCGAGTTCGGCATCCGCCCGGAAAACCTGCACCTGGCCGATTCCGCAACCCCCGCCGGCTGGCCGAAGCTGTCGCTGAAAGTGGAACTGATCGAACCGATGGGCGCGGAGAACCTCGTGCATTTCGCCCTGGGCCAGCACGCCATCGTCGGGCGCTTCGGCAACGCGGTGCGGCCCGCCCCCGGCACGCAGATCGAGGTCGCCATCGAACCAGGGAAGATGCATTTGTTCGACAAGGTGAGTGGAGAGACACTGCGCACCTACTGATCCGCGCGCGTTTCGATCGTCTTTTTCGGACGCCAATCGCCCCTTTAGCGAAAAGTGCCACCCGGAGTTCCGGACATACGCACAAGTCATACACCCACGCCCAATAAAAATGCATTTGGCGTAAAATCCCGGCTTCCCGTTTCTCGCCGGACCCCCGATGGCTGCTTCCGCCGACCCCGCCACGCGCTCCCCGCTCGCCGCGACGCTCTCCGACCTTTCTGCCGCCGGCGTCTCCCTCTTCACCCAGCACCGGCGTCTTCTCCGGCTCCGTTTTTCTCCTGATTCCGGCCTCACTTCCGAGAGCCTCCTCCCCCACCGCCTGCACGGCGACGAGGGCCTTTCCGTCGGCTACCGCTACACGTTGGACTGCCTCGCTCCCGACACCCGTCTCGAACTCAAGAGCCTGCTCGGCCAGCCGGTCGAGCTTGGCCTCCTTCTCCCCGACGGCGGCGAGCGCCTCTGCACCGGCCTCGTCACCCGCGCCGACCAGGTCGGCGCCGACGGCGGCTTCGGTCTCTTCACCCTCACCCTCGAACCCGCCCTGGCGCTCCTCGCCCACCGCCGCAACAGCCGCGTCTGGCAGGACAAGACCGTCCCCGAGATCGTCGCCGCCCTCCTGCGCGAACACCAGACCACCCACCCCGCCTTCCGCCGCAGCTTCACCTTCCGCGACGCCACCCGGCAACGCTACCCGATCCGCTCCTACTGCCTCCAGTACCGCGAAACCGACCTCGCCTTCCTCGAACGCCTCCTCGCCGAAGAAGGCATCGCCTACCGCTACATCCACGGCCCGGACCCGGAACGCTCCCTGCGCAGTGCTGACGACCGGACTGACGCCCCCGCCGACGACCGCGTCCCCGCCCACACCCTGGTCCTCTTCGACGACAACACCACCCTCCCGTTGCTCACCGCCGAACAGCCCCTCGGCCGCACCGGCGCCACCCGTCCCGCTGCCATCCGCTTCCACCGCACCGCCGGCGTCGAGACCGACGACGCCCTCGATGTCTGGCACGGCACCCGGCAGTTCCGGAGCGGCAAAAGCACGCTCCTCTCCTACGACTACAAGACTGTTGCCGCCCACGTCGGCGACGACGACTCCGCCATCGCCCAGGGCGAGGCCGGCGACCCCGCCAGTCTCGCCCTCGAAGACTACGACCCGCAGACCCTCTACTACGGCAGCGACCCGGATGAAATGGCCCGCTACGCAAACCTGCGGCAACAGGCCAAGGACCGCGCCACCAAGACCTTCACCGGCGAAGGCAGCGTCCGCCGCCTGATCGCCAGCGGCAGGCAACTGGCCCGCGACCCCGCCCACAGCCCGCTCGACGCCGCGTACCAGCTCACGAAAAGCCTGGCCGGGGTCGCTACCAGGCAATCTGCCGATACCCTCGAACACGGCCCCGAACAAGTTTCCCCGGACAACGCCAGACAGTCAAAAACCCACGCCGGCCACCTCGACCACCACGTCCAGGCCGTGAAAGCCTGGGAGGCCGGCACGAATACGGACAAGGACGGCAAGACGGCGAAAGACGAACCGGGCAGGCAACCGCTCCTGG
>JARKPC010000136.1 GCA_029975435.1 Propionivibrio sp. | reverse complement strand
TTGGATACGCGCAGGCGAACCCAATGGTTTTCGCTTTCGACCCAAAAACGACGGTACTGCAGATTCGGGAGGAAGCGGCGCTTCGTTTTGTTGTTGGCGTGGGAAACGTTGTTCCCAACCATCGGGGCTTTACCCGTCACTTGGCAGACACGTGCCATGATCGTTACTCCAGTTGGTCTCGGGGAGAAAGGCGGGGATTTTATCGCGAACCCCTTGGTTAGTTCAAGACTTTTTTGAGTTCGAATGTTACAAGAGACCGCGTTCGGCAAACGACAACGGTGGAGACTGACCGGCCACGACAAAGTGGTCGAGCACGCGGACGTCGACCAAGGCCAGCGATTGCTTGAGACTGCGTGTGAGCGTTTCGTCGGCGGACGACGGCTCCGCCACACCGGAGGGATGATTGTGCGCAAAAACAACAGCCGCCGCGTTGTGCTCCAGCGCCCGCTTGACGATTTCCCGTGGGAAGACGCTGGTTTGGGCCAACGTCCCCCGGAATAGTTCTTCGGCCGCCAGCAAACGATGCTGCGAGTCAAGCCACAGCGCAAAGAACACCTCAAAGGAATGCCCGGAGAGGTGCAAGCGCAGATAGTCGCGCACGGCCGCCGGACTGGAGAATGCATCCCGCTCCTTCATCGGTTCGGCAAGAGCCCGCCGCGCCATTTCCAGAACCGCCTGCAACTGCGCGTATTTCGCCAGGCCCATGCCGGGAATGGCTGAGAAGGCCGATTCGCTCGCCGCAAACAGTCCGTTGAGACTGCCGAAATGACCGATCAACTGGCGCGCCAGATCGACAGCACTCTTCCCCTTCACGCCAACACGGAGAAAAATGGCCAGCAATTCAGCGTCCGACAGGCATGCGGCGCCGCGTGCGAGCAAGCGTTCCCGCGGACGTTCCTCCTCAGGCCAATCGGTAATTGCCATGAAATGTTCTCGGTTAGAATGACCGACCGGAATTTTAACGGGAAATCCATATGGAATTAAAAGGAAAGCGGATCGCGCTCGGGGTTACAGGCGGAATTGCCGCATACAAGGCCGCCGAACTGGTACGCCTGCTGGTCAAACAGGGGGCTTCGGTGCAAGTCGCCATGACCGAGGCCGCGACGCATTTCGTGACGCCAACAACGTTTCAGGCACTCTCTGGAAACCGTGTTTTCACCGACCAGTGGGACTCCGGCGTCGCCAACAGCATGGCGCACATCCAGCTTTCCCGTGACGCCGACGTGCTGCTGATCGCCCCGGCCTCGGCGGATTTCCTCGCCAAGGTCGCCAACGGCATCGCCGACAACCTGCTGACAACGCTGACCCTGGCGCGCGATTGCCCGCTGCTGGTCGCGCCGGCAATGAACCGGCAGATGTGGACCAACCCCGCGACGCAGCGCAACATGGCTACCTTGCTCAGCGACAACGTAATCGTTCTCGGCCCGGCAAGCGGCGAGCAGGCCTGCGGCGAAATCGGCGACGGGCGAATGCTCGAACCCGAGGAGATACTCGCGGAAGTGATCGCGCATTTCCAGCCGAAGCTGCTCAAGGGCAGGAGCGTCTTGATGACGGCCGGCCCGACCTTCGAAGCCATCGACCCGGTACGTGGCATCACCAATCTGTCCAGCGGCAAGATGGGCTTTGCCATTGCGCGCGCAGCCCGCGAGGCCGGCGCCAACGTCACACTGGTCTGTGGCCCGGTGTCGCAGCCGACGCCCCGTGGCATCACCCGCATCGACGTCACCAGCGCGCTGGAAATGCACGCGGAAGTCCTCAAGCGCGCTGCAAACCAAGATGTATTCATCGGCGTAGCCGCAGTCGCCGATTACCGCCCGAAGATCGTCGCTGGACAAAAGACCAAGAAGGATGGCGCGCCGCCGCCGGTGATCGAACTCGTGCAGAATCCGGACATCCTCGCTGACGTTGCCGCCCTGCCCCGGCCGCCGCTGTGCGTCGGCTTCGCCGCTGAAACGCAGAATCTCGCCGAGTATGCCGAGAAGAAACGTCGCGCCAAGAAGATTCCGCTGATCGTCGGCAACCTGATCCAGGACGGCTTCGGCGGTGACGACAACACCCTGATCCTGTTCGACGATGGCGGCCAGCAACCGCTCGCCCCCGCCCCGAAACTCGAACTCGCGCGCCAACTGATCGCGCGCATCGTTTTCCTGCTGGAGAACCCGAATGCACCGCATTGACGTCCGCATCCTAGATCCGCGCCTCAAGGACACGCCGCCGCATTACGCCACGCCCGGGTCGGCGGGTCTCGACCTGCGCGCCTGCATCGAGGCCCCCGTCGACATCCGCCCCGGCGAAACCCTGTTGATCCCCACGGGCATGGCGATTCACCTCGAAGACCCCGGCCTGGCCGCGATGATCCTGCCGCGCTCGGGCCTTGGCCACAAACACGGCATCGTGCTCGGCAACCTGGTGGGCCTGATCGATTCGGACTACCAGGGCGAGATCATGGTGTCGACCTGGAATCGCGGCAAAGAGAGCTTTACGCTCAACCCGCTCGACCGCCTTGCACAACTGGTCGTCGTACCGGTGCTTCAGGTCGCCTTCAACGTCGTTGACGAGTTCGACACAAGCACGCGCGGCGCCGGCGGGTTTGGCAGCACCGGAAAAAGCTGAGGGTCAGGATCGACGCGACACGGTGACGCGGACCAACCCGCGCAGGGCATTGCCAAGATAGACGGACGCATCGCCGAACAGGTCCTCGCGCGTCAACACGCGTTCCACGGCGCGCCCCGACTCGAGCAAGTGACGCCTCAGCACGCCCGGCAACAGGCCGCAGTGTAGCGGCGGCGTCAGTAACACTCCATCGCGTTCGACAAAAACGTTGCTGCGCGCCCCCTCGCAGACTTCGCCGCGACTATTGAGAAAGATTGCATCGAACGCACCCGGAACCCCTTCCAGCGATTTCAGAGCCCCGTCGTAGCGGCTGCGCGCGCTCGTCTTGTGCCGCAACATATAGTCCGATGGATCCAGCACCTCGGACGCGATAATCGCCGACTTCGACAAAGGGTCATCCAAGAACGCCACCGAGGTCGCTCCCCATTCACCGGAATGCGCCAGCGTCAAGCGAACCCGATGCAGACCAACACCATTCCCGGCGGCCCGTCTCTGCAAGGCATCGCGAATCTCGGACATCGGGCAGGCGAACCCCAGCGCAACGGCCGAGGATGACAAGCGCTGCAAGTGCAACTCGAGGAACGGATATCGCCCCTGCTCCAGGCGAAGCGTCTCGATCAGCTCGAAGCCCGGATCGAAGCCTGTCAGAAAGCGCGCCTTCAGCAGGCACTCGGCGTATTCGCGCTCTGGTTGCGCATCGATGACAATCCCGCCACCGATGCCAAGGCGCCCGTAGCCGTCCACGCCAAGTTCCGGTGTACGGATCGCCACGTTGAAGCGGCAATCGCCCCCGGGCGCCAGCCAACCGATCGATCCCGTATAGATGCCACGCGGCGAGTCCTCCAACTCGGCGATGCGCTGCATGGCGCGAATCTTCGGCGCCCCGGTGATCGACCCGCACGGAAACAGCGCCGTAAAAAGATCGCGCAGCCCGACATCGGGCAATTCCGCAGACACGGTGGACACCGATTGCCAAAGGGTCGGATAGGCCTCGGCCTCGCACAGCGCATCGACGCGCACCTTGCCCGCATCCGCCAGCCTCCCCAGGTCGTTGCGCAGCAGGTCGACGATCATGATGTTCTCGGCGCGCTCCTTGGCCGAAGCAAGCAGAGCGCACCGGTTTTCCGCATCCTCGATGGGGGTGGAACCACGCGGCGCGGTTCCTTTCATCGGCCGTGTCACCACACGCCGCCCACGCCGCTCGAAGAACAACTCCGGCGACAAGGATAGCAACGGCCCGCCAGGAACCGACAAATACGCACCGTGCCTTACGGGCTGACGCCGACGCAACCCGGCATAAAGCGCCAGGGGATGCCCGAAGTAGCGAAACCGCAACGGGAAAGTCAGATTGATCTGGTAGCAATCGCCCTCGGCAATCCAGCGCCGAATCTGCTGGACCTTTGTCACGTAACCGTCGAGATCAAGCGCAGGACGAACCTCCGCGATGCCGGCGACACGTTGCTGATCTGACAGTCGGGACAAGCGCTCGTGGAGAAACGCGGCGACACCCGCAGCATCCAGACATTCCGACTGCCCGAACACCCAGCCTCGAAGAAGCGGTTGCCTCGTGGGATCCCGGTGAACGGCCGGTTCGAGCAACGCGCCGAGTTCGTAGCTGGCGGCCAACGCTACCCACTCGCCTTGGCCGACAGCCATTTCGGTAGCTGCAAATGCAGCATCGAGAGCGGCGCCATCCAGGTTGCCGTCAAACGAAAAGGAGCGACGATAACCGCTCAGAAGCCGTGCTGTCCCGTGATCGTCATCGAAGAGCGCAAAACAATCTTGCGGGCATTCCCCCAAGGGCATTACTGACCCCGAGAAAAAAGAAGGTTACTTGCGCTTGAACAGGAATTCGAACACTGCATCAAGTTCAGTCACATTGAGTAATTCATTGCCCGTCTGTTTGGCAAACGCCCGAAAATCCTTGACTGCGTGTGCGTCGGTGGCGACGACACGCAGTACCTGGCCCGAGTGCATTTCGGACAGCGCTTTCTTGGTACGCAATATCGGCAAAGGGCAATTCAGACCCTTGACATCCAATTCCCGATCAACCTCCATGACGAACTCCCGCTGAAACGAAGCCTGTCATTCTAACCGCCGTTGCGCTTCCTCTTCTCTTCTTCCATGTGCTGCTTGCGCAGCTCGCGCAGCCGCGCGTCCACAGCCGACAACTCGTAGAAATTTCCGTCTTTCGCTTTTTGGGCAAATTCGAGTTGCTCGAT
>JARKPC010000135.1 GCA_029975435.1 Propionivibrio sp. | reverse complement strand
CGCATTTCCTGCTTGTATAGCGCTGCGGATTTTCCCGCCAAAAACAGTCTCCCTACCGCTGAACCCGCCCCGAGCCGTCGCCCTTCATCAGCGCTTCGACCTCGGCCACGCTGACCAGGTTGAAGTCGCCGGGGATGCTGTGCTTCAGGCAGGATGCCGCCACCGCGAACTCGATGCTCCGCTGGTTGTCCATCCCCTGCAGCAGTCCGTACAACAGGCCGCCGCCGAACGAGTCGCCGCCGCCCACCCGGTCGACGATGTGAATGTCATACTTTTTCGATTTATAAAACTCGTTCAGAGCCGAATCGAACAGAATCGCCGACCAGCCGTTGTCGGAGGCGGAGTAGCTTTCCCGCAGCGTGATCGCCACTTTCTTGAAACCGAACCGCTCCACCAGTTTGCGGCACACCTCCCGGTAGCCGCCGTCGTCGATCTTGCCGGATTCCAGGTGAGTGTTTTCCGCCTTGATGCCGAACACTTTCTCCGCATCCTCTTCGTTGGCGATCGCAATGTCTACATACGGCATCAGGCTGCTCATCACCGCACCGGCTTTGGCCGAACTCCAGAGGTTCTTGCGGAAGTTCAGGTCGCAGCTGACGGTCAGGCCGGCCTTTTTCGCCGCCTGCACCGCCTCCAGGCTGACAGCCGCCGCGTTGTCGCTCAGGGCCGGCGTGATGCCGGTGATATGGAACACCGCGGCATCGGCAAAGACGGCCGGCCAGTCAAACTCGCCCGGCTGAACCTGGGCGATCGCCGAATCCTTGCGGTCGTAAATCACTTTGGAAGCGCGTTGCGATGCGCCGGTCTCGAGGAAGTAAATCCCCAGCCGTCCGCCTTCCATCTTGATGTAGTCAGTCTTGATGCCGTACTTCTGCAAAAAGGACTTGCAGGCCTGGCCGAGTTCAGTCGGCGGCAGCTTGGTGACAAAATAGGCGTCATAACCGTATTGGGCCAGTGAGGCGGCAACGTTGGCCTCACCGCCGGCATAGGTCGCGTCGAACGAGTTCGCCTGCACGAACCGCTGATAACCGGGCGGCGCCAACCGCATCATCACTTCACCGAACGTCACTACTTTCTTACTCATCGTCAGTTCCTCCCTCAGCCGTTTCTGGCGGCCTTGATTTTTTCGACAAACACACGGGCCGCCGCCGTGACCGCCGCATAATCGCCGGTCTTGGCGCCTGCCGTCAGCGAACCTCCCACGCCGAGCGCCACCGCGCCGGCCGCGAACCATTCCGCCACGTTGTCGGCCTGCACACCGCCGGTCGGCATCAACGGCGCCTGCGGGATCGGTCCGTGCACCGCCTTGATGAACTGCGGTCCCAGCAATTCGCCGGGGAACACTTTCACGATATCCGCGCCGGCCTCCATCGCTTCCACCACTTCCCTGACGCTCATCGCGCCGGGCATCGACGGCACCTGATAGCGGTTGCAGAGTTTGATGACTTCAGGATTCAAGCAGGGCGTGACCACGTATTCCGCTCCGGCCAGAATCGCCGCCCGGGCGGTCTCCGGGTCCAGCACCGAGCCGACGCCGAGCGTGATCTGCTCTTTGGCGCAAAGTACCGACAACTCCTTGATGACATCCAGCGCGTTCGGCACCGACATCGTGACTTCGATCACTTTGATGCCGCCTTCGTTGATTGCGTTCACCAATTTTTTCGCCTTTTCCGCACCATCGGTGCGTACTATGGCGACGATGCCGCTCTGCAATACTTTTTGCAAAATCTCCAGTTTTTTCATCCGTCTGCCTCCTCGCATTTATTTCCCGGGAAATAATCCTTTGTGCAACGCCGGTTCACCACTCGGCGATCGTCCCGTCCTTGTGCCGCCAGACCGGATTGTGCCAGTCATGGCCGACGGCCGCCATTTTCCTTACATGCGCCTCGTCGATCGCAATCCCCAGTCCCGGTCCCTGCGGAATCTTCACCACGCCGTTTTCATAGGCGAACACGCTACGGTCCTGCAGGTAATCGAGCAGGTCCGTGCCCTGGTTGTAGTGGATGCCCAGACTCTGCTCCTGGATGAAGGCGTTGTAGGCCGTCGCATCGACCTGCAGGCAGGCTGCCAGCGCGATCGGACCCAGCGGGCAATGCGGCGCCACTGCGACGTCATAGGCCTCGGCCATGGCAAAGATCTTCTTGCATTCGGTGATGCCGCCGGCGTGCGACAAGTCCGGCTGGATGATGTCGGCGTAGCCGTCGGCCAGCACCTGTTTGAAATCCCAGCGGGAGAACATCCGCTCGCCGACAGCGATCGGAATGTGGGTGTGGTTGGCGATTTCGCGCAGCGCCTCGTTGTTTTCCGGCAGCACCGGCTCCTCGATGAACAGCGGTCGGTACGGTTCCAGCTCCTTGGCAAGCACCTTGGCCATCGGCTTGTGCACCCGGCCGTGAAAATCGATGCCGATGCCGATGTCCGGCCCCACGGCAGACCGCACTTCGGCGATCCGGGCCACGGCCGCATCAATCTCGCGATACGAGTCGACGATCTGCAGCTCGTTGGTGCCGTTCATCTTGACCGCAGTGAAGCCCAGCGCCACGACCTCCTTCGCCGCCTTGCCCACCTCGCTGGGATGGTCGCCGCCGATCCAGGAATAGACCCGGATCGAATCGCGGCAGGCGCCGCCCAGCAGCTGATATACCGGCGTATTCAGGGCCTTTCCCTTGATGTCCCACAGCGCCTGGTCTATCCCGGCGATGGCGCTCATCAAAATCGGTCCGCCGCGATAAAAACCGCCCCGGTACATCATTTGCCAATGGTCTTCGATTCGTAGCGGGTCTTTGCCGACCAGCATCGCGCCCAGTTCTTCCACCGCCGCCTTGACGGTGGCGGCTCTTCCTTCGATCACCGGCTCGCCCCAACCCTCGATTCCTTCGTCTGTGGTGACCTTGAGAAACAGCCAGCGCGGCGGCACCTGGTAGCAGGTAAACGATACGATTTTCATAATTTCACCTCTTTCGAGCATTTTAGACCCTGGAAATATTCTGCATTCACGAATCACTGAAACAATTCCGATTGCTGATGTATTTGACCTTGATTCGCAGCGATTTGCTGCTGCCATTTGTTTGACGCGCAGAATGCTCCATCCGGTCGCTCTGCGCTAAAATCAACTTCCTGTTGATTTTCAACGACAAATGTTGCAGCTTCATCGGCGAATACTACGGCCAAAATCCAAGGCAATCTTCATTGTTTTAGAGATTCCTTATACCTATTACCATCAAATATAATTCGCCATTCTCCGGCAAACGCCTTTTGTCTGTTGGCTGTTTTTTCCTTTTCGTCAAACTTTTTTCCGAGATTTGAAAGGGTTTTCGCTTTTTCAAAGCGAAACTGATAAAGCGCAAGAAATATACCTCGGATACGATAAGGAGGCGCATGCCAAATGGACAAACAGCAACTTAAAGACCTGGTCTGCCGGGCGATCGACGACCATACCCAGCAAATCGTGCAGGTGGCGCAGGAGATCGGCAAAACGCCGGAGCTCGGCTTCAAGGAGACAAAAACCGCCGCCGCCGTCAGCAAGTTCCTCGGCGACCTGAATTATTCCTGCCGACAAGGCCTGGCCCTGACCGGCGTCAAAGCCCAGCTGAAGCCTGGCGCTACCGGGCCCAACGTCGCCGTCATCGGCGAGTTGGACGCCGTGATCTGCCCGGACAGCCCGGCGGCCAATCCCGAAACCGGCGCGGCCCACGCCTGTGGCCACAATCTGCAGCTTGGCGCGATGCTGGGAGCAGCGCTCGGCCTCAAACTGTCCGGTGTTGCCGATTCACTGGCCGGCAACGTCACTTTCCTGGCCACGCCGGCGGAAGAATATGTGGAAATCGCATTTCGCCAACAGCTGCGAGAACAGGGGAAAATCCGCTATCTGGGCGGCAAGCAGGAGCTAGTCTACCGCGGCGAGTTCGACGACATCGATATCGCGATGATGATCCATGCCGACAAGGACGCGCCCGCCGGCCGGGTCAGCCTGTGCGAAACCTGCAACGGTTTCGTCGGCATGACCATCCAGTATGTCGGCAAGGAAGCTCATGCCGCCGGCGCGCCCCACGAAGGGATCAACGCGCTGAGCGCGGCAATGATCGGCCTGATGGGGGTTCATGCCCTGCGTGAAACCTTCCGCGACCAGGACATCGTCCGGGTGCACCCGATCATCACCAAAGGCGGCGACCTGGTCAACACCGTGCCGGCCGACGTGCGGCTGGAAACCTATGTGCGGGCCCGCACCATGCAGGCGATCGAAGGCACCTACGGCAAAGTCACCCGCGCTTTCAAAGCGGGCGGCGATTCGGTCGGCGCCGAGACCCATATCCGCACGATTCCCGGCTACCTGCCGCTCAACTGCATGCCGGCGCTGAACGATATTTTCCGCGCCAACGCCCTGACGATGCTGCCGGCTGGGTGTGTGGTCGATAGTGGCCATTTCGGCGGCTCGACCGACATGGGCGATGTTTCTCACCTGTTGCCGTCGATCCACCCGTTTACCGGCGGCGTCTGCGGCGCCCTGCACACCAAGGAGTTCAGCGCGGTCGACTATGGTTTCGCCTGCGTCCAGCCGGCCAAATTGATGGCGATGACAGTCATCGACCTGCTGGTCGACGACGCCGCCAGCGCCAAAAAGATCAAGCAGGACTTCCGCCCGGTCTATAGCAAGGCTGAATACCTGGCCCTGCTTGACAAATATTTCAGCTAAGAACGATTGAATTAGCGGTTGCTAAGGAAGCGCTGAAATAATGAAGATTGCCTTGGATTGCGGCCGTAGCATTCGCCGATGAAGAGATGCAGTTTTGTCTGGGCAAATCAGCGCGGATGTTGATTTGAGGCCAGAAGCGGCGGATAGTACGAGACTTGCTGACAAGGAGCTTTGCGACGACGGAAGCATAGTCGAGTAATGTCGAGCTACAGGCTGTCGGAAACAAAGTGACGTTACAGACTGTGCGAAGACTGAAGCGTTTCTGGCCGACCAGCAAAACCAGTCACGAATCGATGCGAATCAAGGCTGCAATCCTTTGCAATCTCAATTATTCTACGCTTCCATATAATACGCAAAAGGAAGATGACTCGGGTCAGCCCCGTTCATCTTCCTTTTTTCTTTGCAACCTGCTTTGTCTTCCCGCAGAGCAGCGCGCTGGCCGCCTTTGCTATTCTGGTCGGCCCCGGTGCCTGTCATCCGATATTTTTTCGGCCCGGACCCGGGGCAGGTGAATGCCGTAATGCAGGCTGAACAAGCGGATCGCCACCGTCGCCAGACAGGCCAGATACAGCGCCATATCAACTGGCAGCATCTTTTGCAGGCCATAGAAGCAGGCCGCGCCGATCGCCGCAGCCACCGCATAAATCTCCGTATGAAAAACCAGCGGTATCTCGCGGACAAAGATATCCCTGAGCACCCCGCCGCCGGTGCCGGTGACGACGCCCACCGTGATCACCAGCAGCGCGTTGTCATGCGACAAGGCCAGGCTGGCGCCGGTCGCAGTAAAGGCGCCGAGCCCCAGTGCGTCGCAAAAATTGAGCAGGCGCTGTTGCCTTGCCACTTGCTTGACAAAAATCGACACCCCGCCGGCAACCGCCAGACTGATAAAGATGAACATCGGATTGCGAAACGCCAGCGGCGGAATATTGCCGATCAGGGTGTCGCGCAGGATGCCGCCGCCAACCGCCGTCGTGACCGCCAGCATCGCCACGCCGAAAATATCCAGCCGTTTTTTCACGCCGACCAGCGCCCCGGCGGCGGCAAAGGCAACCGTGCCGATCACTTCAAGCCCGGTCCAGAACACGGCAGACCTCCGTTATTGCAGGATCAGTTTTTTGCCACACAATAGCCCTCCTGCTGCAAAGCAGCCAAAATTTCGGCGGTATGTTCTTCATCGCGGGTTTCCAGGCTCACCTGAACCTTGGCCTGCCCCAGCGGCACATCATGCTGGATGCGGTCGTGATGCACGTACAGCACGTTGCCGCGGCAGGCCGCAATACTGGCCAGCAGCCGTTGCAACGCACCGGGTCGGTCGATTACCGTGGTGGTGATGATCACCCGCCGGCCTGCCTTGACCAGGCCGCGTTCGATGATCCGGGCGATGAAGTTCACGTCGATATTGCCGCCGGAGATCAGGCAGGCCACCGGTCCCCGCACAGGAATTTTTCCGTGCAGCAATGCCGCCAGCCCAATCGCCCCGGCGCCTTCAACCATCAGCTTGGCCCGTTCCAGCAGCATCAAAATCGCAGCGGCGATCGCCTCGTCGTCAATCGTGACAATCTCGTCGACAACCTGCTGAATCACGGCAAATGTGGCATCACCCGGCGATTTGACCGCGATTCCGTCGGCGATGGTCGAAGCAACTGCCGTTGGTGTCAGCACCCCGGCCAGTTTGGAGCGGGCCATCGCATCGGCGCCTGCCGCCTGAACGCCGACCACCCGCACCTGCGGCGCCAGCGCCTTGATGGCGGTCGCCACCCCCGCAATCAGCCCGCCGCCGCCAATCGGCACGACGACGGTCGCCAAATCCGGCAGTTCGCGCAAAATCTCCAGACCGATCGTACCTTGTCCGGCCATGACCTGCGGGTCATTGAAAGCATGGACAAAGGTCAGCCCCTGCTCCTGCTCCAGTTGTTTCGCCCTGGCGAACGCCTCATCATAGGAAGCGCCGGCCAGCACCACTTCCGCCCCATAGCCGCGGGTCGCGCTCACTTTCGACAATGGCGCGGTTTCCGGCATCACGATCACCGAACGGATGCCGGCATGCGTGGCGGCATAGGCCACTCCCTGTGCGTGATTGCCGGCCGAGGCGGCGATGACGCCGCGTTGTTTCTCCGCCTCGCTCAGTGAATGAATCTTATTATAAGCGCCGCGAAGTTTGAACGAGCCGGTCTTCTGCAGATTCTCCAGTTTCAGATAGATCGGCGCGCCGACCATCTGGGAAAACGTCGAACTGCGGTCAAGCGGCGTGGCATGGGCGACTCCCGCAAGCGCCGCCGCTGCCGCGCGAACCGTGTGAATCGACAGGCCGTTGTTCATATCGAAGACTCCTTCCGCTGCAAAAGATACAGGCCCAGCAGAATGCCGCCACCGCCCAGCGCCTGCCCCAGACCAAAAGTTTCCGACAGCAGCAGTACTGACAGCACGACAGTCAGCACCGGCTCCAGGTTCATCACGATCGAGGCGTTGGAAGGGCCGACCCGTTTCATGCCGGCAAAAAAACAGACAATGCCGATAAAGTTGGCGAAAAAGCCGGTCCCCAGGATCGATCCCCAGGCCAGCGGCGTCATATTCCAGAGCAGACTTCCGTCTACAATACCATACAGAAAGAAAGCTGTCGATGTCGCCAGCGCCGACCAGCCGACCACCAACAGCGGCGACAGTTCGGCTACTATTGTATGGCTCAGCAGCACATGGCATGCCTGCAAAAACGCCGCCGCAACGCCGAACAACAAGCCTGAAAGCGAAGCTGCGCCAAACGAAACGCCCATGACTTGCAGCAATCCGGCAAAGCAAATCGCCAGCGCGATCAGTTTGAAGCGATTCAGCGACTCCCTGCCGAGCAGGACTGCCAATACTGTCACCATCGCCGGATACAGGTAAAACACCAATCCGGTGAGCGAAGCCGGCAACCGCTGCACCGAAATCGCATAAAAGACTGATACGGCGACATGCACCACGCCGCCCAGGAAAAAGACCGGCCAGCGCTGCCCCTTGGGCAAAACCAGGCTTTTTTTCATCAGCAGCAGCGCAACAAAACAAAACAACGCCGAGAACAGGAAGCGAAACGCCAATAGCGTCGTCAAGTTTACGCCGGCCATAAAGGCGAATTTCATGAAAATCGCCAACGTGGAAAACGCAGTCGCAGCAACAATCAGCAGGGCCAGTCCGGTTCCTGTCAAAATATCAGACCCCTACTTCTTTAAGGCCGCGTCAATCGCCTCGATGAATTTCGCCGGCGGCTGCGCCCCGATCAACACCTTGCCATTGATGATGAACACAGGTACGCCGTCGTATTTGGCCTGCTCAAACTCCTGCTTGTCGGCGGCGATCTTTTTGTAAATCTCCGGACTGCGGGCATCTTTCTCCAGGCGCGCCATGTCCGCACCGACGCCGGCCGCCACCGCTTTCAAAAAATCCTCTCCCTCATTCAGCCGCCGGGCGTTGGCGAATACGGTGTCGTAGAACTGCCAAGCCTTGTCCGGGCTCTGCAGGGCGATCGCCTCGAAATAGAGAGCTGCCGGCAACGCCGCCGGATGGGACGGCAATGGGTAATGCTTCACCACCAGATTGACTTTTCCTTCATATTTCGCCATCATCGCACTGACGGTCCGGGCCCCGAGCGAACAATATG
>JARKPC010000134.1 GCA_029975435.1 Propionivibrio sp. | reverse complement strand
AGGCTGTTCATGGCGAACAGGCAGGTGAACGTCATCCAGAACCAGAAAGAGAGGTAGACGACGGTAATCGGTGTCACCGGAAAAGGTTTCCTCTCCTTGGTGAAGAGGAAGCCGATCAGCGTCGACAGTGCGACCGTGTAGGCGAAGGGGAAATTCCGGGCGAATCCCCAGGTCGCGCGGTGCGGGTTCATCATCGACAGCCAGGCCCAGGCGTAGGCGCCATACCGTGGCGTGCGCAGAATCAACGGAATCAGGACAACGACGATCGCAGTAAGCAGGAGGTCACGCATGGGCTATGTCCCTGAAGAGTTTGAGCTGCGCCGCTGTGGTGGCATCCCAGCCGAAGCCCTCGGCGTACTGTCGTACCGCGGCGCGAACCGGGTAGTCGTCGAACAGGTTACGGCAGGCATCGACAAGCGCCTGTGGCGTCCGCGCGGCCATCAGGCGCCCGGCTTCGCGCCGCTGGATCACCTCGGGCGTTCCCCAGATATCGGTGGCGATCGCCGGCGTTCCGCAGGCCATCGCTTCCAGCAGAACATTGGCCCAGCCTTCGCGGCTGGAACACAGGACCAGCGCATCGGCAGCGCTGTACCACCACTTGAGCTGGTCGTTGGGCACCTGCCCGGCGAACTGCACCCTGACGGCCATACCGCATTCGCGGGCCAGGTTCTGCAGACGCTCCCGCTCCGGACCACTGCCGGCGATCACGAGGAGAACATCCTCGGGCAATTGCTTCAGCGCTTCGATCGCAACGTGATGCCCCTTGCGCTCGATCAGCAGACCGACGGAGAGCAGGATGCGCCGGTCGACAGGCAACCCGAGATGCCGGCGCGCCTCGAACCGGTCGACCGGTTGAAAACGCTCCAGATCGACGCCGTTGCGCATCACGTGCAACCGTTGGCGATCAGCACCGAGTTCGGCAAGTGAATCCATCAGCGCGGCACAGACGCCGATCGACGCGGAGGCACACGCAGCAGTATCCAGACTCAGGCGACGCGGGTCGGCGAACTGGGGACTCTGCGAGCGGTCCGTGCCCCGCGCGGTCACGCCGAAAGGTTTTCCCAGCCACTTGGCGCGAAACCCGGCCGC
>JARKPC010000108.1 GCA_029975435.1 Propionivibrio sp. | reverse complement strand
AACTTCGCGAAGTCGCGATGGACACGGCGCAGGCCGTGGCCTACCGCGATCTGGCGGGTCGCCTGACCCAGGAGCTGAAGCAGGCCCTGGCGAAACGCGACACGACGCTGCTCGGCGTGGTCCTCAACGTGCTGCTGGCCTGGCCGGACTGCTGCTTCCGGTCGGAGACGGTGGTGCATCCGCGCACACGCAACACCTTGGCCTTCGTCCCGGCCCAGTTCAACGAGCTGGAGGTGATGCCCAAGGAACGCGAGCTGATCGAGATCTGCAAGCAGGAGAAGGCAGAAGGTCGCAAGACCCTGGTCTATTCGGTCTACACCGGCACGCGCGACACCACGTCGCGCCTGAAGGTGCTGCTGGAGCAGGAGGGCTTCAAGGTGGCGGTGCTGCGCGCAAGCGTGGATGCCTCCCGCCGCGAGGACTGGATCGCCGAGCAGCTCGACCGCGGCATCGACGTGCTCATCACCAATCCCGAGCTGGTGAAAACCGGCCTGGACCTGCTGGAGTTCCCGACCATCGTGTTCCTCCAGTCGGGCTACAACGTGTATTCGTTGCAGCAGGCCGCCCGGCGCTCATGGCGTATCGGTCAGAAGCAGCCGGTGCGCGTGATCTACCTCGGCTACGCCGACTCCTCGCAGATGACCTGCCTGGGGCTGATGGCCAGGAAGATCATGGTGTCGCAATCCACCTCGGGCGACGTGCCTGAATCGGGGCTCGATGTCCTGAACCAGGACGGCGACTCGGTAGAGGTGGCGCTGGCACGGCAGTTGGTGCGTTGAGCTTTGTCACGCTTGATCGGCCCTCTCGGGGGCCGATTTCTTTTGTGGGTTCCCGTCGTTGTGTTCAGCAGCGATCGTAAAATGAGGTGCCAGGCTGTCCAGTAACGTCGTAAGTGCTTCAACCAGGTGCGCAATGGTCAACGCGATCTCTCTGCTTCCCTCGGAGAAGTGGCGCCGCGCCAGTTCTTCCACGTCGATGCCATCCGTATCCACGCCGAACTGCCGGATGGACTGGAACAGCCCGAGTTCTCGGCTGGTGAAGGCAGCGGCATGAATCAGCTCGTTGCGTGGCCCCCGATAGCTTTCTACGGCCTGCGTGACGCTCTGCAAGGCCGCATGAATGTCGGGATGATTAGTCCTGACCTGCTCCTGGACGAATCTGTTGCCGCCGATGCTCTCGAATTTGGCCTTGTCCATCAGCAGCGCCGAGCCGACCAGGCGGTGCGCCCGATCGACAAAGCCGATGACGCGTAGCACGAAATTCTCGTAGTGGTAACGGAACACATCCGGGTCCGGGCTGGGTTGGTTCCCCAGGTCCATCACGAAGTCCATGGTCAAACGCAGGGCCGACAGTGCATTGTCCAGCTCCGATACCCGGTCGGCCACGCCTGCCGCATAGATTTCCGCGGCAGTCCCCGAGAACGTTGCTCCGCCTGACCGCAGTTCGGTCAATCCCTTGAGCAGATAGGTCTGCAGGTGAGGCATCAGCACCTGAAGACCTGGGTGGTCAATCAGACCGCGTCGGTGTGTTTGGTCATCGTCTGGATCCATCGCATCTCGCAATCGTTGTCTGTCCTGGCTGGATAGTTGCCGACAGTCTGCCGCAACGACGTCGGGGTCGATAGTGGATCGATGACGCGGCGCTAATCCGGTGCTGGTGTGTTTCCCATTTGGTGCTGCCATCTGCGTTGCGAGAGGCGAAGGTAACAGCTCCTTATTTCGGGGAGCCGATCCAATGCGTCCGTCCGCCAGTTCCCTCCTTCCGCTTGTCTGCATTGCGAACCTTGCGGGAGCAATCCTTGCCACAGGTTGCGCGACAAACATGCCGCCGCGCGAGCGGCCACAGGCGCCGCCAACGCTGGAGCAGCCCCTAGTTCCTCCCTCTGGCTCGACCACGCCCGCGGGTACCGTGTCTGTCTTCCGCTACGGACGCTACACACTGGTGGAACTGGTGCCAGAGCCGGCGCAGCGCGACCTGATGCAGCAGGTCGTGGAAATCACAATCCCACCTGCGCTCGACGCCAGTGTCGGCGACGCCATGCGCCATGCCCTCCGGCACTCAGGTTATCGGCTGTGCGAGTCCCCTGAAACGGAATTGCTGTACGCGCTGCCTTTGCCCGCTGCCCATCTGCGGCTCGGGCCGCTGGTTCTGCGCGATGCGCTGCTGACCCTCGCTGGCCCGGTTTGGGACGTGGCAGTCGATGACACCTCCCGCCAGGTTTGCTTCAGGCATCAGGTAACGGCCCGTACCGCCACACTGGCAGCACCGGCCGCCGATCTCACTGAATCCACCAAACGCGCTGATTCTCAGGAGGGCCAGCCATGAACGTCCAAAACTTTCCGCCATTGTCCGGCCGAGAGGAGCAGGCTCGTTGGCCTTGGATCGCTGTTGGAGTCTGGCTGCTGCTTGTCAGCGCGCTGGCGATCGTCAACAGCGTCGGGCTGTCACGCCTCACTGAGCAAAGCCGCGCCAGTGTACAGGACGCTCATGTGCAGGCGCTGGCGACCCGCGTCGGCGATTTGGAGCAGCAGGCCGAGGCCGTCAAGCGTCAGCCCAAACCCGTCAGCCAGGCCGACCTCGACACGGCGCGTCAAGCACTGGACGAGCGCCTGACGCGGGTCGAGGAGGCACACGCCCCCAATGACCATGCCAGCGAAATTCAGGCGCTGCAGGCGCGCGTCGGCGCCATTGAGAATCGCTTGAAGAAGTCAGCCGCCACCGTGGCCGCGGCACCTCGACACGCCGCCGAACCTCCCAAGCCCACCGTACCCGAACCGCCGTTCAACGTCGTCGGTCTGGAGTTGCGGGGCGGCGAGCGGTTCCTGTCCCTCACGGTGCCCGGCGCAACGTCAATACGTGATGTGCGGTTGCTCCGCGAGGGCGACACCCTGGGTGCTTGGCATCTCCAAGCCCTCGAAGCGCATGTCGCCGTATTCCGCATCGAGGGCCAGACGTTGCGTATTGCGCTGCCGTAGGAGCGCGTCATGAAGCAAGGTTCGCTACCCGCGGTTGTCCTTGCCGCATCCCTGGCTGCCGGGGTGCCCGTCGCATCGGCGCAGACAGCGTCGGTGACCAACTCCCGCACAGCCGAGAGCCCTGTGCAGAACAGCATCGAAACCGTGCTC
Organism: Propionivibrio sp.; assembly: GCA_029975435.1. GTDB lineage: Bacteria > Pseudomonadota > Gammaproteobacteria > Burkholderiales > Rhodocyclaceae > Propionivibrio. The sequence continues at coordinate 873 of JARKPC010000108.1, read as the reverse complement.
GACGAACGCCAGGCCAAGGATTGGGGGCTACGGCCCGAGGAGTGGGCGCGCTACCGGCAACTGATGCAGGGGCCACTCGGCATCTACTCCCCGAACCTCGATCCGCTCACAGCCCTTGGCATCGAGGCGCGCAGCGATGAGGAGCGTAGCCGCTATGCGGAACTGCAGGTCCAGGCCGAGTCGCGGCGCGTGAACAAGACGCTGGCCTACCAGCGGGCCTATGATGCCGCCTGGAAGCGCCTCTATCCGAGTCAGCAGCGCGTAAATCTGCTGGGTGCGCAGGCACCCGGTGCCGGTAACAAAGGCTCCGGCCGCCTCGCGGTCTTCGTGAAGGCCGACTGCGTGCCGTGTGACCAGCGCGTGCGACAGTTGCAGGCAGCCGGCACGGCCTTCGATCTCTACATGGTCGGCAGTCGCCAGGACGACGCCCGCATTCGCCAATGGGCGACCCAGGCTGGCATCGACCCAGGAAGAGTACGGGCGCGCACGATCACGCTCAATCACGATGCCGGGCGCTGGCTGTCCCTTGGTGTGTCCGGCGAACTGCCGGCCGCGGTGCGCGAGGTAAACGGCCAATGGCAACGGCAGTGATCCGGCGTACTGCTCGCGTTGCAACGGTTCTTGGGTTGTTCGCCTGCGCGAGGTTCGCCTTAGCCCTGGAAGTGACGCCCCCAGCCTATCAGCTCGCCGCGCGGCAGGCGGGTGTGCCATCGCCGGTGCTGTACGCAGTGGCTTTGCAGGAAAGTGGAATGCGCCTGCGTGGCCGCCTGATCCCATGGCCGTGGACGCTCAATGTCGCCGGCAAGGGCGAGCGCTATGCGACTCGGGCTGCAGCGTGCGCAGGACTTCGCAGGGCGCTTATCCAGACATTGG
>JARKPC010000081.1 GCA_029975435.1 Propionivibrio sp. | reverse complement strand
CGCAAGTGGCGACGGCGGTGAAAGATACGGCGCGAGACTGCACCGCTTCGCAGCGGTTCGCATCGGTTTGCACCGCCGCGGGCCGCCCAGATGAAAGTATCCCCGACAGGATTCGAACCTGTAACCTTCGGCTCCGGAGGCGGGCCTAGCGTCTCCGTAACCCGAAACGTCCCTAAGACGTTCGGGCGACACTAATGATCGGAGGTGCTTCCCGTGGTGCTTTTCAGCTTGCACCGCTCTGCATCAGTCTGCATCAAGCCGTTTCACTTGGCGCCATGTCGGGCGGCTTGGACCGCTTGATCCTCCCCATCCTCGACCACAATCCACTCGGCGAGCCGATAGCCGCAACCGCCGCTGCGGATGACATCCTGGCGACCGCACGTGATTCCCCTGGCCTTCAGCGCGTCGCATACCTCGTCGCGGAAATCTCTGATCGCCTCGGCAATCGCGTTCTGTCCCGCCACGATTTCCAGCTCACGTGCCAACTTCGCCCCGCTGTAGGCCACGAATCGCCCGCCGGGCCGCTGTTGCCGCAACCGATCGAGAATTTTTCGGATGCGAACGTGACCCTTGATGATCGTCGCGCCACACAACTCCACACGGTCGTGGAAGAATACCATTCTGCCACCCTCGAACGGGACCGCCGATTTCGGTGCGGTGGTGCTTTGCCCAGATGTCACCGCGCCATCTTCGCTCGTCTTGGCAAGGGCTTCTCGGATGGCCTTGTCCAGCGTCTCGCCCGTCGGCGGGAACGGCTTGGTCACGTAGTCCGCTGCTCCGAGCTTCATCATCCGGACGGCCAGCGCCGGCCCCTGCTTGCCATGCCCGGTGATGACGATGATCGGCTCCTTTCGCGTGCCGCGCTGTTGGACGATCTCCGCGATCAAGTTCTCGCCATTCTGGATGCGGGGCAGGCCCTTGCCCGCGCGGACCGGAATCTCCAGGTCCACCAGGTAATACGAGTACCGCTTGCTGCATAGCAGATCGCGCGCCTCCTCCTGGCACGTTGCCATGTCGTAGCGGTGCCC
>JARKPC010000080.1 GCA_029975435.1 Propionivibrio sp. | reverse complement strand
TGCAAGCTGATCGACCTCGGCGCCTGGGCGTCCGAGGCCTACCGGGTGCCGGTGCAGGAGGAAAAGACCGATCCGCTCGACGAGCCGCCCAGGGCCGGATAGCCGGTTTTCACCAGCCGCGCATCAGAGCAATGCCGTGCGCCCCGTGCGCTTGAGCCGTTCCCAGTAACTCCGCTCGCATCCCTCCAAGTGCGTAGGCCGGGATCGTCAGGCGCTCGACGAGTTGCCGAAATGCCTCCCATCCCATGCCTCCTGCCTCTGGATGGCTGGCGGTCGGAAGGACCGGGCTGAGCACGACGAAATCGATGCCCAGGTCAGCGGCGCGCTCGAGATCGGCGGGCGTATGGCAGGAAGCGGCGACACGGTCGAAATCAGGACGGCTTGCGAGTTCGTGCAGTTTCCCGGACGAGAGGTGGAGGCCGCTGGCGCGGACGGCACGCGCCAGTTGCTCGTCATCGTTGATCAGGACGCAGGCGTCCGGAAAGGCTGAGGCAAGCGCCATGACGTCTTGCGCGAAACGTTGGCGTTCCTTGGCCGGCAGGATCTTGTCGCGAATCTGAAATAGCCGGATCCCGTTGCGAAATCCCCGGGCGACACGTTCCAGTTCGGCATCGATTCCGTTGTCGACGGCGTTGGTGATGGCGTAGATTTCCGGTAGAACCAGCGCACGCAGAATCGGCCCGTTGGCCGGTAGCACCGGTGCGACGGCGGGCGTGTCGCCGAAGCGCGTCCACTCGATGCCGGTATGCTCGTGGGGATGGATGTCGCCACGCCAGGCCGTGACGCGGAAAAACTTGAGGCGCACCCGGGCGTGCGGATAGGTGAATTCGCGGCACAGCCACGGCGCGGCCTGCTCGATCTCGATACCCAGTTCTTCATGCAACTCGCGAACCAAGGCGTCAGCGAAAGACTCGCCCGCTTCGAGCTTGCCGCCGGGAAATTCCCAGTAGCCGGCGTAGACCTTGTCGGGCGGACGTTGCGCCAGCAGGTATTCACGTCCGTGTTCCGTTTCCCGCAGCAGTATGGCTGCCGATACCTCGACGATGCGGGTCATTTGCCGCGCCTGGACCGGGCATCCCTGCGCGTGCCGGCCCAGTCCTTGGCGAACTGCCAGGCCACGCGCCCGCTGCGCGAGCCGCGCAGCAGGGCCCAGTTGAGCGCGTCGCGTTCGGCACGGGCGATGTCCGCCTCCTTGCAGCCGAACGAGCGCAGCCAGTGGGCGACGATGTTCAGGTAGGCGTCCTGGTCGAACGGGTAAAAGGATAGCCACAGGCCGAAACGTTCCGACAGGGAAATCTTTTCCTCGATGGCCTCTCCCGGGTGGATTTCCTCGCCGACGCGGTGAGTCTCCAGGTTTTCCTCGAAATACTCGGGCATCAGGTGCCGGCGGTTCGATGTCGCGTAGATCAGCACATTGTCCGGCGCGGCGGCGATCGAGCCGTCGAGGACAACCTTGAGCGCCTTGAACGTGGCATCGCCTGCGTCGAACGAGAGGTCGTCGCAGAAAATGATGAAACGCTCCGGCCGCTGTTCGATGAGATCGACGATGTCCGGCAGGTCGACGAGATCGTGTTTTTCGACTTCGATGACGCGCAGGCCGTTCCGGGCATGTTCGTTGAGCAGTGCCTTGATCAGCGACGACTTGCCCGATCCGCGCGCGCCGGTCAGCAGGACGTTGTTGGCCGGCCGGCCGGCGACGAATTGCCGGGTATTGGCGTCGATGCGCGATTTCTGCTCGTCGATGTCCTGCAGATCCTCCAGCCGGATGGCCGAGGGGCGTCGAACCGGCTGCAGGAAACGGGCAGAACCATGCTTGCGCCAGCGGAAGGCGATGGCGGCATTCCAGTCGGGCTCGGCGGAAGCCGGCGGCAGCAGCGGCTCGATGCGTGCCAGCAGCCGTTCGGCGCGGGCCAGGAAAGAAGCGAGTTGCAGGGTGGGGTCGCTCATGGGGGCGGTATACTCGGTCGATCCGGAAACACCGAACTTTAGCCAAACCATGATCAAAAGCCAAACGATAACGCGTCGCACCACAAAATCCCCGCTGCTGCTTGCGGCGGCTTTGAGCCTCCTGCTCACCGCCTGTGCCACTGTCAGGGAAACGCCGCTGGCGGTGTGTCCGCCCTGCCCGCAGTGCCCGTCCGTACCTCCGGTCGTCGAGGTCCCGCCTCCGGCGAAGCCGCTGCAACCGGCACGCTGGAGCGATTTGCCCGGATGGAGCGAAGACGACCCGCTCGCCGCCTGGCCGGCTTTCCTGCAATCCTGCCGGGGCATGGCCGGCAAGCCGTACTGGCCGCAGTGGAGCGCTGTCTGCGAGGATGCGCGCACGGTGCCGGCCAAGGATGGCAAGGCGATCCGGCAGTTCCTGGAAACCCGGCTGGAACCCTGGCTGCTGACCAATCCCGACGGATCGACCAGCGGCCTGGTCACCGGGTATTACGAACCGCTCCTGCGCGGCGCGCGCACACGCTCGGCGAAGTACTCGCAGCCGGTGCTGGGAGTGCCCCCGGACCTGCTGACCATCGACCTGTCCGACGTGCTGCCGGATCTGAAGAACATGCGTTTGCGCGGTCGCCTGGTGGGGAATCGCGTGGTGCCCTACTATTCGCGCGCCGAGATCTCCGGGCACGGCCTGGAGAAGAGCTACCCCGAGAAGGTCCTGCTGTGGGTGGACGACGCCATCGAGCTGTTCTTCCTGCAGATCCAGGGGTCGGGGCGGGTCAAATTGCCCAACGGCAGCATGGTGCGACTCGGCTACGCCGACCAGAACGGCCACCCGTACAAGGCCATCGGGCGAGTGCTCGCCGATCGCGGCGAAATTCCCATCGAGCAGGCTTCCATGCAGGGCATCCAGGCCTGGGCCAGGGCCAACCCGTCGCGGCTGCCCGAATTGCTCAATGCCAACCCGAGCTACGTTTTCTTCCGTGAAATGCCGGTCAAGGGCAACGGCGAAGAAGGGCCGCAGGGGGCGCTGGGCGTTCCGCTGACGCCCGGCCGCAGCATCGCTGTAGACCCGCGGCATGTGCCGCTGGGGGCGCCGGTCTTTCTGTCGACGACCCAGCCCAACTCCGCCGTGCCGTTGACCCGTCTGGTGCTTGCACAAGATACGGGCGGGGCGATACGTGGTGTGGTGCGCGCCGATTTCTTCTGGGGATTTGGCGCCGATGCGGGCGCCCAGGCGGGGCGGATGAAACAGGCGGGGCAAATGTGGGTCCTGTTGCCGCCGGGAGTTGCACCAAAACAATGAGGAGCAGCCTGTGCCCGGATCGTTCGGCCCAAATTAGTGCCTGAAAACGGGCAATTGCACAACAATGGGGTGGTGTTTCCTGGTTGTTGTTTATAACCTGTTGAATAAAAAGTATTTCATAGTTTGGAATGCTAATTGCTTTCCTGCTCCGATCATTTGAAGGAGGGGGCATGGAAGCACTCAAATCGGGCAGTGACGTTCTTTTTATCTTGCTGGGCGGCATCATGGTGCTGGCCATGCACTCGGGGTTTGCGTTTCTGGAACTCGGGACGGTTCGCAAGAAAAACCAGGTCAACGCGCTGGTGAAAATCCTCGTCGATTTTTCGGTATCGACCATCGCGTACTTCTTCATCGGTTTTTCGGTGGCCTACGGGGTCAATTTCTTCTCCGGCGCGGAGGTACTGATGGAGAAGAATGGCTTTGAGCTGACGCGATTCTTCTTCCTGCTTACCTTTGCGGCGGCGATTCCGGCGATCATTTCCGGGGGCGTGGCCGAGCGTGCCCGCTTCAACCCGCAACTCATCGCCACCTTCGTCATCGTCGGATTCATCTACCCCTTCTTCGAGGGCATCGCCTGGAACCAGGCATTCGGCATCCAGGCCTGGCTGAAGGCCAGTTTTGGCGAGGAATTCCACGATTTCGCCGGATCGGTCGTAGTGCATGCGATGGGCGGATGGATTGCCCTGCCGGCAGTGATCCTGCTCGGCGCGCGCTACGGACGCTACACCAAGGAAGGCCGCGTCTCCGCGCACCCGCCCTCGTCGATCCCGTTCCTCGCGCTGGGTGCGTGGATACTCACCGTGGGTTGGTTCGGCTTCAACGTCATGAGCGCGCAGACGCTCGACAAGATCTCCGGCCTCGTCGCGATGAATTCTCTGATGGCCATGGTTGGCGGCACGCTGGCGGCCACGTTGCTCGGCAAGAACGACCCCGGCTTCGTGCATAACGGCCCGCTGGCCGGCTTGGTGGCCGTGTGCGCCGGCTCCGACCTGATGCACCCGATGGGCGCGCTCGTCGTCGGCGGTATGGCCGGTGCCCTTTTCGTATTCATGTTCACCCTGACGCAGAACCGCTGGAAAATCGACGACGTGCTCGGCGTCTGGCCGCTGCACGGCCTGTGCGGCGCCTGGGGTGGTATCGCTGCCGGCATTTTCGGGCAAAAGGCGCTGGGCGGCGCCGGAGGCATCGCCTTCATGCCGCAACTGATCATGACCGCAATGGCCATCTCCGTCGCGCTGACCGGCAGCGTGATCGTGTACAGCGTGCTCAAGTCGACACTTGGATTGCGCCTCGACCGCGAAGAGGAATACCACGGGGCGGATCTGTCGATCCACCGGATCAGCGCCACGCCGGAGAACGAGTCGAACTGGTAGTGATGATCGGAAATAATGAAGTCTGTCGGACGAGAATAAAGTCTGTCGGGCAATTGACAAGCGAAGCCCGGCCAACGCCGGGCTTCGTGCTTCCGCTTCTTCTGCTGTTCGGGCAAAGCAGGCGTTCCTAAGCTCTTGTGACATCTGATTGCGCGCCGAACGGCGGTGCGGAGGTTTCCAGGAACGGCAACCGTTAGCCCGAAGGCTGTGAATGGCAGAAAAAAACGCCGCTTTAGACGGAGTAGTGGCTATTTCCTCCTGTCTCGCAGCGACCTTGCCCGGACGATCCGGAATACCCAGAAAACACCACCAATGACGAGCAGACTGGCGAGCAGAATTTCCTCAACCTCCTTGACGTCGGTTAGCAACGCTGACATCGTGACTCCGAATGAATAGCCGATCGAGGTTACGACGCTTGCCCATATGACGGCTCCGATCACGTTGAGCAGGGCAAATCGGTAGGCCGGCAAGTTGCTCATGCCAAGAAGCAGGGGGCCGGCAATGCGCATCCCATACATGAAGCGGACAAAAAGAATCATCGGGGTGTGGTACTTCTCCATCAAAGCATTGATCCGAGGCAAGGATCGCTCAAGCGAAGGGAAACGACTGACCAGCCGTTCTCCTTTCCAGCGTCCGATCAGGAATGCCCCTTGGTCTCCGAGCGTTGCCCCAAGTACGGCCAGGGCGGCCACAATACGCCAATCCAGCAACCCTTGATGACAAGCGAACCCCGCTGCCAACAAAACGGCTTCTCCCTCCAGCAACGTGCCGAGCATCACCGCGAGGTACCCATAGTTCTTGATGAATTCGCCAATCATCTTTATCAATACCCGGCTATTAGTTCCTGACCGATTGCCCGGAAATGCCACCGTTCAGGTGGGGCGAGTTCAAGGTTTCCATTCGACCTTGATCCGGTAGCACAATCCGACTTTTGCCCTATGGGCACCGAAGCACGTGCCTACCGGCCACCACCTCCGCCACCACTACCACCTCCTCCTCCCCCGCTCCCGCCACCGCCACCGCTTCCCGACCCGGACGCTCCAGCACTGGCCGAAGCCTCCGAGCCGTTGTGCGCTGGGCTGCTCGTTGCGTTCGGATGGCCCTGCGGGGACATGCCGCTGGCGGCGCGGCCATCGCCGTCGCCGCCTATGGTAATTTGGTCCGCCACGAAGCGCTGATTCGAGTCGAGATGACCGCGCACTCGAACCGCCTTATCCACCGTGAGCGATCCAAGGTCTCCGCCCGTCAGACGCACCTGGTTGGCGAGTGCCACGGAATCGTAACCCAACCACAACTCATTACCGCGCAGGGCGTGGACGTGGCCCTGCAGGACAACGGTGTTGACTGTCCCAAGTTCAGCACGGGTTGGCTGGAGCGCGCTCTTTGAGGCAGTTAGTCGGCCTGAACCCCAGATGCCTTGAACTGCGATTTCTCGGCCCACTGCGACGCCCTCGGGAAGTGCGTCGAATTGCACGACAGTTGCCCCGACGTCGACGGTGTTGTTACGAATGGCCGTGACTACGCCCATGACTTGTGCTGGAGGGAGTGGCGCGGTTATGGCACGCACAAGGCTGGCTCGTATCGTCCCATCCGTCAGGCGGTGTCCGCTCACACGTACCCAATCACCCGGACGCAGCTGGCTGAGGTCGTTCGTCGCTAATGCCTGCGCCGGTTGCCCCATCACTTCAAATGCTCCGCTAAGCTTGTCCACGCGGGTGAGTGGCCCGACGGCGGCATGCAACACAGCGATTTGCTGTGCTTGCGGTGGAGTGTTTGCGTTGTCCAGCGTGCCGGCTGCGCGCACAGCGACAATTTGTCCGACAGCGAGGTCTCGCGTATGAGAGGGCTCGCCATCCTGAATGACGGGCGTCGAAGGGGTGTAACGCACCTCAACGCCATTTACGCAAATGCTGGCAAAGCCCGTGACTATTCCGACAAGGCCAATTTCCGAACGGCCGGCATCGGCCCGTGTCTCCGCACGTCCTGTTCCCCCGATTCCTGGGCGCAGTGCAATCTGCCCCGTTCCCCCGATGCCGGGATCCCTTGCCAGCTGACCGGTGCCGCCGATGCCCGGTGCCGCCTCGGGATTGAAGAGGGACGCGCCCGAAGCACACACGTTGGCCGGCTCGGTGCGAGTGGCGACGCCTGGGGCCACGCTGCAGCTGGTTATGGCGGTGAAACAAAATGCCGCCGTCAGGCGCAGCAAAATGGCTGGGAGTGTTCGAGCTTTCACGATCCACCTTCTTGCACGTTGGCGCCGTCGTTCGGTGGCGTCGGCTCAGCATAAAAGTAGATGCCGAAGGTCATGCGATGACGCGGTTCGCCGGCGCTCGCGGCTTGATCCTTGGCGTAGGCTTCGACTGTGAGATTGTTTACTTCGAGCAGGGCCCGCTTGCCTACGGCCCCGCATTTTTCGGTCAGTAACGCGAGTGAAGCCGACGAAAGCTCATCGCAGTAGACGCTGCGCTCCATAAACGGCACGAATTCAGCGGTTCCAGTCTGCGGCAACGCAAGGAGGTTATGGACCGCGGCGGCGGCGTGATCGTGGATATTGTGGCCAAAATAGTAGATCTTCTCGTCGAGACCTTTCGCCGGCACAAAAGCGTCCGTATTCAGGCAAACGCGTCGTTCGTCGTCAATATGCACGATTCCAAGGCGTAGCCATTCGTCGAGCACGACGCGCGACCGGATGTCGCTACTGACGCTAGCCACCAATGCCTCGAACGACAGGTCGCCTCCGTCACTGGCGAAGCGCGCCAGCGGGCGTGCTTCGCCTGAAGCATCCTGATATTGCGGGCTACCCAGCCAGCGCGCGACCAATTCCGCGCCCAAGGTTACGACCTTGGGTGCCTCAATGTCCGGGCCATTCAATTTTGCCCTCAGGCGGCTCACGTCCTTGCGGTGAACACCGCTCACCAAGCAGACGCGGCTATCGGTCGGGGGCTTGTTGTGCAACCGAAAGTCCTTTTCAGCCACTTCGACGAACAGTCCCTTCATCATTTCAGCGAGAAAAGGGAAATTCACGCCATGAGACAGCATTAGCCGAACCAGTGGCCGAAGCACCTGGCGTAATGCGCTGATCAGTGCTGGCGAGGGGCCCGGAACTGTTGGGCTGTGGCCAGGGGGGGGGGGTGGCGTCGACATGGCTTTGCTTATTGATTCGGAACTAGTGACCGATCGTGGGAAAGTTTCACACATTTTTCTTGCGATGTGTGCATTTTTGGCGTAATGTTTTTTTGTGGGATAAATTCCCACGTCAAGAGATGTGCCGGACTGAACGCTTCGGGTAGTTCGTCCACGCGCCCGCGAGCGTGATGGCAGCCGCGGATGCGAAGTGTTCGGAATTGCCATGCAATACATTGAAAGGAACGCATCATGAAAAACGCACTGAAGAAATTGCTGGTGTTGATGGCTGCAATCGGGCTTGCCGTTTCGTCCGCTTCGTTCGCTGCAGGTGGCGGAGGGGGAGGAGGCGGAGGTGGCGGAGGTGGCGGAGGTGGCGGAGGTGGCGGAGGAAGCGGAGGAAGTGGAGGAAGCGGAGGAAGCGGAGGAAGCGGAGGAAGCGGAGGAAGCGGAGGAAGCGGAGGAAGCGGAGGAAGCGGAGGAAGCGGAGGAAGCGGAGGAAGCGGAGGAAGCGGAGGAAGCGGAGGAAGCGGAGGAAGCG
>JARKPC010000063.1 GCA_029975435.1 Propionivibrio sp. | reverse complement strand
GCCGAGCAACTCGGCGGCGCGATGACGCACAACAGCGTCTCGGGCGTGGCCCACTTCGCGGCGGAAAACGACGAAGACTGCCTGGAGCAGATCCGTCGCCTGATCGGCTTCTTGCCGAGCAACAACATGGAGCCGGCGCCGATCGTGGAAACCGGCGACGACTCTGAGCGCACCGACGACTCGCTGAACACGATCTGCCCAGACAACTCGAACATGCCGTATGACATGAAGAGCGTCATCGAAAAGATCGTTGACAACGGCGACTACTATGAAGTGCACCAGTACTATGCCCAGAACATCATCACCTGCTTCGCCCGGATGGACGGACAGACGGTGGGGATCATCGCCAACCAGCCGCGCGTCATGGCCGGCTGCCTGGACGTCAACGCCTCGGATAAATCCTCGCGGTTCATCCGGTTCTGCGATGCGTTCAACATTCCGCTGCTCAACCTGGTAGACGTACCGGGCTTCCTGCCGGGAACCAACCAGGAATACGGCGGCATCATCCGTCACGGCGCAAAAATGCTGTATGCGTATTCGGAAGCGACCGTGCCGAAAATCACGCTGGTCACGCGCAAAGCGTATGGCGGATCGTATCTGGCGATGTGCTCGCAGGATCTTGGCGCAGACCAGGTCATTGCCTGGCCGCAAGCGGAAATTGCAGTTATGGGACCGGCTGGGGCAGCCAACATCATCTTCAAGGGAGATCCGGACAGCGCGAAGAAGACCGAAGAGTATGTGGAGAACTTCGCTAATCCGTATCAGGCAGCAGCCCGTGGATTCGTCGACCGGGTCATCGAGCCGAAAGACTCGCGTCCGGAGATTATCAATGCACTGCGCATGCTGTCCACCAAGCGGGAATCCCGTCCGGCCAAACGCCACGGCAATATTCCCCTGTAGAAATCCCTGCAATTCTGGCAGATAGGAGGTGAAATGATTGACGACCAATCCCCTGCTGATCCTGATCATCAACATGGCTGTCGTGTTCTTCGTACTGTTCGTACTCGAACTGTTGACCAGGGGAATCTACTACATCGACCCCACGCGTAAAAAACCCCAGGAGAGGTGAATCAGATGACGACCAATCCCTTGTTAATCCTGATCATCAACATGGCCGTAGTTTTCTTCGTATTGTTCGTACTCGAACTGTTGACCCGTGGAATTTATTATATCGACCCGACACGCAAGAAGGGGGTTGCGGCACCGGCTACTGCTGAACCGGTAGCTACCGTAGACGCAGCTCTATCACCGTCGACAGAAACCAGTGATGACCTGGCAGTAATCGCCGTCATCACGGCAGCCATTGCCGCCATGGGCGGGTCTGTCGGCCATATCAGCGTAATCAGGCGCATCGACGGTCCCGCCTGGACTCAGATGGGACG
>JARKPC010000062.1 GCA_029975435.1 Propionivibrio sp. | reverse complement strand
CACATCGCCCTCGTAATTCTTGACGATGAACAGACATCCTGCGCCGGTATCGACGGCCTGAGCTGCGGCGGCCATCTGGTCCGGCGTGGGCGAGGTGAACACCTGGCCCGGACAGGCAGCGTCGAGCATGCCTTTGCCGACGAAGCCGGCATGGAGCGGTTCGTGTCCGGAGCCCCCGCCGGAAATCAAGGCCACCTTGCCTTTCTCGAGCGTACGGCGGCGGACGAACTTCCGGTCCTCGCCGATGGCAACGATATCCGCATGCGCGGCGACAAACCCGTCCAGTGCTTCGGCCAGCACGGTGTCCGGGGAATTGATCAGTTTTTTCACGGTTTGCTCTCCTCCTTGGTTTGTAATGGCAGGATCTCTGCCAGGTGGCTCAACTTCCGGGCAAAGTCGGCGACCATCTCGTCGATTGCCCGGTTCCGACCCGGATCGCCCAGGTCTGGAACGGTGACCGCGATGCTCCTGAGATGCGGCTTGTCGCGGTTGGGAAGATGGCGCCGGGGGTGCGCCAGTGCGTAGGTGTCGAGGAACGCCCGGCGTTCTTCCGGTGAAAAGTGGCAGACGTCGAACAGCGTCGGCAGATGCTGCGCGGGGATCGGGGTCGAGTAGGCCGGGTTGGCGATCTGGGAGACGAAGGAGCGATTCTTGCCCAGCGCATTGGCCAGCTTCAGGCGCGTTCCCGAGGGGCGCGTTTCGAGCACCTGTTCGAGAATCCGCTTGTAGGTCCTGACCTGGTCGGCCTCGCCGGACGCTTTGTCTTCATTCGCGATCATGGTCTTTTCCCTCTCTTCCCGAATCGGGGATGTCCAGCGAGGCGATGGCTACCTTGACCCGCCCGACGGCCGCCGGCGCGACCGATACCGAGCGCAGGCCTCTTTGCAGCAGAAGCGGCAGGGCCACGGGGTCGGCCCCGGCTTCACCGCACAGGCTGACGCCCCTGCCGGCCTGTTCCCCATGTCTGACCACCCGTTCCACCAGGCGGAGCATGGCCTCGTGCGCCGGGTTCAGGAGATGCGCCAACGGACGATTGTCGCGCGCAGCGGCCATGACGTACTGGGTGAGGTCGTTGGAGCCGATCGAATAGAAATCGGCAGGGAAGAGGTCGATGGCGATCGCCGTGGCCGGCACCTCGATCATGATGCCCAGCGGCGGACGGCTTGCCGGCACGTTCGACTGCTTCAGGCTCGCCAGTTCTTCGTCCAGCATCG
>JARKPC010000051.1 GCA_029975435.1 Propionivibrio sp. | reverse complement strand
CGCTTCGTGCCCGTCGAGGATCGCTGAGAGCATCTCCAGGGCATACGGATCGACGTCCTTATCGACGTCGCGCAGCACCGGCACCTTGTAGGCCATCAACACCACGGGCAGATCGGCCGGCGCCTTGACGGTGAGCCGCCGGGTGCCGGCCTGCGCCGGCTCCTCCTGCGGTTTGCGCGCCGGCACCGGGCGGGCGGCAAGCGGTCCGTAATACTTCTCGGCCAGTCGGAACACCTCCTGATGATCGACATCGCCAACGACCACGACATAGGCGTTGTTCGGCACGTACCAGCGGTCGTACCAGTCGCGCGCGTCCTGCACGGTCATCGCTTCGAGGTCGTTCATCCAGCCGATCACCGGGACGCGGTAGGGGTGCGCCTGGAAGGCCATGGCATGCATCTGCTCACTGAGCGCCGCCTGCGGCTGGTCGTCGGTGCGCAGGCGCCGCTCCTCCATGACCACCTTGATCTCCTGCGCGAACTCCTTCGCATCGAGGGTGAGGTGGCGCATGCGGTCGGCCTCGAGCTGCATCATCTGCTCCAGCTTCTGCTTGGGCACCTGCTGGAAGTAGGCGGTGTAGTCACGGCTGGTGAAGGCATTGTCGCGCCCGCCGGCGGCGGCGACCAGGCGGCTGAACTCGCCGGCACCGATCGTCGGCGTACCCTTGAACATCATGTGTTCCAGCAGGTGCGCGACGCCGGTCGTGCCGTTGGTCTCGTCCATGCTGCCGGCGCGGTACCAGACCATGTGCACGGCAGTCGGCGCACGCCGGTCTTCCTTGACGATGACGCGCAGGCCGTTGGCCAGTTGCTGCTCGAACGGATTGGCCGGCGCAGCGCCGGAAAGGCAACACGCCAGCGCGAGTGCGGCCAGGCGGATGAATCTCGGTGTATGACGCATAGGCAGAAACGGCTTCTGTTAAAATCGCGGTGAAAGTCACAGGCGCGGGAATCTTAACCCGTTCGCACCGATTCCCGAACACACTCCCGAACCCCACAGACACGAATCCCCCATGTTTGGTTTCCTGAAGAAGTCCGCCGATGCGCCCGCCGCAACGGAGGAAAACGCAATGCCGGCGCTCTCGTGGCGCGAGCGCCTGAAGGCCGGCCTGGCGCGCACGCGCGCGCACTTCGGCGGCAAACTCAAGTCCATCTTCTCGCGCGGCAAGGTCGACGAGGAACTGCTCGAGGAGCTCGAAGCGCTGCTGCTGACCAGCGATGTCGGCCTCGAAGCGACCTACCACCTGCTCGAAGAGCTGAAGGCACGCACCAAGCGCGACCGCATCGAGACGCCGGAGGGCATCCAGCAGGCGCTGTCCGACGCCATGCACGAGTTGCTGCTGCCGCTCGAACAGCCGCTCGACGTGTCGGGGCACCGCCCGTACATCATCAAGATCGCCGGGGTCAACGGCGCCGGCAAGACGACGTCGATCGGCAAGCTGGCCAAGCACTTCCAGGCGCAGGGACTATCCGTCTTGCTGGCCGCCGGAGACACCTTCCGCGCTGCCGCGCGCGAACAACTGCAGACCTGGGGCGAGCGCAACAACGTGACCGTCATCTCGCAGGAATCCGGCGACCCGGCCGCGGTCATCTTCGACGCCATCTCGGCGGCGAAAGCGCGCGGCATCGACATCGTGCTCGCCGACACCGCCGGCCGCCTGCCGACGCAATTGCACCTGATGGAAGAAATCGCCAAGGTGCGCCGCGTCATCCAGAAAGCCGATCCGACCGGCCCGCAAGAGACGCTGCTGGTGCTCGACGCCAACTTCGGGCAGAACGCGCTGGCGCAGGTCAAGGCCTTCGACAAGTCGATCAACGTCACCGGCCTGGTGGTCACCAAGCTCGACGGCACCGCCAAGGGCGGCGTCATCGCCGCCATCGCCCGCCAATGTCCGAAGCCGATCCGCTTCATCGGCGTCGGCGAAAGCATCGACGACTTGCGCCCGTTCGTCGCCCGGGATTTTGTCGACGCGATCTTTGAGTAAACCCTGGCCATGATTTCCGCCAGCGCCGTCACCAAGCGTTATCCGCACGGACCCGAAGCACTGAAGGACGTCAGTTTCGAGATCGAGTCGGGAGAAATGGTCTTCATCACCGGCCATTCCGGCGCGGGAAAATCCACCCTGTTTCGCCTGCTTGCGGCCATCGAGCGCCCCACCTCGGGCAGCATCGTGGTCAACGGCCAGAATATCGCCGCCCTGCGGCGAAGCGCGATCCCCTACCTGCGCAGGAACTTCGGACTGATTTTCCAGGACCAGAAGCTGCTCTTCGATCGCAGCGTTCTCGATAACGTGCTGCTGCCGCTGGCCATCGTCGGCCTGCCCACGCGTGAAGCGCATCGCCGAGCGCGCGCCGCGCTGGACAAGGTCGGCCTGCTCGACCGGGAGCGCGCCCGCCCGATCGCCCTCTCCGGCGGCGAGCAACAGCGTCTGGCGATTGCCCGGGCGGTGGTCAACCGGCCGGCGATCCTGCTGGCCGACGAACCCACCGCCAACCTGGACAGCGAATCGGCCAGCACTATCCTCGACATCTTCCGTTCCTTCCATCAGGTCGGCGTCACGCTGGTGATCGCCACCCACGACCCGCAATGGATGGCGCGTTTTTCGCCGCGCGTGTTGCGCCTCGAACGCGGCCGCCTGGCAGGAGAGGCGGCATGAGCGCCTATTTCTCGCAGCACTTCGCCGCATTGAAAAGCGCCCTGCGGCGCCTGGCAACCGCGCCGCTGAACACCCTCCTTTCACTGATCGTCATCGGCGTCGCGCTCGCGCTCCCCGCCGCCGGCTGGGTCGTGCTCGACAACCTGCAGCACCTCGCCGGCAACACGACCGGCGTGCAGCAGATCAGCGTTTTTCTGACGACCGATGCGAGCCGGAAGGACGTCGCGGAAATCGAATCGCGCCTGCGCGACGCCCGCGCCGGCAACTGGCGCTTCGTCTCCCGCGAGGAAGCGCTGAAGCGGATGCAGGCCACGGAAGGCATGTCCGAAATCGTCGCCGGCCTGCCCAAGAACCCGTTACCGGATGCTTTCTTCGTCGAACCCGCCGACCCGCAGCCGGAAACGCTCGAACGGCTGGCAGCGATTTTCAAGAGTTGGCCCAAGGTCGCCCACGTGCAACTGGATTCCGCCTGGAGCAAGCGTTTCGACGCCTTCCTGCGCATCGGGAAACTGGCGGTGACGCTGCTCGCCGGCCTGTTCGGCGGCACCCTGATCGCCGTCACCTTCAACACCATCCGCCTGCAAATTCTGTCCCAAGTCGCCGAAATCGAGGTTGCCCGCCTGGTCGGCGCCACCGACGCTTTCATCCGCCGCCCGTTCCACTACTTCGGCGCCTTGCAGGGCGCCCTCGGCGGGATCTTCGCGGTTGCGCTCATCGCGGGCAGCGGCTGGATACTGTCCGCGCCGGTCGCCGAACTGCTCGCACTCTACAGCGCCAGCTTCACCCCGCGCGGACTGTCACTGCAGCACACCGGTATCGTGATCGGCACCGGCGCCGCGCTCGGCTGGCTGGGAGCGCAGCTCTCCGTGGCCCTGCACCTGAGGCGCTTCGGCTGACGCCCCGCAGATATTCCCTACTCCGCGAACTGCGAGCAAAGCCGGCGCAGCCACTGGTTGCCCGGATCGCGATGGTAGCGGGAGTGCCAGTACTGTTTGATCATGTAGGTCGGAATCATCACCGGACAATCCAGCACCTGCAGATCGTTGAGGCTGGCCAGCGTTTCCCCAATATTCCGCGGCAGCGTGGCGATCAGGTCGGTGGTGGCAATGACCTTGCCGATGCCGAGAAATCCGGCCAGCGTCAGCAGCACGCGCCGCTCGACATGCTGCGCGTGCAGGGCCGACTTGATCAGCGCATTGACGCCGTGAATGCCGCCATAACTCACCGCCACATGCGCCTCGCGCTGGTAATCGTCGAGCGACAGGCTCCCCTGGATGCGCGGGTGATCCTTGCTGGCCACGCAAATGAAATCCTGCTTGATCAAGGCCTGCTGATAGAAACCGGTGTCCATGCCCGGAATGAATCCGCCGTAAGCCAAATCGGCATCCCCTTCCTCAAGCAAACGCGCCGTATTCTCGCCGACGGGCAGCGTTTCCATCTGGACGTTGGGCGCAATCCCGCGAATGCACTGCAGCAGGCGCGGGATCATCGTGATGTGCGCAGAATCCGGAGCACACATCCGAAAAATACGGGTCGACGTCGCCGGATCGAAATGCGGAACCGCGCCGCTGATCTGGCGCATGGCTTCGAGTATTTCCCGTGCCTTTTCAACCATCAGGTCGGCCCGCGGCGTCGGGATCATTTCCTTCGAGGTCCTGATGAACAAGGGATCGCCCACCTTGTCGCGAATCTGCTTGAGCCAGGTGCTGATCGTCGGTTGCGTCTGTCCCAGGCGCTCGGCCGTCTTGGTCACGCTGCGCGTGGAATACAGCACGTCGAGAAGTTGCAACTGCTTGACGTCGAAATAGGCACTGGTGTCGGCTCGGTCATCCATCATGCAGCCCCCCGCGGCATCATATTTATTGAGCAAATATAGATTTTCGTTTTTAAGTCTGTTTTTTGATATAGCTTAAACCTATCCTGAGAAGAAAGCACCGCAACCGATTCATCGTTCCGCGCGGGTAGTTGTTCGTCCGCTCGCTGCAAAACCAGGATCGGCGACGGGAAGCCAAACGTTATGCGACATAAAAATAATAGTTATCCAATCCATTGGATTTACAAATTATTCGGGCTCCACCTATAGTCACCGCCATTGTCACCTGACGAGAACATCGCGACGGCCGAAGTCCGTATTTGCGAAAAATCCCTGCCTGGAACAACGTCATGATCAGCGGAAAAACACAGCTTCTCCCCCTGTTCGGCTACCCAACCGAAGCCTTCAAGGCGCCCCTTATCTACAACCCCTGGTTCGAGAAGAAGGGAATCGATACGGTCGTTGTTCCGATGGGGATCAAACCCGAGGATTTCCCCACGGTATTCCGCTCGGTATTCCGCATGACCAACATCCCCGGCGCGCTTGTCACCATGCCCCACAAGATCGCCACCGTCGACCTGCTCGACGGCGTGTCCACCGCCGTGCACATTGCCGGGTCGTGCAACGCCGTCGTCAGGCGCCCGGACGGGTCATTGTGGGGCGACATGTTCGACGGCGTCGGCTTCTGCCGCGGACTGAAGCGAAAGGGCTTCCGTTTCGACGGAGCGCGCTGCCTGCTGGTCGGTGCCGGCGGTGTCGGCGCCGCCATTGCAGCCTCGCTGGCCGCCGAAGGCGCAGCCACGATAATGATCAGCGACATCAGCCCGGCCTCGGCGACCAGCCTCGCCGAGCGGCTCAGGAAGTTCTACCCGAAACTCGAAACACGCAGCGGGAAAAACGACGCGGCGGGATACGACCTGGTGATCAACGCCACGCCGCTGGGATTGCCCGGCGATCCTCTGCCGATGGACATCACGCGCCTGTCGCCGGACACCTTCGTCGGCGAGGTGGTGATGAAAGCGGAGATGACGCCGCTGCTGCAAGCCGCGAAGGAACGCGGCTGCCGCTTCCAGATCGGCACCGACATGCTGTTCGAGATGATCCCGGCCTACCTCGAGTTCTTCGGCTACGGAACGGCGACGGCCGACGAACTGCGCAGCGTGGCGCAAATCAGCTACTGAGGCTCCAGCGCCCGGAACTCAGGGGGCAACCGTCACGTCGCACTGGCCGTGCCGCGCCAGCGCATCGGCGACAAAACCGCTGGTTTTCATTGCGGCGATGAAAGCCGCCAGGTATTTCCCGCCTTCCTCCCGTCCTGCCGGCGTGCACATCGCCTGCTCGATGGCCATGAAGCGCTCGGGGATCACCCTCCACTGCGGGTTCTCTCGGGCTGCCGCCTGCAACGGCTGGCGGATCCCCGCTGCCGCGTCGAGACCTTCGGCGACGAACAGACCGAGCACCTCCCCGGTCGATGGAGCCCGCACCAGCGCGGCGTGCTTCAGCGTCCGCGTGAGATATAGGTCGTAGGCCGCCCCCTTGCCTACCGCGATCCGGACACCCTCGCGATCGAGGTCGTCGACGCGCTGGAAAGGCGCGTCGGCACGCACCAGATACGCCCCTTCGATGATCAGGTAGGGCGGCGTAAACAGGATCTGTTGCGCGCGCAAGGGATCGATGGCCATGAACGCCACGTCCCATTCGTTCGACGCCGCCGCGCCAACGATCTTGCCGGCGCCATCGTAGGTGATGAACTCGACGGGGACGGCGAGCCGCCGGGCCAGTTCGAAGGACAGGTCCGCGGTGATGCCGCGCGGTTCGCCGGTTCGCTCGTCGCGCTGCGCCAGCACCGCATTCCCGTAGTTGATGGCCACCCGCAATCGGCCGGTGGGAGCCAGTTCGCGCAATACCTGTTCGCTGAGCGATGTCATTGCAACCTCATTGACACGGCTTGAAATATCCATTGCCTCGGCGAATCTGCCGTCCGAGGGGCCTGAAGCTATTGTGCGCCAAACCGCGCCGAACGAGAAACCGACTCACTGCTCTTCCCTTGTTACCGTAGAATCCCGTTTCGACTTCCCGCGGGCCAGCATTCTTCCGCACAGGGCCGAACCGATGGTTTTCGTTGGACTCCGCTATGACCGGCACGCCTGATTCCGTTTCTTCCCGAGCCATTCCCACCGCATCCACGCGCCTGCGGCTTCTCCTCGCTTGCCTGTGCTGGCTATGTACGGGACACGCCCTTTCTTCCGAGCCATCCGAGACTCAGGAGTCCGTCACTTTGAGGAAAATCAGCGCGGCAGGAGTCATTGCCATCGGATACCGCGAAGGTTCAGTGCCCTTTTCCTACCTCGACGAAAACCATCAGCCCGTCGGCTATTCCATGGACATTTGCAACAAGGTCGTTGCCGCCATCCGCACTCGACTCAAGCTCAAGGCCCTCGCCGTCCGCCTGGTGCCGATGACGCCTGCCACACGGGTTCCGCTCGTAGCCAACGGCACGATCGACCTGGAATGCGGCGTCACCACCAACACCCCGGAACGGCAGAAAAGTGTCGCCTTCTCGGTCACCACGTTCGTCACCGAAAGCCGCCTGGTCTCCAAACGCCAAACGCCGATCATGCGCATCGACGACATGCGCGGAAAAGCCGTGGTCACCACCATCGGCACCACCAGCATGCGCTACCTGAACGAACTGAATCAGTCGCGGCGCCTCGGCATGGAAATTCTGGCGGGACGCGACGACTCCGACTCGTTCCTGATGGTAGCCAGCGGCCGCGCCCAAGCCTACGCCATGGACGATGTGCTGCTGCGCAGCTTCATCGCCAATGCACCGCAACCCGACGATTACCTGATCTCGCACGAAACCCTCTCCGTCGAACCCTACGGCATCATGCTCAACAAGGACGACCCGGTTTTCAAACGGGCGGTGGATAAAGCCATCGTGGCATTGTTCCGCAGCGACGACTTCGCCCTGATCTACCAGAAATGGTTTCAGCAACCGATTCCCGGGCAAGGCATCAACCTGAACCTGCCGATGAGCGAGGCGCTCAGGAAAGTCGTGCAGCGCCCCACCGATTCTGCCAATCCGGCGGATTACCGGTAGGCGCCCGACGCTTGCCATACAGCAGCCCGAAAGAGGCCCGTCAGGGCAACGTTCGTCGACTTGCATCCGGCCCTTTGGGTTTGAACACTTCATGCTCCTGATTGGGAGGTGTGCTGCGGCTATCGGCCAAATCCGGCCGTACGACGTTTTCTTCAAGCTGCCATCTGAGCGACCGCTGTGATTACGCCCACCTATACAGCAACACGATTTCGACCGCTCTCCTTTGCCTGATAGAGAGTCTTATCGGCCCGCGACATGAGTTGGTCGAGCGTTTCTCCATGACCTGGCAATTCAGAGACTCCAATTGAAACGGTAACGTGAATCTCGCGACCGTCCTGACTATGCAAAGCCAAGTCTTCTACCCGTTTCCGTAAGCGTTCCGCCACTTCAAACGCCTCTGCCTTGTTCGTCTCGGGTAACAATACGCCGAACTCCTCACCACCCAGCCGCCCCTGCATGTCCGTGGTGCGGAGTTCCTTATTCACTGCTTCAGTAATCGCTTTAAGCAGTTGGTCTCCGGTCTCATGACCAAAGGCGTCGTTGACCTCTTTGAAGTGATCTACGTCGTATATCAACAACGACAGTTCCCTACGATATCGCAGGGAGCGCTCGATTTCACTCGTACTTTGCCTGACGAAATAACGACGGTTTGGTATTTGGGTTAAGTCATCGGTGTTGGCCTGTTCCTCGAATTTCCGCCTTATGCTTTCAAATTGACTTACCGACAGCTTAAGCCGCCACAACACCAGCAAACAGCAGAAGGTGGCAATAACGCCAAAACCTAATAGAGCGAAGGTCTTGTTCTGCCAGTCTTCCAGCACCTCATCCGTGACTGACGACGCGATGACCACCAGTGGATAGTCGGGGACGGTGTTATAGGCAACGATGCGCGGTCGACCGTCAAGCGTGCCCTTCTTGACCCGGTATCCGCCCTCCGGAGCGACCGGAAGCCGTTCTCTCCACAACTCGCCGTTGCCCATGGATTTCCCGCTCGCCATCTCGTCAGGCGAATGAAACAACACCGTGCTATCTCTATGGGCGACAATGATCGATCCGTTCGGGCGAGTGCGCACATCCGCGAAAGGCATCGTCAAAACGCGATTCTCGATGGCCGCAAATATGACGGCCATGCCGTTCGGTGCCGATTTCAGCGGATAGGATATCGGCAATCCCCAGAGCCCTGTCACGCGGCTAAGTACGGGCTTGGCAATGAAGAACCCTTGGGTGGCCGGTTGCATCTGGGCTTGATAGTAGTCCCGGTCACTCACATCAGCCAGCGGCTCATTTCCTGTTTTCCCCAAGTAGTAGAGCCCACCTGTCGTGGACACCAACCGTATGTCCACGCGTCCATTGGTTCTTGCGCTGAAGGTCGCCACCAATGCCAGAAAATCTGGATCATGTCGCGGGTCAGCTTCAGGGTGGTTCTGGAACCACAAGTCAGCCGACACAAGGAAATAATCAATGAGTGAAAACAGTGAGTGCGTCTGTTCCTGCACGACGCGTGCTATCCGAGCCAACACCCTTTGCTCTTCAGCAATCCTGGCTTCTCTTGATTCAATCGCGAAATAGCCGATGGAGACCCATGCGGCAACCAGAGCGAGCGAGATTCCGATCACCACGAGTCGCGTAATTCGCCGGGCTTGATGAGCTGATTCAAGATTACCTATCGGCGACATGAACGTTTCTTCCTCATGAATACTTCTGTGGTCGCTACGCAGCTCGTTTCCACTGATATAACTTTAGTACTAAATATCGAACAATGGACAGTCGTATGCGCTCCCTGAAGAATCCCAAGTGGCGTTGATGCCCCGGAGTTTGTCTCTCGGGCAAACATTGTCTCTATTGGGCACCAACCGAACAAGCAGGGCGATATTTGGGGTATTTTTGGACGACTGCTTCGCTGAGAGACTTGCCGCTGAATAATTGACACGATGAGTGACGGCAATGCACTCCTCGGCGCCACCATCATTGATCGCTTTGGCTGTGTTACCGTCGACCGGTCAGAAAGGTTTGAGCGCACAAACCCGTCCCTTGCGTTTGTCGTTCAAGCGGTGACTTTTCTTCAACGAATTCAACTGCCCCTGCCGATCTCCATGTCGAACATTCTTTACAACATCCTCTCTTGGAGCATTGGCCTGTGCGCTGGCCTCTACGTTCTTTGGAAAGCCATCGACGTCCTTGATCACCGCGCCATAAGGCGCCGGGCTGAAGCGCGTCGGCTGGCCGGGCAGGAAAGTATCTGCAAATGGGGGTTCAATGCGGAAGGAGAGTTGATCCACGTCCGGTGCAAGCGCACGCCTGATCTTTGAACGCCGCGTCCGAACTGGATAACCAGACGGGGTGAGTGGCTCGCAGCCTGAAACAGAGTTGACGCGATAACCCGCTGCGAGGATCCTGTGTTTGTACGCTTTATAGCGGATACGGCCTTCTGTTCCGGATTGCTTCCGGCTCCTGTCGCGAACACGTGCTCGGACTTTTTTGGAACCAGGACGCTCGGCCGGTCTCATAAACAGGGCAGATGACATGGCGGATATTGAGAATCGCATTGCTCAATTGATCGCCGCGCTCCGCAAACGCGGCGCCCGCGATGGAGACATCGCCGATGCCCTCCGCAACATCCGGGAACAGAACGTCGGCCATCTCCGGCTGCATGAGGCGGATGGAAACGGAATTGGCTTGAATGTCTTCGCCCTCACGCGCACGCTGGCCTTTTTGCAGGGCTTCCTGAGCACGGATCCGCGCTCCGATGAAGATCGGATCATCCAACGATGCATCGCCGAAATCGAGGCACACATCGGCATGCATCATCGGCTCACCCATGATTCCGACCACGATCCGGCAGTGCTGAAGCAACTTTGGCATCACCACAACGAGCGCATCTCCGCTGCCGAACGGATTACCGATGACGCCACCCGCACAACTCGCATTGCGGCCTTGAAACGAGCGAAAGACGGGATTCTGCGAGCACTTCTCGAGCTTTCGGATTCGATATCCGCTCAAGATGAACTTGCGCCGGTCCCAACTTCCGATCTCGTCAATGCGTTCCATGGAGCGACCGAAAATTCCATCAGGACTATTGTCGAGGAGGAACTTGAGGAGCGTTTTTCTGCAGCATACTACCTCCTCGAAGCTCTGTACGGCAGCCGGCCAGTGGCCCGATTGCACAGGTTGATCGACCTCAAGACGATGAGCGGCCAAGGCTTCTCTCGATCGATCGTAAGAAGCCCGGAGGCCCTCGTCGACATCACCAGCAATCTTGCCATCGCGCACCGCGCCCTCGGAGCGCAGCGCTTAAAAAGCATTACCCAGTCCTGGGACCGACTGGATAAATTGCGCTTGATCGCTGTCGTCGATCTCCACGATTCCGGGATCGATCTGGGCGGGTATCAATTGGCATACCCGGTGGAACACGGCAGCTCGCAGATGCCGCCCTGGATCGGAGGCGAGGGTATCGGCGAACTGCGCCGCGAAGGCCCCGGCGACGAGGGATACTACGTATTGCTTCGCGATCTTGCCAGGGATGTGTCGTCCGGCTCCGAAGCCAGACGCCAACTGTGTGCACAGTATCTTGATTTCCGGAACAACCTGCTCAAGCCGAACTACGATGCGCTGCAATTGATTGTCACGCATGCGGACCAAATGACAAAATCGACCGCGCTCTGCATCGTTTCACTTCTCGGCCAAATGGTCGAAGCCTATCGACAGATCGCTCTCCCGACCGATGCCGACGCCGCCCTCGCCTTCCATGACGCGCTCGTGCATGACCTGGATATTTCGTGGAATGCACTGGCGCAGCACGACAGACTCCCTCCTGAACTGCGACGCAAGATCACGGGATTTTCCGAAACCGCATCCGGCAGGCCCGCCAGTGCACATTCGCTAATACGCTTCTTGCATGACAAAGGCAACCGCGCGCTGGAGCAACGGATGACGACAGCACGCGCGGACATGAGCGTAACCGTCGGCCGTATCGGAGGCGACAGGACCGAGCATATCCGGATAGCGAAACTGGACGACTCGCCGATGATCGTGAGCGGCCTGATCCGTCACCGCGGCCTGGCAACGATCGCGCGCGCAGCGCAATGGCTTGCGGCCCCATGTCCCGGTACGTTTGTGCTGATCGACAAGCACATCATCTACAGCGTGAGTCTCGGAGAACATCGCGTCGAGTTGTTCGCCAATATCGCAGATCCGGACGATGAGGGCCTGATCCGGTTGCAAAGCTTCCAGGGCGGGGCAGAACTGGCGCAGGCGCTACGCGCCGAGTTTGTCGGCATGGTCTTGAAAGAAGCCGGACTGACCGTCACGTTCGACAAGAGCAGCCTGGTCGAAATTCTGGTCTCGGGCTGCCTGGACAAGGATCATGGCGCGCGGTCCGCCAACCAGATCGAGCGTTCTCTCGTGGTGGTCTTGCGCCTCATCTGGGCGCTGCGGGATCTGGACCACGCGATGGCGTACATTTTGTTGAAAAGCGCCCCGGTCGGAAGTCTCGCGGGCGAATCGCGCCATGGCAAGATCCGCGAATTCGCAACCGCCATTGCCCGAATGTTTCTGGTTGAGGGACGGATTCCGTTCCACTATCGCGGCGACGGCATGCCGTTCGAGACATACTGCGAGTTCAGCGGCCCCAAGGCGCTGCGCGAGTTCAATGCGTATATTTCCGAAGAACGGCAGATGGTTCGCCATCGTCTGTATTTCGCGCTCAACGCGATGCTGCGAACCTTCGACATGGCCGTCGTTCAGCCAGGGACCGGAGGCGTCGGGCAGGAGGTTATTGACCGACACTTTAACGGCCCCTGCCGCAGGGCGCTGGCGCGCGGGGAACTGCGGCTTAACCGCCGCGGTTTGTTGGAGCGCAATGCCGCCTACCAGCCACTGAAGGAAATCATTCAGAGAGTGCTGGCCCGCGAGCACGAAGCATTGCTCACCGCAGTGCTGCTGAAAGGAACCGAGCTCGATCTGGATTTCGACACGATCGGAAGCATCGACCAGCTTAAGGTGGAACGGGCGCAGCAGGAAATTGCACCGAACGAATGGCTGGTCATCTACGCTTTGACCGACGAGCAGAACCGTTCGCTCCTGTATGCCTTCGGCCATCACGTAACGCCAAGCATCGGCGGCAAATGGCTGTCCATTGCCGATCTGAAGAGACTGCTGCGCAAAAGCGCTTATTCGTTCCCCAACAAGATCCGGCTGCCCGCGTTCCGCAAGATTGTTTCGCATCGCTTGCTGGTTGAACAGTCACGGGCTCCTGCCGGACTCAGCGGCCAGTCGGTCAGAGGCCTCGTGGCTTCCGTTGGCGATGGCTCCGTCAGAATCGGGCGTATCACTTTTGACCGCGAGTACTGCTCGCATCAGCGGGATCGGGACGGGCGGGTTCTGCTGCTTCCGTTTACGACCCCGGAAGACAGCGAAGCCATTCGCGCCGCTGAAGCGGTCCTCGTCACCAGCGGTGGCCTGCTTAGTCACGCGGGGGTGACGACGCGGGAATTTGGCATCCCTTCGTTGATCTTGCCACACGCCGAGTGGATGCAGTCAGCGGAAGGCACGATGGTCCGCATCGAAGAAATCCATCCCGGAAAAACCACCCTGACGGAAGAGGGTTTCCTGGTAAGCGAATCGATGGTTTCCGAAACAGTCGAAATTCGCGAGGGCAACATCGTGCTGGTCTGGGCATCGCAGGGAATCGCCTCGATCCTGCCGGTCGCCGGAATTCCCCTTGAACCGCTGCACAAATTGATCCATCAGGTCGTCTCCGAAGGAAAGCCCCCCGCCGACCTGCAAGCCTGGCT
Organism: Propionivibrio sp.; assembly: GCA_029975435.1. Lineage (GTDB taxonomy): Bacteria > Pseudomonadota > Gammaproteobacteria > Burkholderiales > Rhodocyclaceae > Propionivibrio. The sequence goes on along the minus strand of JARKPC010000051.1, from coordinate 28,729 downwards.
GAACAGCGCATCGCTGGCTTTGGACAACCAGGACTCCCGCCAGGAGATCGTTTCCGGCGCCCTGGTCCTGATATTGGCCGAAGCACTGTGGAACAAGCGGCTCGATTCCGCCGTCCGAAAACATCTGGTTGATATCGTGCGCCACACGCGCCGCGAGATAGCCGAGGGAGAGGTGGCCGGGAGCCTCGGTAAAGGCGGCGCGGAGAACATCGCGACGCTGATCCGGAACGTTTCCGAGAATGCGCTTGCCGAGGCCGGGGAACTGTTGTCGGAGGTCGAGCACAACATCGCTGCGGCGACGGTACTCTGGAGAGCGCTCAACACCATTGCATCGGTTGAGCGCCTTTGGGCGCACGTCACGATGTTGGCGGAAAGCCTGGATCTTTGCGATCCGCGGTTGAATGCATTCCAGGAGCGGATTCAGGCCTTGCGGCGTCATCCACGGATCGCGTTGCTGAAAGCCGAGGCGCTGCATGACGTAGAAGCCCTGACGCGGCGCAATTTGGCGGAAGCGGATCTGCCGGCGATACGCAAGACGCTGCGCCGTCTCGGACGCGAGATCGGGGAAATCAAGCCCCAGACGGTCTTGTTGGTCTGCACGGCGAATATCGACCGCAGCCCTTTGGCCGAACTCTTGTTCGAGAAGATGCTGGTCGAGGAGCGAATATCCGGCATCAAGGTGTGCTCCCGTGGCGTCGCGGCCGTTGAAGGCCGGCCGATGTCCGAGTCCAGCCAGGCGCTCCTGCTGTCCGAAGACGGGATCATCGCAACGAATCACCGAAGCAGAGTCCTTGCGGAAGCCGATATTCGCGAGGCAGACCTGATCCTGGCGATGGAAAGATCGCATGTGCAGTTCGTGACCGAGAGGTATCCGGGCGCCGCCGGAAAGGTTTTTCTGCTAAGCCGCTATGCCAGGGTACACGAATTCGTCGACATCGAAGATCCGGCCGGGCAACAGGGAGATGCGTACTACAGGATGAAGCGCGAAGTTCAAGCGGCACTGAACGGAGCGCTCAAGCGCATGCGGGAGGAAGGCCTTGTGGCGAAGGCCGCGGTCGCCCACTTGCAAGCCAGGGCCGACGAACTGACGCGCGCGAAGAGACAGCGGATCGCGCAATCCCGGCGCGCCGTCTTGTTGCTGGAAGAAGTTGATGCCGATTATGTTGGTCTGGTCGGCGGAAAAGGCGCGAATCTCGGAGAAATCGCGCAAATCGTCAAGCGACACGGTGCATCGGTACCGCCAGCGTTCATGGTGAGCACCTTCGCCTTTGAACGGTTTCTCGCGGAGAACGGTATCCACGACGCGTATATGCACCTGACGTCCGAAATCGAAGCGATTCTTGCGAATCAAGAGATTTCGGAAAAGGACAAGCGCATGATGATTGCCGACACCTCGGAGCGAATTCGGGACCTGATTCGCCGGGGCCATCTGGACAGTGCGGCCGGCGTGGGCCGGGAAATCACGGAGGCGGTCGATTCGTGCGGCTTGCGCGACAGTTTTGTGAGCGTGCGCTCGTCCGGTCTCCAGGAAGACAAGGAGGAAGCGGCATTTGCCGGAGCGGCAGAAACGTTCCTGTTCGTCAGCCCGGCGGAACTGCTGGATTGGATCAAGGAAGTATGGACGTCGTTTTGGCTGACGCGGGGAATTCTCTACCAGAGCCACCGCATTGTCCGTAAGGGCGCGACCGGCCTGGCGATCGTGGTGCAGCAGATGTTCGACTCGCAGGTGTCCGGCGTGATTTTTACGACGGATCCGGTGAGCGGACGAGACGTGATCGTGATTGAAGCGGGGTATGGTCTTGGCGAAGGCGTAGTCTCCGGAGCGGTCGACGTGGATCGCTACTATGTAGACAAATCCGACGGTTCGGTTTCCAGCGTTCACGTCGGGAACAAGGCGTTCATGGTCAAGCAGCATGCCTCTGGCAAAGGGACATCCATCGTTCCGGTCGACAGCAATCTGCGTGACGTCCCTTGCCTGAAGAAAAACGACATTCGGGCCAATCTCGCCATGGCCCTGGAAGACCATTATGCATTGTCGCAGGATATCGAATTCGGGATAGCCAATGGCAAGATCCGCATTCTGCAGACACGGCCCGTCACGACACGAGGCGCCGGGCAGGCATCGCTCAGCGGCGCAAAGATCGCGGGAAAACAAATCCAATGAGATGGCCAACCCTTGCCGAGCGCGGCACTAATCGGGTTCCCCGCTCTCCGACGCGACGCGGTAGTCATCCATCCGTATCCCGTATTTGTGCACTTTGTCATACAGCGTCTTCTTGCCGATTCCCAGCGCCTCGATGACCTTCAGCGGTCGCCCGCCATGCTGTTTCAGGGCCTGTTCGAGCAACATCTTTTCCACGCAGTCCATCTGCTGCGCGAGCGTCAGCGATTGCTCCCGGGCGACCGACGACAGGTGCATCTCGTCGGTGAGCATTCCCAAGACGAACCGGCTGGCCACGTTGCGCAGTTCACGCACGTTGCCGGGCCAGTCGTGGGCCATCAGCGCGCGCAGTTGCGCCGGCATCAACGTGGGCGCCGGGCGATTGTGCTGGGCCGCGGCCTGCAGCACGAAATAGTCGAACAGTTCGGGAATGTCCTCGCGGCGTTCGCGCAATGCCGGCAAGTGCAGTACCGCGACATTCAGCCGGTAGTACAGGTCGCTGCGGAATTTCTGCTGTTGGCTCAAGGCCAGCAGATCGGCCTTGCAGGCCGCGACAACGCGGACGTCGACGGGAATCGTCGCGTTTCCGCCCAGGCGTTCCAGGCTGCGTTCCTGCAAAACCCGCAGCAGGCGCACCTGGAAAGACAGCGGCATGCTCTCGATTTCGTCGAGGAACAGGGTGCCCTGGTCGGCGTATTCGATCTTCCCGATGCGCCGCTTCTGCGCGTTGGTGAACGCTCCCGCCTCGTGGCCGAACAACTCGCTCTCCAGCAAGGTCTCCGGCATGCCGCCGCAGTTGACCGCGACGAAGCGGTGTTTCTGCCGTCTGCTGTAATCGTGCAGGCAGCGCGCCACCAGTTCCTTGCCGGTGCCGGTCTCACCCAGCACCATGACGTCCGCGGAGGTATCCGCCAGATTCTGGAGTTGCGCGCGCAACTGCGTCATCGCCGGCGACTTGCCGAGCAGCACCGACTCGATGCCGGCGCGCTGCCGCAAGCGGCGCTGCAGATCCTGCACCGTCATTCGCAAGGCCCGTTTCTCCAGCGCCCGCGTGGCGACGTCGACCAGGCGTTCCGGCGCAAAAGGCTTTTCGACGAAATCATAGGCGCCGATCCGCATGGCGTGCACCGCCATATCCACGTCGCCGTGCGCGGTAACCAGGATCACCGGAATTTCGGGATCGAGCTGGCGGACGCGCTGCAACAGGTCGAGTCCACTCATCTTCGGCAACTGGACATCGCTGACGACGATGCCGCGCAAGTCGGGTACCAGGAACGGCAGCGCCGCCTCGGCCGTAGCGCACGCCTGCACGGTGAAGCCGGCCAGTTCGAGCGTCTGCGTCAGGCTGTTGCGTACCGAGGCATCGTCTTCGACGTAGATGATTTCAAACCCTTCAAACATTCACCGCTCCTCCGCTTTGCCCTTCGACCGCCCGCTCCAGATCGAAGATGAATTCTGCGCCAGCCGGACTGCTCTCGGCGCGCAACTGCCCGCCATGCTCGCGCACAATGCTGGCACAGATAACGAGTCCCAGGCCCAGTCCCTCGCCGGTCGGCTTGCTGGTGTAGAACGGCTCGAAAAGATGCGCCTGCATTTCCGCGGGAATGCCGGGACCCGAATCGCTCACCCGTACCACCACGCGAGGTGACCGGGGAGGCTGCTCTACGCTCACCTCGATGTGCTTGCAGGTCGCCTGGCGCAGGGCATCGAGCGCATTGGCGAAGAGATTTACGAAAACCTGTTCCAGTTGCCCGGCGTCGCCCAGCACGTGGCATTCGTGCTCAGGCAACAACAGCGCGACGCCCTCGCGCTCGAAGCGTTCCTGCAACAGGTGCCTGGCCCCCTGAATGGCCTGACCCAACGGCGTCGAACGATACGGCGTCGCCACCTTTTTCGTCCTGCCGGAGAAGACTTTCAGCTGCCGCGTGATATTGCTCATGCGCGCCGCGATGTCGGCAATGTCGCCCAGGTTGGCATCGACCCGCGACCATTTTTCCTGCGCGAGGAAGGCACGGGAATTGGTGGCCAGCGCGCGCAGTGCGGTCAGCGGCTGGCTGATCTCGTGGGATATCTTGGCCGACATCTGCCCGAGCATGGCCATTTTCTTGGCCTGCAGCAGTTCCGCTTCGGCCTGCTGGCGCTCATGCATCTCATGCAGCAGTTCGCGGTTCGCCTCCCGGAGTTCCTGCGTGCGGTTGGCCACGGTGACTTCCAGCTGGTCATGGGCGCGCTGCAGGGCATTACGGGCGACCAGCAATTGCCGCATGGCCTTGCGGCGATGATGCAGGTACAGCGCGAGAAGTGCACAGAAGGCCAGAACAGCGGCGGTGGCAAGCTGCACCGCACGCATGTTGGCCCGGACTTCCTCGGGATTGGACAACAACACGACTTGCCACCCCGTACTGGCCAACAGGCGGCTATGGGCAATGAATTGGGCGGGTGCTTCTTCATCCGGGCCGGGCAAGCTCACCAGCTGTGCCCCCCGCCCGATCTGAAGGGCGTCGGTGATTTGCAGCGGCGTAACATCCGTCGGATAGTCGGGCGCCTTGCCACCACGGTAGACCGACCGGCCCGCCTGAAAGACCGTCGTCGTCCTGTAGCGCCAGCGGGGCACGGAGGACAGGATGACGACGTCGTGCTCGTCCAGCACCATGATCTTTTCGCTGTCGGGGCGGAAGGAAAAATCGACCCAGGTCGATTCCATCGGAGACAGGCTGATCTTCACCACCAGACAGGCTTCCGGCACGCCGGGCTCGGCAACCGACACGCCGACTGCATGGACGAAGTAGTATTCCGGCGCCGCCGTCTTCGGGTTGAACAGGAAGCCGCGCGCCCGCCCCGACCTCACGGCAGCGCACGAAATGCCCGACAGCGTGTTGCCGTACAGACTGTACGGCGCATACCAGTCGCTCGCGGCCAGAACCGTGTCGGCGCGATCGATGACATAGATCTCGCGCGTCCCGGCGCGGACGGCCACGTTGGCCAGTGCCCGGCTGGCCCGCTCCCGGACGGCCATCGAGGGTCTGCCAGCCTGCGCCAGCAAGGCGTCGACATCGGGATTGACGGACACCAGGCTGGGCAGATCCGCGTGCCGGAGCAGTTCGCTCTCCAGCGCCGCAACGTAGAGATCGAGTTGGCGGGTGGCGAGATCGTCGAGGCGCGCGAACTCGTTGCGCTCGCTCCAGGCCTGCACCTGCAGGAACACGAACACCCCCACTCCGCCGAGCATCAGGCCCAGGAGCCAGGTACTCGACAGAAGCCATCTCCAGATGCCGTCACGCGGGTGCTCGTGCGCGTTCACATGTCATGCCTGTTCGGGAAGGAACGCATAGCTTACTCGACTCGAAGCGTCTGCGGCCGATCGGATTGTTCGCCGGCACCGACGGTTTCGGATTCCACATCGCGGCGACGGACGAAGTTTCATTTTCCACACTCGCACCACCAGACAGCCGGCATCGACCGACGTAAAAACAATGGCTTATGAAGATAATGCCTGAGAACTCTGTTTGGCACGCAGCTTGCGATATGGATCAGGCGCTCGCGGTATTCGGCGGCGCTCGAGAACAGTCACGATCAAGACAACGTCAACAGGAAGGAGCTTCAAATGAGATTTTCCCGATTCTCCGGTTTCGCCCGCGCCCTGTGCTTCAGCACGGCCGTTCTGAGCGGCATGCTCGGCGCCTCGCTGGTTCATGCGCAGACCGCCAAGCCCAACGTGGTCATCCTGGCCACCGGCGGGACGATCGCCGGCGCCGGCGCCGACGCGATGAACAGCGCAACCTACCAGGCCGCCAAGGTGCCCGTCGACAAGCTGATCGCCGGCCTGCCGCAACTGGAAAAGGTCGCCAACGTGCGCGGCGAGCAGGTCTTCCAGATCGCTTCCGAGAGCTTCCGCAACGACAACCTGCTCACGCTCGGCAAGCGCGTCTCCGCCCTCGTCAAGCAGAACGACGTCGACGGCATCGTGATCACCCACGGCACCGATACGACCGAGGAAACCGCCTACTTCCTGAACCTGGTGGTCAAGACCGAGAAGCCGATCGTCGTCGTCGCCTCGATGCGTCCCGGCACCGCGATCTCGGCCGACGGCGCGCTGAACCTGCTCAACGCGATCACCGTCGCCGGCAACAAGGATGCGCGCGGCCGCGGCACCATGGTGGTGATGAACGACACGATCAACAGCGGCCGTGACGTGAGCAAGATGATCAACATCCGTCCCGAAGCGTTCCAGAGCCCGTGGGGTCCGCTGGGCATGATCGTCGAAGGCAAGAGCTACTGGTTCCGCAAGCTCGACACGCGCCACACGACCAACTCCGAGTTCGACATCGACAAGATCGACAGCCTGCCGCTCGTCGAGATCGCCTATGCCGGCGGCAACGTGAATGACACAGCCTACCGCGCCTTCGCCAACGCCGGTGCCAAGGCCATCATCCACGCCGGTCCGGGCAACGGTTCGGTCGCCGGAACGCTGGTGCCGGTGCTGCAGGAACTGCGCGGCAAGGGCCTGCAGATCATCCGCTCGTCGCACGTCAACGCCGGCGGCTTCGTGCTGCGCAACGCCGAACAGCCGGACGACAAGTACGACTGGATCGTCGCGCACGACCTCAACCCGCAGAAGGCCCGCATCCTGGCCACGGTGGCGCTGACCGCCACCAACGACACCAAGGAACTGCAGCGCATCTTCATGGAGTACTGATCTCCGCGCTCGCGTCTGTAAGGCAAGAGACTGCCGGAAAAGCGACTTCCCTTTTCCGGCAGTTTCGTTTTCAGCCGGGGACAATCCCGAGAACCCAGAGCAACCCGCTGAGGGTAAAGAACGACGCGATCGTGGTAATCAGCAAGGCAGTGGCCGTAAACTCTTCCTGCCCGAACATCTGCGCCAGAATCGGATAGATGCCCAGCATCGGCACGGCCGCCATCAGAATGGCCGCCAGTCTCAGATCTGGAGCCACCGACGGCAGCCCCAGCACCGGCAGTACCAGCAAGGACAGGAACACGGCCAGGGGATGGAGAATCAGCTTGCCGATAACGATCGGAACAGCCTGCCTGACCATCCCTCCCATGGGCAGTCCGACCAGCGTGCCACCGATGGCAAAGAGTGACAGCGCCCCCGTTGTCATGGCGAAGAGGCCGAGTGTCTGCGCGATGGGCTGAGGCAACTTCCACCCGCACAGCGAAATGATGAATCCCGCGCTCAGACCGATGATCATGGGGTTGGAAAAAAGACGGGTGAGCGAGCGGCCGATGACGCGGTACCACCTGCCGGAACCGGCGCGCCCGCTCTCCGCCAACGCCAGCATCAAGGGAGTGACGACAACATTCTCCAGCGTCGTATTGAGCGCCATGGCCACGCCCGCGACCGGCGGCAGCGTCAGGAGAAGAACCGGGTAGCCGATGAAGACGCTGTTCGAACACGCCATGCCCATGGCGCATAACGCACTGGTCGTTGGGTGCATCCGGCGAATGCGGCGACACCAGAACAAGCCGAGGCCGATCACTACGAGCGTGCCGGCCAGGTAGGCCAGGATATAGTCAAAATTGAGAATTTCCGAAATGGAGCGCTCCGCCAACGCCTTGAGCAGCAGTGCCGGCACGGCGAGGTTGATGACGAATTTGCCGAACACCTGCCGGTCCGTCCGGGCAAAAAAACCGAAGCGCGTCGCAAGATATCCGGCAGCGATACTCAGATAGATCGGACCCGTGATGGCCAGGATGTCGAGCATGGTCGTCGGAGCAAGAGGTGAAAGGCGAGGAACCTGCCGGAAAAGAAAAGAGGAGGAACTTTTCCGGCAGGCGGGTACATCCAGCACTTTACTACGCGTGCTTCAGGTCTTTTTACAACGTACAGCTTGCTGCTTGCTACAAAACCTGCCGGCCGGGATAGCAAGGAGAATCCTGCCCCGCCCGACAGGGTACCGCCAAGATGCATGGCGTTTCAGGCCGCTGCCGGTTGCTGCGCGGTGTTGCCCGGTCCGATCGTGGCAATCACCGATCCGGTCCTTGCGGCTTTCACGACCGCTTCCGTCACGCGCAGGTTCTGCAAACCGTCGCGTGCGGTAACCAGCGGCTCGGCCTCGCCGCGGATGACGGCGGCGAAATGGGCGATCTGCTCGGCCAGCGGATCCTTGCGCTCGACGTGCAACGTTTCGCAGAAGAACGGCTTGTACCAGGAACGGTCGTTGTCCTGCCTGTAGTACTTGAGGCGCATGGTCGGCACGGCCAGCGAGCCGCGGTTGCCGATGATCGTGTAGCAGTCTTCGTCCGGATACGTCGGATACTGCTTGTTTTCCTGCGACGTTTGTTCCCAGCTCTTGGCGCTGCCCGCCGTATCAGAGAGCAGGAAGCTGCCCAACGCGCCGTTGGCGAACTGGAAATTGATCGCCGCCGTATCTTCCACCCTGAAGCCGCGCGTGGCGTTCGAGGTAAAGGCCTGCACGGCCACGATCTCGCCAACCATGGCGCGCAGGTTGCCGACCTCGTGGATCAGGTTGAGCAGGATCGGGCCGCCGCCCGGTTCGCGGCGCCAGGCGTTCGGCCCGTCGTAATAGCCTTCGCTGTCCGGCTTGTAGAAGACGGCGCTGCCAATGACCCCGACAAGCTGGCCGAGCACGCCGGATTGCACCACCTCGACGACCTTGTGCAGGATCGGGCTGTGCCGGCGATGATGGCCGACCAGCACCTTCACGCCGGTAGCCTCGGCGGCTTCGCAAACGCGGATGCCATCGGCCAGCGTATGCGCGACCGGTTTTTCAACGAACACGGCGACGCCGGCGTTGATGCATTCGATGGCCTGATTGGCATGCAGCTGATTGGGGGTTGCCAGGATCACGCCATCCGGCTTGTCCCTGGCGAGCATCTCGCCAAGCGATTGATACATCGGCACACCGGCGGTCGCGGCAATACCGGCGTTGTCCCCGAGTCCGGCGATTTTTTTTGGCGGATGCGGATCGACAATAGAGACCAGCTCACAGCCCGGGTTCTTCTGGATTTCCTCGATATGGCGGTAGCCGATCAAGCCGGCCCCCGCCACCGAAAGGCGTACTTTGTTCACAACTGACTCCTGATGTACGAACGAGAGAGGTTCTTGCGTTGGCGGATGGGCCCGGGCTCCCTCCGCCAACGGCAACCGACTACACGAGCAGTTACTTGCGGATCTTGTCGAGTTCGCCTTGCAATTCCTTCACAAGTTCCGGACCGACGTTGGCGCTGTACTTCTCGATCACGGGCTTGATCTTCGCCCGGATCTTCGCGATTTCTTCCGGCGGCAATACGCTGACTTCCATCGTTTTCTTCAGATTGGCCAGCGATTTCTCCGCCAGCGCCCGTGAATTCTGGCGTTGCCAGTCACGCGCTTCGATGACGGTCGACATCAGTATTTCCTGTTCGTCCTTGGTCAGCGCATCCCACTTCTTCTTGCTGGCGATCAGCGATTGCGGGTTGTACATATGGTTGCTGACAGCCAGGTATTTCTGGACTTCGTTCAAGCGGCTGGACTCGATCACCGAGAACGGATTTTCCTGTCCATCGATGGTTTTTTGTTCCAACGCCGTGTACACCTCCGAGAAATTCATCGGAACCGGGTTGGTGCCGAGCGCGGCGAACGTATCGACGTAGATCGGCGACTGGATCACGCGCAACTTGAGCCCCTCGATATCGCTGGCTTTGGTGATCAGCCGTTTGCTGTTGGTAATCTGGCGGAAGCCCAGTTCCAGGTAGACCAGGTTGTACAGTCCCTTGGCCGGCAACAGGTCGGCGAGTTTCTTGCCGAAGGGGCCATCGAGAATCTTGTCGGCCTCCGGACCGCTGTCGAACATGAACGGAAAGTCGAAGATTGCGAATTCCTTCTGGATTCCCTGGAGGATGCCCGAGTTCATCGACGCGAAATCGATCGTCCCGCCCTGAACGGACGACAGCACCTGGACATCGCCGCCCAGCGTGCTCGGGAACACCTTGAGCGTCATCTTGCCGCCGCTCTTCTTGTTGATCAGCTCGGCCCATTTCTCGGCGCCGACAACGACCGGGTGCCCCGGGGCTCCATTGATGGCGATTCTGAACGTGCGTTCGTTAACCTGTGCCTGCGCCAGGCCAACGACAAAGACCCCCGCTACCGCTGCAGCCAATTTCAATGAAACGAATTTGTTCATGAACCTCTCCTCTTTGATTGGGATGATCATGCGCAATTGCCAGTGCTGCCCGCAAGACACCACATATCTGCATGGCAGGACGTCCTGACTGGTGCGCTTCGCCGAAACGAGCGACTACAATACTGCAAACCTTTCTGAATATAATTACCAAAATATTGAAATCACAATTCACCATCAGTGAACAATATAGAGATCATTGATTTGCGGGTTTTCTGTTGTGTCGCGCGGCTTTCGAGCTTTGTCGCGGCGGCCCAGGGACTCGGCATATCGCCGGCCTATGTGAGCAAACGGATTTCCCTGCTCGAACAGCGTTTCGGGGCGACCTTGTTCCATCGCACCACGCGGCGGGTACGCATCAGTACGCAAGGGGAAATCGCCTACGCCTGGGCGCGCAAGATTCTCGAAGACATCGAGGGCATGGCCGTCGACATGTCGAACACGAAAGTCGACCCCACCGGTCCGTTACGCGTCAGCACCAGCCTGCGCCTGGGCCGGAATCACGTATCCCCCATCCTTTCCATGCTCGGCAAGCAGTATCCGAAACTGGAAATCTGGCTCGAACTGGTCAATAGCCGCACCGACATGATCGAGGAAGGCATCGACATCGACATTTGCGTCGGCGAGGTCAGCGAACAGAACCTCATCGCTCATCGCGTAGTCAGGAGTGAGCGCATTCTCTGCGCGGCTCCCTCTTATATCGAGAAACGCGGAACACCCAGCTGCGTGGCCGACCTGGCGCGCCACGACTGCCTGCTGTTCCGGGGCCGCGATCAACCGTTCGGGGTATGGCGACTGGAGGGACCGAACGGCAGCGAAGCGATCAAGGTCACCGGCCATGTCGGGTCGAACCATGGAGATATCGTGCGCAACTGGGCGCTCGACGGCTACGGGATCATCATGCTGTCGGATTGGGATGTCGCCGACGACCTGCGTAGCGGGGCCTTCGTCAGGATTCTTCCCAATCACTCTCAACCGGCCGATGTCATGGCGGTCACCACCAGCCGGATGACGACTACGGCCAAGATCAGGCACAGCATGGAGTTCTTGATCGGCCAGTTGCGCGAAGGCCCGTTCGCCCTGAAGGGCCAGGGATTCTGATCCCGGACAACGGCTTCCGGGAGATCGGCAGTCAGCGCCGCGGGGCCAATTCAGCGGCCAGATCGTCCCACCAGTACTTGTCGTCGAGCGGGGTTTCCGGTGACAACTCCGGATTCGGCAATCGGAACACGACGCGACCCGCCAGTTGAATGTCCTTGAACACCAGCTTCTTCCAGTTCTGGTACCGGCGCTCGAATTCACCGCTGCTCCGCAATCGCTGCAAACCATCCTCGATTCGTTCGGCCATGCGCTCGCCCTCTTGGGTGCGGGGAACAAAAAAATACCGCGGCATAGGGTATTGCAGCAGGAAGCGCTTCTCGATCATCAGGCCCGGCACGGTGTCCCGGAAGGCCCGCCACTCCGCGGCAATCTCGATGGCCCCGCGCGCGAAGAGGTCGAAGCGCCCCGCCCCGAGCATGGCAAACAACGGCGTGTACGTATCCGTAAGAACCAGCTTGAAGCCCGCGGATTCCAGAACGCGTACATCCGTCCAGCTCGAACTCTGGCCGATGGAGAATCGTTTGAGTTCCTCGATGGTTCTTACCTGATCAAGCCAACGCTGGGTTTCCGGCATCACGAGGAACATTCGTACTCCCAGCAATCCTTTGTCGAGAGGGATGCGGATCGGGCGCAGGCGCTTTTCCAGATCCAGGTTCGTGGCGCGGGAGACGATATTGACCCGCCCCGTGCCGGAAGCGACTTCGGCAGCGGCGCGCTGGAAAGTCATCGGTGCGGAGTAGGCGGCCGTCGAATAGTCGCCGTACTTGTCCCGGTTCGACGCCAGGGCGGCATCGAGCAACTGCCAGTAGTAGAGATGCCGCTCGTCCCCTGCCGTTTCGGGAGGCGGGTAGACAAAGGACATCGTTTCCGCCCGGAGGACGGAAGAAGACACCAACAGCAGCAGGAACCAGAATACGGCTGCTCTGCGCATCACTCCTCCCGCATCTTGTTTTCGCGACGGGCAGGCACTGCCTTTTCCGTCATTTTGAACGTAGATCAGGGAGACAACTTTTGCCAGGGACTTGCGTCGTCAGACCACTTCCAGGCCGCGCGATGAAAACACGCCCTGAACTCGACTCATCGATTCCGGGGTCGGAGGCTGGGTGCCGCCCAGTTGATAGCTCAGACCCAGCGCCTCCCACTTGAACTCGCCCATCTTGTGAAACGGGATGACTTCGACACGCTCGACCATCCTGAGGGACGCGATGAAATCAGCGAGTCCTTCGACGTTGGCCCGGTCGTCCGTGAGGCCGGGCACCAGCACGAAGCGTATCCACATTTTCCGCCCCAGCCGATCCAGGCGCTGCGCGAAATCGAGGGTGGGCTGCAGTTCGACGCCGGTCAGCCGGCGATAGGTTTCCGGAATGTAGGATTTGATATCGAGGAGAACCAGATCGATGTCCGCCAGCAGCGCATCCGTCGCCTTGCTACCCAGGTAGCCGGTGGTATCGAGCGCCGTATGCAGGTTCATTTCCTTGCAGCCACGCAGGATGGACGCGGTGAATTTCGGCTGGGCCAGCGGCTCGCCGCCCGAGAGCGTGACTCCGCCGCGGGCGCGGCGCAGGAAATCGGCGGTGCCCTGGATTTCAGTAAGCAGATCGGCCGAGGCGATGCGGCGCCCATGCCTCATCTTGAAGCTGTCGGGGTTGTGGCAGTAGAGACAGCGCAGCGGACAACCCTGGGTGAAGATCACGTAACGCACGCCGGGCCCATCGACGGTACCGAGGGTCTCGACCGAATGAATATAGCCGTCGACGGATTCGGTCCACCGCGGCCGCGACTGAATTCTCATTGAGGCAGTCCGTTCAGAACAATGGAAAAAGGCAGGAAGAACATATGACCCTGTTCATCCTGCCTGGTTCGGAACCCCTGGCCAATAACGGCCAGGGCGAGACAAGTGACTTACGCGACGCTAGGCGACGCCAGCCGCTCGTGGAAGGTACGGTTGATCACATCGAGCTGCTGCTCGCGCGTCAGCTTGATGAAGTTCACCGCGTAGCCGGACACACGAACGGTCAGCTGCGGGTACTTCTCCGGATGATCCATGGCATCCCGCAGCGTCTCACGCGTGAACACGTTGACGTTGATGTGCTGCCCGCCTTCGCCGAAGTAACCATCGAGCAGGCCGACCATGTTGGAGACGCGTTCCGAAGCCGTCTTGCCAAGCGCCTTGGGGACGACCGAGAAGGTGTAGGAGACACCGTCCTGGGCGTGCTCGTAGTTGATCTTGGCCACCGAACGCATGGAAGCGAGCGCGCCCTTCTTGTCGCGGCCGTGCATCGGATTGGCGCCCGGCGCAAACGGTTCCCCGGCCTTGCGACCGTCCGGCGTGTTGCCGGTCTTCTTGCCGTAGACCACGTTCGAGGTGATGGTCAGCACCGACTGGGTATGCATCGCATCGCGATAGGTCGGATGCTGGCGCAGCTTCTCCATGAAGTTCTTGACCACCGTGGTGGCGATCTCGTCCACGCTGTCCTCGTCGTTGCCGAATGCCGGGAACTCGCCGTCGATCTGGTAATCCACGGCCAGGCCGGTTTCGTCGCGGATGACATGCACCTTGGCGTATTTGATGGCGGAGAGCGAATCGGCCACCACCGACAACCCGGCGATGCCGCAGGCCATGGTGCGCAGGATGTGCATGTCGTGCAGCGCCATTTCGATGCGCTCGTAGGCGTAACGGTCATGCATGTAGTGGATGACGTTCAACGCATTGACGTAGGTGCCAGCCAGCCAGTCGAGCACGTGATCGAAGCGCGACATCACTTCGTCGTAGTTGAGCACGTTGGCCGTGATCGGCGCGAAGGGGGTGGTGATCTGCTTGCCGGTCATTTCGTCGCGGCCGCCGTTGATCGCGTAGAGCAGGGCCTTGGCCAAATTGACGCGGGCGCCGAAGAACTGCATCTGCTTGCCGGTACGCATCGCCGAAACGCAGCAGGCGATCGAGTAGTCGTCGCCCCAGTACTGGCGCATCACATCGTCGTTCTCGTACTGGATCGAGCTGGTCTCGATCGACTGCTCCGCGCAGTAGTCCTTGAAGCCCTGAGGCAGCAGGTGCGACCAGAGCGCGGTCAGGTTCGGTTCCGGCGCCGGGCCGAGGTTGGTCAGCGTATGCAGGAAGCGGAAGCTGCTCTTGGTCACCAGCGGACGGCCGTCGATGCCGACACCCCCGATCGCTTCGGTCACCCAGGTCGGGTCGCCCGAGAACAGCGCGTTATAGTCGTGCGTCCGCAGGAAACGCACCATGCGCAGCTTGATGATCAGATCGTCGATCAGTTCCTGCGCCTCGACTTCGGTGAGCACGCCTTCCTTGATGTCACGCTCGATGTAGATGTCGAGGAAGGTACTGACACGACCGAGCGACATGGCGGCGCCGTTCTGCTCCTTGATCGCTGCCAGATAGCCGAGGTAGGTCCATTGAATGGCTTCCTGCGCGTTGCGCGCCGGTTTGGAGATGTCGAAGCCGTAGCTCAGGGCCATCTGCCGCAACTCGCCAAGCGCCATGATCTGGCGCGACAGTTCCTCGCGCAGGCGGATCGTTTCTTCCTTGATGACGTCGAGGCGCAATTCGTGCTTCTGCGCTTCCTTGTCCTTGACCAGGAAATCCAGGCCGTACAGGGCGACACGACGATAGTCGCCGATGATGCGGCCGCGGCCGTAGGCATCGGGCAGACCGGTGATGATCGCCGAACTGCGGGCGCGCAGCATGTCGTCCGTATAGGCGTCGAACACGCCCTGGTTGTGGGTGCGGCGATACTCACTGAAGACCCGCTCGATTTCCGGGTCGATCTTGTAGCCATACTCTTGAAGCGCCTGCGCCGCCATGCGGATGCCGCCGAACGGCATCAGCGCGCGCTTGAGGGGCTTGTCGGTCTGCAGGCCGACGATCTTTTCCAGCTTCTTGTCGATGTAGCCGGGCGCATGGGTAGCGATGTTGCCGACGATATGCGTGTCGGCGTCGATCACGCCACCCTTGTCGAGTTCCTGCTTGTAGAGGTCAAGAACCTGATTCCATAGATTCAGCGTCCGCTCGGTCGCCGGGGCGAGGAACGACTTGTCGCCCAGATACGGGGTGAAGTTGCGGTGGATGAAGTCGCGAACGTTGATTTCCTTCGTCCAGGTTCCGGCTTCGAACCCTTCCCAGGCGTTTTCACGCACGGGAGCAGCCTCGCGGGCAGCTACCTTGTCGGAAATCGGGACGACTTTCGCCTTGCTTGCGGATTTGGTACTTTTGGCCATTGCTTTACATCTCCTTTATTACAGAAAACTTTGCGAGCGACGGGAAACGCGACAGCCCCCATCCTCCATGATCTTTCCGCCAACCTTTCTTAGGCTCATCAGCAGCCCCGATAGTTCGGCCGGGGTGTCGTCGAGCCCGGGACACTTCGGAATCCCTTGACGGCAGGTTGAGCGCGAACCATCCTTGGCGGGCCGGATGGCCGGCTGGTCTCGACATCGCCGAATGCGTATGACGCTGCACGGCCGTTTATGCGCAAAACGGACTGCGATACGTTGCCAAACTGAAATGCAGGAACCTCGCGAGAACACCAGACAATCTTCCCGGATGCGATTCGGTGGCGATCGCGAACCCGGGGTTTTGAAAAGCGCAATAGTTTAATCGAATCAGCGACTTTTCGCTATATGAAAGGTCGTTTTTAGATGTGAAATTATGTTGAACAAATGCCTTTTTCGGATTACAAATGAACATCAAGGCAAGGTCTGTGGGCCGACCTTCGTTCCGTGCATAGCCGGCTGTTAAAGACGAAGACTATGCGCCAGAATACGGTCAGCGCCCGTATAGGCGTCTGACGGTTCTGTTGGGGAGTGGAATGCGAAGAACGCGAAAGAAGCAAAGAAGGGAGTTTTGTCCTCCGAGCCAGACTTGGACGGCGCACGAACCCCTGCGCATCGTGGTCATGGGCGTAACGGGATGTGGAAAATCCACGGTCGCCTCAAGGCTCGCGACGAAGATCAGCGCACGATTCTGCGACGGGGACTCCTTGCACAGCGAGGAGAGCGTGGCAAAGATGCGACGCGGAGAGCCGCTCTCCGATGACGATCGCTGGCCGTGGTTCGCGCGAATCTCGGCTTTTCTCAATGACGGGCCAAGCAATACCGTTATCGCCTGCTCAGCCCTCAAGAAGGCTTACCGCGATTACCTCCGACGCGAGGTCGACAACGTGCGCTTCCTGTTTCTGGATGCTTCGCCCGAAATCACCACGCAGCGGGTATCGTCCCGCCAGGGCCACTACATGCCCGTATCGTTGGTTACTAGCCAGTTCGCGGCACTTGAACGGCCCGACAACGAAGACCGCGTCACGACCATCTCGGCCGACACTCCGGTCGAGAGCATCGTGTGCACATTCCTGGCCGGGCTGGGGGCGCCCCCCGACACCACGGCCGGAGACGCGCAGGACAGAGAACGGTAACGCCGGGAGCCGTTGCGGTTTTCTCCTGGAACTGCTTTCGCTCTGGCCGATGCGGACCGGGCCGGGATCACGCCCGGCCCAACACCACCGGCGCACCCTGTCTCGCACTTTCGGAAATGGCTTCCAGGGTTGCTGCGATATCGATGCTCGCCTGTGCCAGCCGCTCGATCTCGGCGGTATTTTTTTCCCGCACGAGCTTGGCAAAGGCCTCCGCCGCAAACAGGAAGCCGCTGCCTGCCGCGGAACGCACTTCCTCGAACGGAATATTGAACGCAATGCCGCGGCGCACCCGCAGCTGGCTCGGCAAGTAGCCATGGGGATTGTCGCCCGCCTCTATCGCCGTATGGTTCAGATACTCCGTCTCGATGACTCCCTGGCTGCCGACGATGGTGGCACGCCGATGATTTGCCGTATTCATGGCGCAGGAAAGCTGGGCGCGCCGCCCGTCGGCGTAGTACAGCGTCGCCGCCATGCTGATATCCACCCCGGTGTCGGCCCAACTCGCGTCGGCCATGACCCTGACCGGCGCCTCCCCCATGACCCGTCGGATCAGGCTGGCCGGATAGCTGCCGGCATCCAGCAGGGCGCCCCCACCCATGCCGGGCTGCATGCGGATATTGTTCACCGGCGAAAGCAGCGTGAATCCAAAGGCCGCCTGAATGCTGCGCACTTCGCCGATGCTCCCATCATGCAACAACGCCAACATGTCGTGAGTCTGCGGCTGGAAGTAATACGGATACGATTCGAGCACCAGAACGCCATGGCGCCTCCCTGCGGCAAACATGGCTTCCGCTTCGGCGCGGTTCAACGCCAGCGGCTTTTCGCACAGAACATGCTTGCCCGCTTCGGCAGCCTTGATCGCCCATTCCGCGTGCAGGCTGTTGGGCAGTGGAACATAGACGGCCTCGATCTCCGGATCACCCAGCAAGGCTTCGTAACTGCCGTAGTGACGCGGCAACGCAAATGTCCTGGCGAACTCGGCTGCCTTCGTTGCATCACGACTGGCAACGGCGAGGACCTGCGCCGCAGCAGACCCGGCGACGTCGCGGACAAACTGTTTGGCGATATTGGCGCAGCCGAGGACACCCAGCCGAAGCGGTTTGACGGTAGACATGGCGCCTCCCCTTTGATTAGACCAGGCCGAGGGTTTCCTCGACACCGAGATGAACGTTCATCGACTGCACGGCCGCGCCCGACGCGCCCTTGCCGAGGTTGTCGAGGCGGCCGACGACCAGCAAACGCTCCTCATTGCCGAAGACGAACAGATCGACGCGGTTGGTATCGTTGTTCGCTTCGACGTTGAAGAATCCGCCCTCGGTATTGGCCTCGAGATCGACCGGCGCAACGCGGATGAAGGTTTCACCCGCGTAGTAGTCGGCGAGTATCTTCTGCACATCGGCCGGGGTGGCCTTGCGGGCGAACTGTGAGGGATGCAGATAGGCGGTGACGGCCAGGCCCGTGTAGAAGGGGCCGACGATAGGCTGGAAGATCGGCGCCACCGAAAGCCCGGCATAGACGCGCATTTCCGGCAGGTGCTTGTGGGTAAGCCCGAGCGCATAGGGGCGCGGCGCGTCGATGCGCTGCGGACTCTGGTAATGCTCGATCATCTTCTTCCCGCCACCGGAATACCCGGTGATGGAATTCGCAGCGATCTGCGTGTCGGCCGGCAGCAGACCGGCGGCGACAAGCGGCTTGAGCGCGAGGATAAAGGCGGTGGCGTGGCAACCGGGGTTGGCAATGCGCTTGCTGGCGCGAATCCTGGCCCGCTGCTCCCGCTCCAGTTCAGGCAGGCCGAAGGTCCACGCGGGATTGACGCGGTGCGCGGTCGAGGCATCGATGATGCAGGTTTTCGGGTTGTCGACCAGTGCCACGGATTCCTTGGCGGCGTCGTCCGGCAGGCACAGGAAAGTCACATCGGAGGCATTGATCAGGCGTTTGCGTTCGTTGAGATCCTTGCGCTTGTCGGCATCGATCTTCAACACCTCGATATCGGCGCGCCTGGCCAGATATTCGTTGATCTGCAAACCGGTCGTGCCTTCCTGACCGTCGACAAAGACTTTGAATGCCATAGAAAACCTGCATCAGAATTGGTTGAGGGAGCAGGTAATTATCACACAGTGAGGGAAGCTCATGCGGCCCTCGGGTTTCTATTTTGGCAGGCGCCGAGCCAGGACGATTGCCAGCGGAATCGTGGCCAGGGCGGTGATGGCAGCGGCGACTGTTGCCCAGGTGGCCCCGGCCACGTCGCCGAGCAAGCCGTATAACACCGGGGCAATCGCGCCGGCACCGATCGTGCCTGTGTAAAACATGGCAAACGCATGTTCTATCCTGTCTTCCTCGGCCAGTTCGGGAACGGTGCCGTAAAGAACCGACGACGTACCGTTGAGCATCAGCCCAAGCAACGGCAAGACAAGCAGGGACGGAACCATCGGCAACCAGAGGACCAGGAAGATCATCGCCGCCGTTCCTCCCTCGGTCGCAAGAACCGTCCACAACACCCCGATTCGCGCTCCCAGCCAGCCACAGATGAACTTTCCGGCGGCGCCGCCAATGAACACGAGAGAGAGACCAAGCCCGATGATGGGCATGGAAGCGCCCTTGTCCCTGAGGATAAACGGGAGAAACGTGAGGAATCCCATGCGGGTGGCGCTATCGAGGACGCCGATGGCGAAGAGCAGCGGGAATCCGCTTCTTTGGTGACGGGCAGCGGACGTTGCAACGCAGTCTTTCTTCTTCTCTTTCGACACAGCGGCGGCACTCGGCAACAAACGCCAGAACGCAACAGCCGCAACGAACCCGACGCCGGCGACCAGCCAAAGAGAATGCCGCCACGGGACCAGCGTGAGCAACAAGGAGACTGCGGCAGGCAGAACGGCCTTGCCCACGTCGCCGCCGAAGTTGTAGATGCCGATGGGCCCGCGGGCCTTCGCCCCGTAGGCCCGGGAAACGGCGGCTGATGCGAGAGGATGCTGGGTACTCGACCCCGCGCCGGAAAGAACCAGGGCAATGCACAAACCGATCACGCCGGCGGAAGCGCCTGCAACACAATACCCGCCGGCAGCAAGCATCGTTCCAAGGGCCAGGACACGATTCGCGCCGAACCTCCTGGCCAGAGATCCGGCAGTGACCTGGAGCCCGGCCATCGTTCCGGCATACAGGCCGCGAAGCAGCGCCAACAGGCCGTAGCCCATGGCGAATTCGGCTTGCCAGATGGGCAACAGGACGTAAATCATGTCTGTGTAGCCGTCGTGCAACCCATGGGCAGCACTGGCGACGGCAAGCGTGGTGCGTTGATGGCGCGAGGAATCTTGAGGTTTCATGGCGTCGAGCGCATTGAAAGAATTATTCGGGGTTTCGCAACGAAGCGTGTGGAGGCTCTGCGCACGACCTCGCGATCACAAACCGGGTTTCCAATAGAATCGGGGACACCGATGACGTACCTTGTCAGCTGTCGGATCGGTCGCAATGGATTATTTCTTGCGTTCGGCCACTGCCGTCGTCGGCTATCTTACCGAAGCATTCGCTGACATCGTAGATGGAGCAATCAATGCCGGCGCACACATCGCCTCTGCCAGGTTCTCAAAAGGACTCATAGCGGTGAAAATGCTGCAATATTCAGCGCCAGAGAAAGAAGAAGCGAGGATCGTTCGATGAAACACCGATTCGCAGAAGTCTGCGCTCTCGTGCTTGTGTTCACAATGTTTCCGCAAGGAGTATCCATCGGCGCGGAGGAAGTTCAGCGACGAACGATTCGCTTCGGCCACCTCAACAATCTCGACCACCCCGTCAGCGCAGGCGTGAAGAAATTCGGCGAACTGGTGGCGGCCAAGAGCGGAGGAAAGATTCAGGTCGAAGAGTATCCCTCGAATCAGCTTGGGACCGAGCAACAGCAAACACAGGCGCTGCGGGGCGGTACGCAGGAGATGCAGTCCCCGGCGACGACATCGCTCGTGGGATTGGTGAAGGAACTGGGCGTCATCGATTTCCCGTTTGCGGTCGACACGTATCCGCAAGGTTTTGCCCTGGTCGACGGACCACTCGGTGATGCGTTGATACGCAGACTGCCGGAAAAGGGCCTGGTCGCACTGGCCTTCTGGGATCTCGGTTTCCGCAACGTGACCAACAACAAGCGGCCGATTGCACGCCTGGAGGATTTTCAAGGGCTCAAGCTGCGCGTGATTCCTAACCCGGTGTTTATGGAAACCTTCAAGGCGCTGAAGGCGTATCCCGTCCCATTGAGTTTCAGGGATCTCTACACGGCGCTCGAGATCAGGGCCGTCGACGGGCAGGAAAACCCGTTCAATGTCATCCGTTCCAACAAACTTTACGAAGTGCAGAAATACGTCAGCGCGACCAATCACGTCTATGCATCCAACATTATTCTGGTCAGCGGAATATTCTGGAACAAGCTTTCGGCGACAGAGCAGCGGATTCTGCGCGAAGCGGCGCTCGAAGCGCGAGACTATCAGCGCAAGGTCAGCGTCGCCGCAGCGCAGAGCGCGGTGAACGATCTGAAGAAAGCGGGCATGCAATACAACGACGTCACGCAAGAGGAACAACAGCGGATGCGCTCGGCGGTTCAACCCGTGATCGACCGCTTGATCAGCACGTACGATTCCGAAATCCAGGATTTGTATCGGTCCGAGATTGCCCACGTTCTCAGGATCCAATGAGCGGAACACACTCGTCGGAGCCGCAACAGGGAAATCGACGACCCGAAGCAATCTTCCGGACACCGATCGACTAGTCGCTTCCCTTCGGCAATCGTTGATTGCGCGGCAATTCGACGATGGTTTCCAGTCCGCTGGCGGCCCGTCGTTTGAGATGAATGTCGCCGCCATGTGCCCTGACGATGTTGCGCGCGATGCTCAGGCCCAGGCCGCTGCCGCCCGTCTCCCGATTGCGCGACGATTCGGCACGGAAAAACGGATCGAATACTTTTTCCAGCAACGCATCGCTGAGTCCCGGCCCGTTGTCCAGCACGCGGATCACCAATCTCTCGCTGGTGTCTTCGATCCGGACTTCTGTCTCTGTGCCGAATTTCACGGAATTCTCGATCAGGTTCTGCATCGCCCGCGTCAGCGCCCGCAACGCACCGGTGTATGGCGTCAGCGCCCGACCGGTCAATCGGCAGACGGCGCCGGCATCCTGCGCGTCGTCCACCATGCCTTCCAGCCAGTGGTTGACTTCGATGACATTCGGAGCCTCGCAAAGGTGTTCGCTGCGCGCATAGTCCAACCCCTCGGTCACCAGATTCGCCATGTATTCGACGTCGGCGATGATGCGCTCGCGCTGGGGACATCGATCAAGAGCCTCAGCCCGCAGGCGCAGGCGGGTAAGCGGGGTTTGCAGGTCGTGCGCGATGGCGGCGAGAATCTGGGTCCGCTCTTCGATATGCCTCAGGATGCGCTCGCGCATCGCATTGACGGCTCGGGCCGCCTTCTGCAACTCTTCCGGCCCGGACTCAGGCACCGGCGGCGAATTCGGATTTTGCCCGAACCGCTCGATAGTTCCGAGCATCCGGTCGATCTGTCGCGTGGAAAGATGGACTGCCCACAGAACGAAGGGACTCACGGCCAGCAGAACGACGCCGAGATAACGCAGCAACGCGCCCTCTGACGGCATACTGAACGGATCGATCAGATGCAGCACCAGCGACTCATCGGCGTCTAGCGAAAGCACCGCCTGCACGGCCTTTTCGCGCACCGATCGCGGCGCATCCGCGGGCAGACGAAACGAGAGCCTCGCTTCGGCGGGCAGTTCCGCTTTGAGTACCGCCATCAACGTTACCAGATCGTTGTCGCTGACGACGGCATCGCGCGTTTCGGTTGTGGCCGGCTCCAGCGAAAACCGGTAATGAAAGCCTTGGTTGAGGCGAGTCAGCCATTCCGCCCGCTGTTCCGCCGGGATGCTGCGCATCAGATCATAGGCGAACGAAACGTCGGCCCCCAGGAAGCGCGTCATCTCGTCCTTGATTTCTCCCCCGCGAAAAACCATGAAAGCGAAGAAGCTGACGATCTGAATGGCGCCCAACCCCACCGTGAGAATGGCAAAAAGGCGCGCGGACAGCGAGTGGAACATCGCTACGCGTCGTAACTCACGGGCTGCGCGAAAACGTAGCCTTCATTGCGCACGGTGCGGATGTAGTGCGGGTCGCGCACATGGTCTCCCAGCCGGCGCCGAAGACGACTCACGCGCAGATCGATCGAACGATCCTCGATCTCGAACTCGCGGCGAGCCAACTGGGATAGCAACTGGTCCCGACTCAGCACATGCTGCGGATGATCCAGGAAAAGGCGCAACAAGCCGTATTCGGCCCCGCCGAGCGGCGTGACCACGCCATTCCGATCGATCAGGTTGCGCTGAAGCAGGTCGAGTCGCCATTCGCCGAATCGCGCCGTGCGGGCCGTTGACTCGGCAACGACCGTCGGCGGCAGCATGTGAACGCGGCGCAGCACCGCCCGGATGCGGGCAACCAGTTCGCGCGGCACGAACGGCTTGGTCAGGTAATCATCGGCTCCAAGTTCCAGGCCGATGATGCGGTCGATGTCGTCGGAGCGCGCCGTGAGCATGAGCACCGGGATCGGCGGGCGGATGTCGGCTCGCAGGCGGCGAAACACGGACAACCCATCCTCGCCGGGGAGCATCAGGTCGAGCACGATGAGATCGACCGGCGACTTCGTCGCCAGCACGGCATTCATCTGTTTTCCGTCCGCCGCCTTCGAAACGCGAAACCCGTTCTGCTCGAGGTAGTCACCGACCAGTTCACGGATTCCCTGATCGTCATCGACAACAAGTATATGTGCGGGTCGTTGATCGTCCATATCCGGGATTTAACTGCGTCCGGCCGCGTTTTTCCAGCCTTGTTTACCGGGCTTTGTATCCGAATGTGTCATTGCCGGTTTTGACATAGGCGGATACAAGCCTGCGCCGCCCCGACAAACTGGCGACACAAGCTGTTGCTTAAATCCAGTCGACATTCTTCGTTGGAACCTGTTTTCAGCAGCACGGCCACTCATGAACGGAAGCGTCGGTCTTGAGTGGTGATTCGTCCGGCGGATATCGACCAGCGCCTCGTTGCGCCGGCCGACATCCTCAATTGACAGAGCACACAGGAGGTCTCAATGAAATTCCGATCCATCAGCATCCTGCTTCTCTCACTCGTCGGCATGTTGGGCGCCCCCGGACTATCGACGGGTGCCGAAGAAATCCAGAACCGCACGATCAAGTTCGGCCACCTGAACAACACCGATCACCCGATCAGCGCCGGCGTCAAGAAATTCGCCGAACTCGTGGCCGCCAAGAGCGGCGGAAAAATGCAGGTCAGAGAGTTCCCGTCCAATCAGTTGGGCACCGAACAGCAGCAAACCTCCGGTCTGCAAGGTGGTGTCCAGGAAATGCAATCCCCCGCCACCACGTCCCTCGTCGGACTGATCAAGGATTATGGCGTCATCGATTTTCCGCTCTCGGTCAGCAACCACCAGCAAGCCTTCTCTCTGGTCGACGGTCCGCTCGGCTCGGCGCTGCTTGAAAAACTCCCCGAGGTCGGGCTGATTGGGCTGGGCTACTGGGATCTCGGATTTCGCAACGTCACCAACAGCAAGCGTCCGGTTGCCCGACTGGAAGACTGGCAGGGCCTGAAGCTTCGCGTCATTCCCAATCCTGTCTATCTGGAAACATTCAACGTTCTGAAGGCCAACCCCGTACCGATGAGTTTCAGCGAACTCTATACGGCGCTTGAAACAAAAACCGTCGACGGACAGGAAAACCCGTTTGCCGTCATCCGCTCCAACAAGTTCTACGAGGTCCAGAAGTATCTGAGCGCCACCAATCACGTCTATTCGACCAACGTCATTCTGGTCAGCAAGAAATTCTGGGACAAACTCTCCGCCGTCGAGCAGAAGATCATGAAGGACGCGTTTGTCGAAGCGCGCGATTACCAGCGCAAGATCAGCGTTGAAGCCGCGAACAAGGCCGTCGACGAACTGAAGGCCGCCGGAATGCAGTACAACGATGTCTCGCCTGCCGAGCAGGAGCGCATGCGGCAGGCCGTAAAGACGACGATCGAGAAATTCCTCAACAGCTACGACCCGGCCATTCAGAAGCTGTTCGTTTCTGAAACCGCTCGCGTCCAGGCGATGAAGTAATTCACGGCTAAGCCGAGCGCTGCCTCGTGTCGAGACGGCGCTCGCTTTGCCACACAAAGCCGCATCACCGGGCCGTGGCGACTCTGCCAGCGTCGCGAGTCCTGGTCAGTCCGGGAGGTTAACCAGGCACACGTGACTAACCTGCGTCATGCGTCGTGACACGGATGCCGCGTTCAGGGGTTTATTTCCTGAGCACATCGCTCTTCGAAGCGATTTCCTGATTGATCCACTCCCGAAACACCTGAACCACCGGTTTCGCTATGTCCTTCTTCGAAATCACCAGATAGTAGGCATAGGCAGATGGCAGCGTTATTGGAAATGGAATGACCAGCCGGCCCATCGCAACGTCGGCTTCCACATGCTGTTTGATGACCAACGCGACCCCCTGCCCTTCGAGAACAGCTTCATGCACGAGAACGGAGTTGGAATAGCGTGGCCCGCTCTCGGTATCAATACCTCGAATCCCCGCTCGTTTCATCCACTCGTGCCAACTCGGACGCTTGGCGGCGTCAGGAATCATTTCATCGTGAATAAGAATCTGCTTGCGCAGGTCGCGCAAGGAGTGCAAGGGCTTGTCTGAGGCAAGCAGACTGGGGCTGCACACCAGGACGTATTCCGGCATCAGCAGTTTCCCCACCCAGTAGCCCGGATATTCACCGCAGCCAAAACAGATCGCGACTTCGGCAACGTCTCTGCGCGGGTCTATGGGCTTGCCAGCCATCTCGGCCAGCGTTCTCGGGCTATCGATATTGCCTAGGCTGCTGGTGATCCGGATAGCGACATTCGGGTTCGCCGCGGAGAATCCTGCGACATGGTGCACCAGCCACCGCGTCGCAAACGACGGCGGGGCGCTGACGTTCAGGCTGTGTGAGCGAATCCGCCGGGTACTCTCGACTCCGGCGACGAAGCACTCGAGCCCATCGCGAACGTTCGGGATCATGGACACGCCGTGTTCGGTCAATTGCAGCACGTTCGTCTCGCGCCGAAACAACGCGACCCCCAGATAGGACTCAAGCTTCTTGATCTGTTGACTGACCGCCGATGGCGTGACGTTCAGTTCCTCCGCGGCCTTCCTGAAGCTCAGGTGGCGCGCAGCAGCTTCAAAGGTACGGAACGTAGAGAGTGGCGGCAGTCGGTAGGCCATGACATTCACCTTCAGGCCAGAGATTAGTTTTTCTAATGACGGGCATTATAAATCATCGTTTGCCGAGAAAGGGGGAGCGGAATAGATTGTTATCAGCCGCTTGCTAGCACAAGAGGCAGCCCAAATGGACCGGCAAAGCAGTCTTTTCGATCATATCGACGAATCGCATATTGATCTCCGGTGCAAGCCACGATCCGATGGATTTGTCGATACGCAACCCTCAAGCCCGGAGACGGTCGCCTCGGCGCCATTAATCACCCGATCTTCGAATCGTCGAGAACGACATCGCATGGCTGAGTTTCCGAATCAGTTACCTTAAACCGGTGCTGATCGTGTTTCGCAAGGAGCATTATCGTGAAAAACAACATCAAGAGTTCGTGTGTTTCGTTTCCTGTCCCGACAGAGTTGTACGTCAGCATGCGTGATCTCCTGAGCAACTCGAATATGGAATGCGGCCCCGCGCTCATGGTGCCATCCATCCTGCAAGAGAGCCGGACTGTCGCTGGAGCCAATCAGCCAAAACAAAACAGAGGCGGCAGGAATTCTGCGCGCTGTTAACCGGATGAGTCTCCATACCGCTACGCATATGAAGCGGCGGCCATGAACCGCGTTCATCCTGTTTTGCAAGGAGTATTGCAATGAAAAACGACATTCAAGATTCGTGCGTTGAGATTCCCGTTCTAATCGACATGTACGTCGCCTTGCTCGATCAGTTGAGGAAACAACACATGGATTGTGGGCCGGATCGACTGGTGGCATCCATCATCCAGAAGTATCTGGATGGCAACTCGGCCGAACACCTGCAACAACGCAGCGAGATAAAGCCGCCTGAACCGGACTGGACGAATGACTGGATCATGTTTGGCGAACCACCCGCCATGGCAGAAAGCGAAGCGCCAGGATCTGGCACTAATCCGGAAAAGCAGCAACGTAACGATTGGTGCATCGGTTGTGGCTGTCCATCGGAAGATCTCGCGTCGTTGTAGAGCGCGTTCGAGAAAATCCATTAGAACAGCGATACGGGCAATTTCGAACAAATGCCCATTGCTCAGTCTAGTCCTCGATGGCGAGGAAGCGGCGAGATGCGTGACAACTGCGGATACAGTGTTCGCTGAAAAGAGACGAAGCGGACTCTGGTCTTATGACATATGTTCAGGTAGTTTGAGTTTGAGGTCCGCTGCCGCTGCTTGCAATACTGCGAGAGTTCGCTTCTGCAATGTGCTTGAGAAGCGACTGCGTAATCCGGAAACCGAGAGTGCTCCCCATAAATGGCCATCCAAATCCATAACCGGAACAGCTACCGCCGCTGCGTCCGGGTCACGCTCTCCTAGGGAGATGTACCAACCCTGTTCGCGAGTCATTTGATGGTCTGGGTTATTGATGTCACTGAAAGCAGCAAGGATTCGCCCTGAAGCACCAACGTTCAGCGGAAGGCGCGCGCCTTCTTCGAGATGATGCCGAATGACACGCGGTGAGTTTTCCCTGTATCGGCAGATACGCTCACTTCCATCCAGTTCGTAGAAAGCGGCAGTCTCACGAGTTGTCTTGACCAGGTCGACGAGTATCGGCCGAACAATTTTCTCAAGGTCAAATGGTGAGACATAAAGCGCGGCCAATCGTGGTATTTCGCGCCCAAGCCTAAATTCGCCTGTGCTATTTCGGCTCATGAATCCCTTTCGCTCCAGTGAAGCCGCGAGCCTCAAGATCGTACTTTTGTAGAAGCCTGTTCTTTGCGCAAGCTCTGCAAGGGGCAGTTGCTCGCCTGCCACGCGAAACGACAGGAGTATCGCCAAGGCGCGTTCAACGGCCTCGACGCCGACGGGGGCGGTGGGTTTCTTCTGCTTCATAGAGGGAAACGGCTTCGATAACAATGGTATCGATTCTACTGGACAGAACGCATAAACACAAAAACAAAAACTGTTGACTTCTATAAATGTTTGAGCGTAGTGTTGCGCTCTACAGAACGTCTCGTTCTGTTGGATAGAATATCAACCAAAAGGGATGAGGGTATGCTTCCATTAAATGGTGTTCGTGTTTTGGATCTCACCAATGTTCTGGCTGGCCCATTCTGTGGCTACCAACTGGCTAGGCTGGGTGCTGAAGTTGTCAAGGTCGAGAATCCAAAGGGTGGAGATTTGGCGCGCAAGTTGGGCGCGGATCCTGCAATGGCAAGCCGGGAAATGGGCTTGTCCTTCGTGGCAGTTAATGCGGGTAAACAATCCATTGCGCTCGATCTGAAGGATCCGCGCGGAAAAGAGATCTTTCTTGACTTGGTCAAAAAGGCGGATGTTGTTTTAGAGAACTTCCGTCCAGGCGTGATGAAGCGCCTTGGCCTTGACTATCCTGTGTTGGCGGAACGTAACCCTCGTATTGTTTATTGCGCAATCTCGGGCTTTGGCCAAACAGGGCCGTGGTGTGATCGACCGGCGTACGACCAAATCGTACAAGGGCTTGCCGGAGTAATGAGTGTTATCGCTTCAAGAACAGTTCAACAAAGTCCAGAAAGGAGGGGAAAACCAGAAATCCAGAAACAATCTGAGCCATAATTCAGCTCATCCGGGTGGGTCAGAATTCAGTGCAAATACCGGGTCAGTTTTACCTGCAAATCA
>JARKPC010000049.1 GCA_029975435.1 Propionivibrio sp. | reverse complement strand
GTTCGATGCCGGCCGTAGCACCCCAAGCGGGCGTGTAACCGTACTCTCAGCCGAGACGGAAAACTTCTGCCAACTCGAAACTACGATTCTTACGCTGAACGACGATGCTCCTTTGGTTGAAAACCTGGCAACTGGGCGTCAAAAGCCTGATGCTGCACCCGTTGCGCTCGCTGCTGACGGTGCTGGGCATCTTCATCGGCGTGTTCAGCGTGATCTGGCTGCTGGCCATCGGCGAAGGGATCAGCCGCAAGGCGCAGGAACAGATCGAAGGCCTAGGGGCCAACAACATCATCATCCGCTCGATCAAGCCGCCCAGCGAAGTAACGCAGAACATGAGCGGCGCCATCCCCTACGGCATCACCCGCGCCGACTTCGCCCGCATGCAATACACGATTCCCACGGTCGATCAAGCGCTGCCCATCCGCGAAGTCCGCCGCCGCTTCTCCTTCGGCAAACGCATGGTCGATGGCCGGCTCGTCGGCTGCACGCCCGAGTATGCCGAGGTGACTAAACTCAAAGTCGCCCGCGGCCGGGTCCTCACCCCCACCGACGTGACCAACAAACACAACCAATGCGTGCTGGCCGCCGGCACGGCCGAGCGGCTCTTCCCCTTCGAAGACCCGATCGGTCGGGCGATCCATGTTGAAGAGGCCTACTACGTCGTCGTCGGCGTGATGGAGTCGCGGCAGCCGTCGGCGGGCATCGGCGGCTCGTTGGCCGCCCAAGACTTCAACTTCGACGTCTATATCCCCATCACCACGCTTTGGAGCCGCATCGGCGACTTCATCGCCACGCGCCGCGCCGGCTCGTTCGAGGGCGAAGTGGTCGAACTAAGCCAGATCACCCTCCGCATCGACAAAGTGGAGAACGTCATCGAAACGGCCGACCTGGTCAAAGAGATGCTCGCCCGGCGGCACCGCTACGAGGACTACGGTGTGACCGTCCCGCTGGAATTGCTCGAACAAGCTCGAACCACGCGGTTGATGTTCATCTGCTTCATGGGCCTGATCGCCGCGATCTCGCTGGTCGTCGGCGGCATCGGCATCATGAACATCATGCTCGCCACCGTGACCGAGCGCACCCGCGAAATCGGCATCCGCCGCGCGTTGGGCGCCAAACGCAGCGACATCACCCGGCAATTCCTCGTCGAAACCGTGGCGCTGTCAATCGTCGGCGGGCTGACCGGCGTGCTCGGCGGCCTGACCTGCCGCCCATTGATGAACGTGTTCCGCTACACGATGGAAAAAACCATGCCCAACGTGATGGAGCAACTGCCGGCGGTGATCAAAACGGTCGAGCCGGTGATCGTGCCCTGGTCGATCCCGCTGGCCTTCGGCATCTCGGTGGCCATCGGCGTGATCTTCGGCCTCTACCCGGCCCGCCGTGCGGCCGCCATGGACCCAATCGAAGCGCTGCGCCACGAATGACCGGCGACCGCGGCCCAACCCGCCGATCATGCTCTTGGGCAACCGAAGCCGGTCTCCTCGATGGGTTTCCCGCCGCCTGCGGTCTCTCTTTTTGATCGCCGCCGCCACATGGCCGCGATAGCTCGCCCATTGCGGAGCCCGTGACTCCACTTCCTCCACTCGAAACCAGAGCGACCGAGGAGTGTTAGAGTTAACGTCAGCTCGTCCCGCAGCCATCGTCATCCCAACCGCTTTGGCAATGCACGGACAGCGGTAAACCAAGACGAGAGGAACTCGTCGCCAAGAAAGGAAGTCCTATGCCGCCCCCCCGTTCACTGACTTTGCTGTTGCTGGTCGGCGCACTGAGCCTGCAAGCCGGTTCCGCGGCCGAAAAGCCCCAAGCCGCCACCGCCGACAAGATGGATCAGCACGCGGGGAACTCCGTGGGCGGCGCCCATAACAAGACGGGCGAAGTATGCCCCTTGTGCGATCAGGCCGTCCCGCAGGCAAAATCAAACCCGGAACAGTGCGACGACACCTGCCGGGTTGATAATGTAGCCACCTACGCCGTGGTGGCTCCCGTGGGCAGGCCGACGATTTCGATGATTACCCAGGCGCCCCGCCTGGACACACTCGATGGAAAGACCATCGCGCTGGTAGGCGGAAGCTTCATGGCCCGCGTGACCCATCCGGAAATCAAACGTCTGATCCTACAGCATTACCCCACGGCGAAGGTGATCCTGTTTGAGGAGATCGGATCAGCCGGCGCCTTCCCCGGCCCCGGCGTGGTCAAAAAGTCGAAGGACGATTTCCAGCGCAAGCTCAAGGAAATGGGCGTGCAGGCCGTCATCTCCGGGAACGGCGGCTGCGGGCTTTGTACCCTGAAAGAGACCGGCTCCAGCATTGCTGCCGAGTACTCGGACATTCCCGCCGTAACCATTGCCGCCCCGAGTTTCGTGCGACAGGTTATCTCCACGTCCATCAACAACGGCATCCGCGCGCCTCGGGTTGCCACCTATCCCGGCGCTTTTGCGTCGCACACGCGGGAAGAGTTGCTTCGCAACACCAGAGAAGTCGTTTGGCCGCAATTGGTCGAGGGCTTAACCAAGCCCATCACGAAAGAGGAAATTGCGGACCTCGGCAAGGCGGCCGTCGGCGGCGCCAAGGACATCGTTTTCACCGGCACGTTGGAAGAGGTGAACCAGTTTTTCATGGAGAACCGCTGGTCAGACGGTCTGCCGATCATTCCGCCCACTGTGGCAAAGGTGGAACAGTTTCTCAAGTTTTGCGATATGGATTGGGATACGAGCGTGGGTGTGCTGCCCGTCGCCTACCGCGACACCCTGGTGTGGCACGTGGCCGTCAATGGGGCGATGGCGGGATGCCCGCCGGAGTTCATGCCGCTGCTCATCGCCTTCACCAAAGCACTGGCGGACGGCAATTACCGTCGGACGCTTGCCAGCACCCACGCCTGGACGCCGTTCTGCTGGGTGAACGGCCCCGTGGCCAGGCAGCTCGGTCTCGACTCGCAGCAGGGGCAGATCAACGAACCCCGAAACGCGGCGCTGGGACGGTTCATCAATCTCGCGATGATGAATCTGGGCGGTTATTACGTGAAGCAGAACCGGATGGGCACGTTCGGCTATCTCATGCCGTGGTCCCTGACGGAGGATGAGGAGGCTTGTCTCCGAATCGGCTGGCAGCCATATCATGTCCAGCTCGGGTACGACCTGAACCAGAATGCGTTGACCGCGGCTTCCGCCCTGATGTGGGGGAACAATCTGACCCCCGCCACGGAAGACCCAGAAAAAATCATGCAGCTTGTCGCCTGGGATGTGGTGGAGAAAGGCCAGTTTGCCACGGGCAGCGGCCCAAAGCTCACACCTCGAACCATTTTGATCACGGAGCACGTTGCCCGCAACCTGGCGCGCGGTTACCCATCAAAGCGGGAGTTGGAGAGTGCCTTGGTCGCCACAGCCCGCAGGCCCGCTTACGAACGGGCTTATTCGAACTACTGGGCCAATCCCGGCAGCGCTTTTGACCCCAGACGGTACACGTTGGACATGCACCTAAGGAAGGTCATCCGGGACGAAAACGGAGCGCTCACGGACCCGCCGCCATGGTTCCCAAAAACGCCGGCGACGGAGAAGATCTACACCGTCCCCGCCATGCAGGCCGGCGTGACGGCAATCCTCGTTACCGGTGACGCAGATCGCAACAAAGTGCAAACCGTCCCCGGCGGCAGCCACGTCACCATCGCCATCAAGCTGCCCGCCAACTGGGATAAGCTGATGGCCGACTTGGGCTACCGCCCGCTTAAGGAGTTCTACCTCAAAAAATAGCGGCAGATGGGGATTGAGACAAGGTGCGTGCGCAGCGGCTGCGGCAAGTCCTGTCCCCGACCCTGGCCCGTTCTTCATCGAGACATCGCAGGCGTGCGTGCGCCGTGCGAGGATTATCAGGCCGCTGAAGCCAGCGCCCCGGGCATGGCAATCGTGATTGTTCCGGGGCGAGATGACGGGACATCGCCGGTACCCAGTCCCGACGAGAAGTCTCCAACACTTCCCCGCGAGGGAACAGCACACTGCTGCCTTATCCTACAGCGGCTCCCGAAGCCGCTTTTGCCGAGCCTCGATGGCATTTGGGCTTGGAGACCGCGGGAACCAACCGCCGGCGAAGGTCATTTTCGGCCGAGCAATCGCAGGAGCCCTTCGAGAATGGTCAACGGATGCGGTGGGCAACCGGGGATGTACAGATCGACGGGCAGCACGGAGGCCGCGCCGTTGTGTTGTTCGGGGTGGTCGGCATAGGGACCGCCCGAAATGGCGCACGCCCCGACGGCAATCACGATCTTCGGCGCAGGCACGGCATCGTACGTTTTCTTCACGGCGAGGCGCATATTTTCCGTGACGGGGCCGGTGATCAAAAGGCCGTCGGCATGCCTTGGCGACGCCACGAATTGAATGCCGAAACGGCCGATGTCCCACGCCAGCGTGGTCAGCACGTTCGAGTCGGCCTCGCAGGCGTTGCAGCCCCCGGCCGAAACCTGCCGCAACTTGAGCGATCGCGAGAACAGCTTGGCAGCCAGAGCATGGCGGCAGGAGGCTTCGTTTGCCGATCCCGCGCGAACGATCAGATCTTCTCTTTCCGCGGCGGCAAGGTGGTGTGCTCGGCCAAAGACGATGGCTTGGTTGGGGCAGGCTTTCGCGCAGGCTCGACAGAACAGACACCTTCCCAGGTCGATTCGGGGCGAATCGGCATCGCTCAGCGCCACGGCGCCGACCGGGCACGACTCGGCGCACTTGCGGCAGCCGGAATCGCATCGGCCTGCTTGAACGACCGGTCGGCCCGCGAATCGCTCGGGCAACTCGGGCGGCGGACCGTCGGGATAGGCGATGGTCCGATGCTTCTGTTGGATGCGCGCTTTGAGGATGCTGAACATACGATGGGAAGATCAAATCAAAGGTCGTGGCCGCAATACGACAAGTTGAAACTCTTGTTGCACAACGGGAAGTCGGATATCTGCTGGCCGCGCAGCGCGCAGGCCAAACCGAACCAGTTGTGGAAAGACGGATCGACGACTTTGTACGCGCGGAATCGGCCTCGATCGTCGGTGATTGCGACGTGGCAGATTTCGCCTCGCCAACCCTCGGTGAGCGAAACGACGCATTGATTTGCGCGCAGCTCGCTCACATTCCGATTCAGATCGCCCGGTGGAAGCGACCGGAGTCGCTCGCGCACGAACGCCAACGACTGCTGCACTTCCAGCCAGCGAACATAGGCCCGCGCGAAGCAGTCGCCCGAGTGCCACGTGCAAATAGGCATTTGCGTAAACTGGTAAATGCCGTAGGGGAATTCGTGCCGAACATCGCACGGCACGCCGGAAGCCCGCGCGGCCACCCCGACCAATCCGATCGCCCGCGCCGATTGCTCGCTGACAGCGCCGACGCCTTCGAATCGGGCCATGACCGACGGAGCGTCGAAAAGCAGTTCGATCGCGCTGACGGCATCGCGTTCGATGCTGTCGAGTCGGTGCAGGACCTCTTGGGCCAGGGCCGCGTCGATGTCGAAATCGACGCCGCCGGGAACGGCCAATCCTCGGCCGAACCGATTGCCGCAAAGCATTGCGGTTGCGTTCAACACGTCGCCGCGAATCCGCCCGCAGTAGCTCATTGTCGGCAGAAAACCGACATCGCCGGCCAGCGCCCCCAAATCGCCGATGTGATTGGCGATTCTCTCCAGCTCCGCGGCAATCGCCACGATCGATTCGGCGCGGGCGGACGGATGGACACCGCCCAGCGCCTCGACGGCACGGCAATAGGCGGTTGCATGGCCAATGGTGGTGTCGCCGGCCAGCGTCTCGAAGTAGTGCCGCGTTCGACGGTCGGGGCCGCCGCGCAGCGCGCGTTCGATTCCGCGATGCTGGTAGCCGAGCGATATCTCGAGGTGATAGACGGTTTCGCCATGACACTGAAAGCGAAAGTGCCCCGGTTCGATCACTCCGGCATGGACGGGACCAACGGCCACTTCGTGAACCTCTTCGCCTTCGAGCCGAAAGAAATCGGCGAGGCCGATGGCGCGCCGGGCGAGAGGCCCGCCGCCTTCGCCACAGTGCGGCGGCTGGAAGCGAATCGGCTTGAGCCACGGATGGCTCTGGGGATGAATGCCCCATTGCTCGGCGATTTCGCGCTCGAACCAACCGGCGGCCGGGCACTCGGGCGTCAACGACTGGTACGATCGCCCGATCGGGCACGACACCACGCTCAAGGCGTTTTCTTCCGGCCAAGCGAGCACTGCGGTCAACCGAAAGGCCTCTGAAGAACGCTCAGGTTCTGCAAACAGGGCGGAGAGCCGCGCGCCATCGCCCACGCCCTCGATCACCATCCGGCGGAATTGGCCGAGGGATGTTTCGGGCGGGTCGGACCAATCGATGATCTGCCCGTTACGAACACTTGCGGATGTGTCTGCGTACACGTCAAAGCACTCCCAAGGCCGACGCTGCTTGGCGCATGGCGTCCCATAGCGGCGCGGGCACGTAAACGCCGAGCACAAGCGCCGCCAGCGCCAAGGCCAGCGGCGGAAGCACCGACCAAACCGGTTCGCGCGCGCCGGGTGAAGACGCGCCGTCGTGCGGCGAGCCGTCCGGCAAACGGTAGGCCATCGGCAGGAAGATTCTCGCCATGGCAACGAACGCCGTTCCCAACGCGGCCAGATACAGCGCGGCAACAACCCAGTGCGAACCATCCAACGCGCCTTTGAGAATCGTCAGTTCGCTGACGAACAGGCCGAACGGCGGCGATCCGGTGATGGCCAGGAAGCCGGCAAACCAAAGGCAGCCGGTTACCGGCAGCTTTTCAAGCACGCCTTGGACATCGCACGTGTTTTTCGAACGATAGACTGCCAGCAGGTTTCCCGCCGCCAGGAACAACATCCCTTTGACGGCCGAGTGATTCATGGCATGGAGCATTGCGCCGGTGGCCGCGACCCCGCCTAATCCCGCGCCAACGGCCAAGATGCCCATATGTTCGATGCTGGAGTAGGCCAACATGCGTTTATAGTCGGTTTGTCGAATCATGAATACGGCGGCCAGAACCATGGAGAACACGCCGAGCAACACCAGCAGTTCGCCACTAAAACTCCCCAAGCCCGCCGCCGCCAAAACGGTGTGTCCCCGCAATAGTCCAAGGAACGCGCAGTTCAGCAGGGCCCCCGACAACAGAGCGGAAACGACCGAGGGCGCCTCGCTGTGAGCGTCGGGCAACCAGGTGTGCATCGGGGCGAGGCCCATCTTGGTTCCGTAACCGACCAGCAGCAAGATGAACGCAGCCTTGAGCCAAACCGGATCCATGGCCGCCGCTGAAGAAACAAGACCGGAAAGCGTCAATCCCGGTGCGTGCCCCCGACCGGCCGAGGCCAGAAAGAAAATGCCCAACAGCGCCATTGCAATTCCCACGGAACAGATGAGCAAGTACTTCCAGGTCGCCTCCAAGCTGCGGTGATGGCGATGGAAACTGATCAACGGCGCGCTGGCCAACGTGGTCGCTTCGACAGCCACCCACAGCAACCCGAAATGCTGACAGATGCAAACAAAGCTCATGCTGGCCAAGAATAGCAACAGACAGCCGACGAAAATCCCTTCCGGCTCATTGTGAAAGAGGAATCCTTCTTCCGCGTCGCACGTGGTCCGCCCCTCTTCTCTTCGCAGATACCCGACGCAATAGAGCGCCGCCGCCAAAAACAACACGCTTGTAATCGCGAGGATGATTCGCGCCGGTGCGTCGATGGCGAACCAGGAATCGCGCGAAACCACGGGAGTTGCAAAACAGACCCAACCGACGAGGCCGCAATGCGCCACGGCGGTTGCGACAAGCAGCGATCGGCGGACGGCGCGCATCGGCGGCAACATGGCCGCAATGCCGGCGATCGCGGGAATCAGAACAACGCTCCACAGCATCATGTCAGTCCTTCAGCACCGACAGCTTGTCGGTGTCGATATGATCGAATTCGCGATTGATCTGAAAAATGATGATCCCCATCACGA
This sequence comes from Propionivibrio sp., assembly GCA_029975435.1. Taxonomy (GTDB): domain Bacteria; phylum Pseudomonadota; class Gammaproteobacteria; order Burkholderiales; family Rhodocyclaceae; genus Propionivibrio. The sequence goes on along the minus strand of JARKPC010000049.1, from coordinate 19,265 downwards.
AAACAGCGACGAAAACGTCGAGCAGAATGCCCAATTCGACCAGGAAGGGCTCCTCGATCGCCAAGGAGGATCCGAACACGTACACGCCGTTCTCCAAAACCAAATATCCCAGCGCTTGATTGAGGGCCTTCCGCCGAGTAACGACGATGAACAGCCCGGTCAAGATGGTGAACAGCGAGGTGGGGATCATCATGGCCGAGACATCGGCCGGCGCAGACGAGCAAAGCGGCTCGGCGACAACAACACTGATAACGAGCAGGCCCGCGCCGACCAACACCGAAGTCGTGAAGCCGACGAACGGCTCGACTTCGCGGGCCACGTCGGCGCCCCGAATCGCGCGCCGCAGCAACCAAGGCAGCACCAGGCCCTTCACCGCCATGGTGGCCAGCGTCACGCTCACCACGACAAGCGTCAGCCCGCCCGCCGCCGATGTCAGCGCAATAACGCCCAAAACAACCGCTTGCAAGGCGACCGTCTGGATGCAAGCCGTAATCCGGCTCGCAGCCAACAGATAAAGGTTCGAAAGCAGCAGCAACACCACCAAGATGTCGGAAACGACTTCCACGGGTTCTACCTCACGGCCCAAATGACGGCAATTAGGGCTAACACCGCTGCCGAAGCAAGCATCTGAGGCACGCGAATCAACCGGAGCCGGGCCATCACCGATTCCACCACCCCCACAAAAACGGCCGACAAGAATACCCCGCCAACTCCCACAAGCAGGTCCATCACCGGTTGTCCGATGCGCCACGGCATGGCGGCCCCGACGAACAATGCCGAGAATATCCACAGCTTCAGAGCCGCGCCGTATTGAATCAGTCCGAAATCCACTCCCCCATGATCCAACACCATGACTTCATGAATCATCGTCAGTTCCAAGTGCGTGTTCGGATCGTCCACGGGAATCCGGGCGTTCTCCGACAACAACACCACGAACAGCGCCACCGACGCCAATAGAGCCGTGGGCACCCATTGCAAAGAATCTAACGTCGGGAGCGAAGCAAAGATGTCGGAAAGCCCCGCTTTGCCCGTGCAAATCGCCAAAGCGGCCAAGCTCAGCAGCAGGACGGGCTCGGCCAGCATCGAAAACTGAACCTCGCGGCTGGCCCCCATGCCCTCGAACGCCGAACCGGTGTCGAGCGCGGCCAGAACCGTCATGAAGCGGAGCAAACCCAAGGCGTAGACGAGAAGAATCAAGTCGCCGGGGAACGCGCCCAAACCCGGTGCGCCTGACAAAGGCAGAAACGCCAACGCGATCAGCGTCGCCGCCAAGCCGACCACCGGACCGGCGCGAAAGACCCAAGTGGCGGTGGAACTGTAAACAGCCCCCTTCTGGAGCAACTTCCCCAGGTCGTAGTACGCTTGCAACAACGGCTGCCCCGTCCGTCCGGCGAACTTGGCCTTGGTCCGGTTGATCACGCCGAGAAGCAACGGCGACAACGTGATCGCCAACACAACGTGAAGGATGGATGCCAATGCGGTCATCGAGCGATCCCCAGTTTCCAGAACAGAAGGATCAGCAGCGTCGAGGCGATGTAGAGCACATAGAGTTGATTTCGTCCCTCCTGAACCCAGCGCAGTCGGGCGGCCAGCCACTCAATCGATCGAAAGAGCGGGGCATAGCCGTAACGCAGAACAACGTCGTCCGTGGCGGACTCAACACGGCCGCGCTCGGGGAACAGGCCCTCGGGCGGTTCGATGCGCACGCGGGGACGCAAAAGAAACCGAAACATGTCGATGATCGGCCACGCAAACGACGATGCGGTGTATTGCATGCGAGCCGTCGGCGCCGCGTAGCCGCAATCCCAGGTGGGCGCCTCGACCACCGTGCGATTCGAGAATAGAAGGCGGCGCAATGCCGCCAGAACGACGGCAATCGCCAACAAAGCCGCCGCGGCGGCACTGACGCGCCATAACCATCCGAGATAGGCGGTTTCCGGTTCGCAACCAAGTGCAGCGGCGGTCGGCAACAGCCTGGTGGTCGCCGGTTCCAGCAATCCCACCGCCAAAGGGCTGAGCAAACCAATGAACAAGCACAACACGGCCAAAACCAACATCGGCAGGCGGATCATTGCCGGGGCTTCGTGGGCCTGGGCGGCCGAATCGCTGCGTCCTTCGCCCAGAAAAACAATGCCAATGACCTTCGTGAAGCACGCAACCGCCAGCCCGCCGATCGTCGCCAGTGCTACGATCGCCAGCAGCCAGGCCGCCGAAGGGCCCGCCGAATCGGCCAGCCCCGAAAACGCCGCAAGATAAATGAGCAACTCGCTCACAAAGCCGTTCAAAGGCGGCAGGCCGCAAATGGCGGCCGAGCCAACGATGCACGCAAGGCCGGTCTGCCGCATCCGCTTCAGCAGTCCGCCCAAGCGCTCGATGTCGCGCGTGCCGGCAGCATGGTTGACGGCGCCGGCGCCCATAAACAGCAGACTCTTGAAGATCGCGTGGTTCCAAACGTGCAAGAGGGCCCCGAGAAGCCCCATCGCCGCCACGCCGTGGTTGCCCGCCCGGATGCCCAACAACCAAACGCCCAACCCCATCGCGATAATTCCGATGTTCTCCACGCTGCTGTAAGCGAGCAGCCGCTTCAGATCGCGTTGGGCGAGGGCAAAGAGCACTCCGCCGACGCCAGAAGCCGCCCCGATTCCGACCAGAGCCCAACCCCACCACGAAGGCCAAGCCTGCGGCTCGCCCAAGAAGGTCAGCACCCGGAGTAGGCCGTAGATGCCGGTTTTGATCATCACGCCGCTCATCACGGCCGACACATGCGAGGGCGCCGCCGGGTGCGCCGCCGGCAGCCAAACGTGCATCGGCATCAATCCCGCCTTGGTGCCGAAGCCGACCAACGCCAACAGATAAAGCGCGCCGGCCGGCGCCGCGCCGCCCGACGAGACGAAGCCGCCGAAGTCGAGCGTTTCGGCCTGTCGTCCGAGCAGCAGGAACAGCGCGAACAGAAAACTGGTCCCCAAATGCGTAGCGACAAGATACGTCCAGCCGGCCTGGCGCACTTCCTCTCTCTCGTACTCCGACATCACGAGAAAGAAGGAGGCCAACGACATCGCCTCCCAGGCGAACAAGAACAGCATGCCGTTGGCCGCCGTCACGACGACCAGCATCCCCGCGAAAAGAATGTTGTAGAAGAACCAAGAGAGCCCGAGATTCTTGCGGCCGGCGTACGACTTCATGTAAGCCGCACCGTAAACGGCCGCCAAACCGCAAACAACGGCAATGGCAATCACAAAAAACGCGGACAGGCCGTCGATCGCCAGTCGAAACGACCCGAACGGCATGGGCCACGGCGCCCTTAGCTCCGACGCCTGACCGGTGCAGAGCGAACGCCCGGCCGCAATCACCGCCGGAATCGCTCCGGCGACCGAAACGGCCCCGCCGAGAAGGTTCGCCCGATGCGAGCGACCCCCGACAATCAGGCAAAGCGTTCCGCCAACCGTCAAAACGCAAAGCGCCCCCAGAAGCAGCACGACGCTCATGAAATCGCCCCCGTCGTCTGGCTCGCCAGCGAGGCAATGTGCGTATCGAGCAGCCCCGCCGTCCTAATCAGTTCCTCGCGCGATGCTTGGCTGCGCACCGCCTGTGCAAAGGGCGAATCCCTGAGACCGAACGCCAGTTTCGACAACAGATTCAAATGCGCCTTGATCGTCGGGCTGATGATGGTGAACAACGTGTGCACCGGCTTTCCATCGATCGCCTGGAAATCGATGCTGTTTTCCAGAAAACACAAGGCAACAACCGGCCTTTCCACGTGCAGCGTAATCGGATTGCGAACATGAGGTATCGCGATCCCGTCGCCCACGGCCGTTGATCCCAACGACTCGCGGGCGAGAAGCACTTGGTGAAGAAAGTCGCGGTCCACCTCGGGCAACGGCAAAACGTCCACTACGCTTCGCAACACAGAGGGCTTATCAACCCCCCCGACACGGTAATGCACTCCGCCCGCCCGCATCGCGTCTGCTAACGACGGGATGAATGCGTCTTCCGGCTCTTCAAAAATCTTCGGCGATACGGGAATGCGCTGCGACGAGGCCCATTCGAGAAGCTCGGCCCGATTGAAACGGTACTGCTCGTTTACGCGGTGGGCGGGCAACCCTTTTTGGGTAATCCAGCGGTAAATGGTCTTTTCCGACACATTGAGCATTTCGGCCGCATCTCGGACACGTAATCTCATTTGTCTCATCCATTCACGTTCAATTCTATTTTCGGACAAATGCCCCGCCAGTGTATCAACCTGGGCTTTCGAGTCAATAGCAGGTTCGCAGCCGCACGGCCGCACCATCAGTACCGCGGCAGCCCATCCATCCGCGAGGCCCGCCAACGCGTTTTGCCGGCGTTGGGCGTCACCTGCTCAATCGGCCCCAGCTGCTGCTGCTGCGTCAACGCGGTGCGGGAACGCTTCTCCTGGTCGTTCGAGGTGGTTGCGCTGAGGGCCCTCGACCACAACTTCTGAAAGCCGGCGTCGCAGTGCAATCGCAACGCGACGCAGACGGCACGCCACAACGCAACCGGCCCCGGCCGTCGATGCACGAATGGACGGACCATCAGCGGTTTGCTAATCTGGGCGAGACCCGATCGAGCGTGTTCCGATACATCGAGACGTTCTGCACGACTCCGCCGCGTTCACGAGGCGCTGGAGCAGCTTTCGCCTGACGAATACGCCTATTAGCTGCGGGCGACCAAGGGCGAAGAGGAGACGCGGGGGCGACTCGCACCGGACGAGTACGAAGCCGAATGCGCCTCGGCCATTGCGGCGTAAAAACTGCGTTTTTCTGAGTCCGCCAGTCCTGGGCCATCGCAGTCTTCGAAAGCGTAATGTTCGACGCCACCGTGAAATAACTGCCGCCGATCCGCCTCGGTCAACTGAGCGTCTTTCAGAAAGTGCAGACCATGTTCGAGATGAACCTTCTCATGTCACAGCGACTTTGATGAACGGCACAACAATGAAACACAACACGATCACAAGACTCGGCTGGCTGCTCGTCGCAACAACAGTCGGAGTTGCGACTGCCAACGCGGCGGACACCGCCGGCATAGTCACCGCGCACTTCCGAGGGCTGCACGGCTATATCGGGTTCGGCGTCGAAAAGCTGCCGTCCGAAGACAGCTTCAGCGCGGGCATGGGCTTCTACTCGGCGGTCTGGCCGCTGGTAGATAAGCCCTTGGCCAATTTTCAGATCGGCCTGCCGAGCACGTGGATCCAGCCGGACAATTCCGACAACAAAGACCAGCCGCTTGCTCCGGAGGGCACGCTGGCCCGCACGTGGAAAGCGCGCGGCCCCACTTGGAGCAGCGTCTTCCAAACCGTAGAAGGGGGACTGGGCTACTGGGCGGGCAACCATTTTCGTTACGGCCCGCCCAAGTTCAGCATGAACGGCACGCCGCAATGCTACGACTATGAGGTCGCTTCGCCGGGATGGTCGTTCTTCCACAGCAACGAAGCACTGCCGGATGATCGCCTCGGCATTGCGCAACTCAGCAATCGCCTGCTGATCCCGCCTGACGGGCTGCCGTTCCAAGGCAATCCCAACGGGGAGTTCCTCGGCTACACCTGGATGGCGCTGCCGTTTACCGATCCCACCACCGGCGACCCGCCGACGGGCGATCAGAGTTGGACCTGCTTTCTCAGCGCGGCGAACTTCAAAGGCCCCATCGCCTACTACATTCCGGAAACGTGGAGCAAGATCGGCAAACTGTTCAACGATCCGTTCCTCCACGGGCGAGGCCTTAATGCGCGCCCCGGCATCATGCGCGGCGGCGCAATGGAGATCAACACCGTCCCGTGTTTTGAGGCCTCGGACGCCCAGGGAACCGTCTATTCCAAAATCCCCAAGTTGCAGTGGCCGGTGGATGCTCAGGGCCGGGCCTACCTGGTGCAGGATGTCACTTACTACTCAAAGAAGGCTCTCTACGACGGCTTCAAGGCTTGGCGCAACGGAGGCTCGGCCTGCTCCGGGCGATTCGACGCGAAGGGCGCCTGGAAACCCAGGCTCAACACCCATACGACGCGATTCGATCAAGCCGGCAAGAAGATGATTGGCGTCGAGCGCGCCTTCGACACCCAGATTTTCGATGGAAACATTTGGGGGTTGCAGTGGACCGGCAGCGATCTCAGCGACAAGGGGCTATTCCCGCAGTATTACAAGCATGTCGGCGAAGAACGCATCGCGATTCCGCCGACGGCGGTGCCCGCCGAATCCCGGCTGCTCGAGCAGGAGTTCAAATTGGCCAGGCCGGGCAAACCGTACACCTCGCCAGCCAGCGGCGCGTGGGCCAATCCCGGCCCGAAGGCCGGTCCCTTCACGGCCGTGCTGGCGGATGGTTCGGTGGTGACCTACTGCTGGTATCGTTTTGTCGATCAGCCGTCGTTCCAACAATATCATTGGAGCGCGGAAAAGAAGGCGAAGCTGCAAGCCATCGTGGAGAAGCTTCATGCGAACTGGCCGATTGATCGCGACTACATGGCGCCGCCCTCGCGCGGCACGCTGGTTTCGCTCGATCCCGCCCTGCTGGTCACCCCGCCCAAGGGATTGGAAGTCGGCTACGTCCCGATCGTGACGCGCCAAGAGGCCGTCACGCCCGACCTCAGCAAGATCGTCACGCCGGAGATGTTGTCCGGCCGTTATCGGCATGAGCCGAAGCAGAACAACTGGCACGAGGGAGTTCTCTCGCTGGAAGGCGACAAGGGATCGCCGAGCTTTCGATGGACCAATCAAGCCGGAATCAGTTGGACGCTCACCTCCGACCTCGCTCACGCGAGGCTGCTGTGCGCAAAGGGAAGCCCCTACTTCGACAAAGAATCCGGCAGCAGCTTCATCATTGAAATGCAGCCGGCCTCGGGATCGGCGCAACCCGCGATTGCGGGATTCCACTTCAACGGCGGTTTCTACAAGCGCGTCGGCGACTGATGCCCGGCGAACTCGGGGGAGCAGGCAGCGCGCCCCAACAAGATGGAGCCAAGACCGAGATGAATCGCAACGCCCATCATCGATGCGGCGGCATGGCCGATTTCCTCAACGCCGCACAACGCCCCGACAAGATGCGTGTTGTGTCAAACCGCATGCAGATGATCTGGGCCGTTTTCATCGTCGCGCTGCTCGCCCTGCTGTGCGGCAGCGCCCGCGCCGGCAGCACGAATCCAAACATCCTCTTCATCCTCGCTGATGATCTCGGTTACGGCGACGTTTCGTGCTACAACGCGCAATCGAAGGCGCCGACGCCCAACATAGACCGGCTGGCGCGCGACGGAATGCGATTTACCGACGCGCACTCGCCGAGCACCGTTTGCACGCCGGCTCGCTACAGTCTGCTCACCGGGCAGATGCCGTTCCGCGCCGGGCGAGTGCCGGTGTTCGTCGGCGCCGGCGGGCCATGCGTGATCAATGAGAAACAGCTCACGCTGCCGCAGATGCTCCGCCAACGCGGCTATGCGACCGCGATGACCGGCAAGTGGCACTTGGGGCTGACGTTCTTCGATGCCAACGGCGTCCGGATTGCCGATCAGGGACTGGAAGGCGTGAAGCGGATTGACTTTTCGCGCCCGATACCCGATTCGCCCATCCATCGTGGTTTCGACCGTTTCTTCGGAACCGCCTGCTGTTCCGGCACCGATCATCTCTATGCGTTCATCGATGGCGACCGCATCCCCGTACCGCCGACCAAGTTGCTCGACAAAACCAGTCTGCCCAAGCACCCATACGCCGAGGACAACCGACCGGGCATGATCGCGCCGGACTACGACATCGAGGAAGTGGACATGGTCTTTCTCCGCAAGAGCAAGGCGTTTCTGGAGGATCATGTGAAACGTTGCCCAGGCAAGCCGTTCTTCCTCTACCATGCCGCCTCCGCCGTGCATCTGCCGTCGTTCGCGGCGCGCCCGTTTCGCGGCAAGACCAAGGCGGGACCGCACGGCGATTTCATCCACGAGTTCGACTCGATCGTCGGTGAGTTGCTCGACACGCTGGACAAACTCGGCGTTGCGAACAACACCCTGGTGATGCTTGCCAGCGACAACGGCCCGGAAGTCGAGTCGGTGGCTCATATGCGCGCCGATTACGGACACGATGGCGCGCGGCCGTGGCGCGGCATGAAACGCGACGACTGGGAAGGCGGCCACCGGGTGCCGTTTATTGTCCGCTGGCCCGGCAAGGTGAAGCCTGGAAGCACGATCGCGCAGACGGTCTCGCTCACCGACGTGATGGCGACCTGTGCCGCGGTTTGCGGCGCGGCACTGCCCGCAGACGCCGCGACCGACAGTTGCAGTCTGCTCCCCGTCCTGCTGCATGGCGAGGGGCCCGAGCCGGTCCGCGACTACACCTTGCAACAGGCATTGGCCGTCTTCTCGATCAGGCAGGGTCCGTGGAAGTATCTGGATCATCGGGGGTCCGGTGGAAACAACTACGATCGCCCCCTACTGAAACCCTTCGCGCTGCCCGACACCGCGCCCGACGCGCCCGGCCAGCTTTACAACCTGACGGACGATCCCGGCGAAACCACCAACCTCTATTTCAAGCATCCCGAAATCGTTCGGAAGTTGAAGTCGCTGCTGGACGCAGACAAGGCGCGGGCGTGCGGCGCGCCTCCAGCCGCGAAGGGCCTGGGCCAATGAAGATCTGCTGCGGCGACCGCAGCCGCGCCCATCCGCGGCGGACCGCCGCGTTGATCTCGGGATCGCAGATCTTCCATTGCGGCGGCCGCTCACACCGCCGTCATTTTCAACCGCCCTCGACAGCTCCGGGCCGCGGGGTCGAAGCCGCCGGTTCGGGCGCCGTATCGGGCAGGCACCAGCTCATGCGTCGGGCGAAGTCGGCCTGGAAGTCGGGCCGCCACCGGCTGACAGTGGTTCGCGGGTCGAACTGTTCGGTCCGCGGCAGATCGCGGAACCACCCGTCCGGCTCGCGGCGGTATTGACCGCCCCAGCCCGGCTTGCTCGGGTCGTTCGGATCGTTGCCCCCATGCGGCAGGAAAAAGAACCACGACGGCGTATCGCCCTCCTTCATGCACCCGTGCGGATTCGGTGCGGTCCAGGTGCGCATCGGGTACAACGCGCCCAACGGGCCGCGGGATCGCACGTTCTTTTCGATCCACTCGCGGCTGGTGAGCGATTCGTCGCCAGTCAGGTAGATGCCGCGGTAGGTGCCTTCGCGTTTGTCGCGCCCCGGCGGGGCCTTGGCCAAGATGTAGAACATGCCGGGAAACTCGCCCCGCATCCAATCGGCGATGCCGTCTTGGTCGTTGATGTCGTACACGCGGAACTTGCGAACGAACTCGGCCAATCCCTGCGGGCCACGATCGTGCTTTACCCGCCAGAGTGCTTGAGCCAAGTCGGTTTGACCGCCCCAGATGGTGATATTCAACGGACGCTCTGGCGAGCCGGCGTCGATGCGCTCAATGAGGAACTTCGATCCCTCGCTGTCGCCGTCGGGCCCGATGTTCGCCCGACCGCGCTTGGGATTGCCGCTTTTGACCACGCGGCGCAGCGCATCGGCTTCGGGCCAGCCCCGCGCGTGTTTGCGCAGGTTGGGCAGCACGCGCTCGTAAGCGTCGATGATTTCTAAGATCAGTTGCGGCTGGGTGATTTCCTTTTTCAGTTCGCCGGGCGTGCCCGACGCACCGGCGATCAACGCTTCGATCTCGAACTCGTTCGCGTAAACCATCAAGCGAATCATCGATTGCTGGTCGTCGGGATCTCCGCCGATATCGGTCAGTACGGCCAGTCGCGGGCGAAGACTTTCCGAACCGGCATCGCCGGCCGTGGCCGGTGCGGCCGCCACGGGCACAAACCCAAGGGCAACGATCGCGCCCGACAGCGCGAGGCCGAGTTTCATCGGCGCGAAGGTCGAAGTGGTCATGGTCGGGCCTCCTGAGGGTCGAGATTATTCAGCGAGTATTCTCGTGCGACATCGTCGAGGACGAGCACCCAATCGCGGCCTTCGCCCGGTTCGCCGGGCGGGTCGAACGTGTGTCGGCCTTTGCCGGCTAAGCGTTTGAACGGTTGCGATGCCCCGGTGCGCGGATCGAACCAGGCGGCCCGCAACTCGGCCGCACCGATCTTATCGAGTTGTACATCGAAGGTGCGCCCAAGGGGAGTGTAGATCATCGCATAACCTTCGCCGCGCACGGCCAAACACATTTCCCAAGGTTTGGTCTGCTCGAAGGCCAACAAGGCAAGATCGGGGCGCGGAGTGAAGAACGGACGCCCCGGCCCGCACAACTCTAAAGGAAAACGTCATTGCAGGCCGCAACCGAAGGCGGGATATTGCGGGGCATCGCAAGAAACAAAACAAGCCCCTGCTGGGCAAGGGCTTGTGCAAGACTTTGCGAGTTGCAGCGACACGTTGCAACCCCCTCAAATGGATATCTTCGCACTCCATTCCAGCCGGTCGGAATCGGTTTATCCGGCCGAGAAGAGACGGGGAAATGATTGGCTACCGCATAACCTCCAAACTCTCACCACGAAAACCCACCGCAGGCTGCTTTCGCCACTATTCTACAGTACCAGCCGCCATCATGTCAACCAACCGGGATCGCGTTCCGGGGCGTAGCGGAAAGCCAGGCCGGCAGAGATCGAGTTCCGTAGGTGCTGGCCAAGGCCGGCGTGTTCGTCGCGGATACTGTCGATGGCGCGGCTTACCGCCATCGAGACCGCCTTGCGGACTTTCTCGATGTCGGTTCGTTCTCGCCTCTTACCGCCAAGGCCCGTCGCCCTGGCGATCTCCGCCCCGAAGGCATCCATCTCCAATTGGAGCTTGGCAATCTGGCCGAGGTCGTTTCTGCCCTCGGCCTCGGTCAAATCCTCCTGCAGTTCTGCGTACCGTTGCTTGTAACTGGCCATCGCCTGGTCATCGAGCAATCGCCCTGACTTTCCGGTGGTGACTCGGGGATCGCTGCCGGCCACAGCCGCCAGCAGTGAGGCGGCGGGGACGATGCGACCGGGGGCGGCCAGGAGCCGTTCAAGGTATGCCAGGCCGCGAGCGTCCTGCATAAGGATCATGCTGCGCTCGAACTTGATCACCCAAATCTGCCCCAGGCGTCGAAAAACGCTGGGCGACTGGTCGAGTTCCCGCATCGCTGCTTCGATATCCGCGGTCGGCACTGCCGGTTTTGGCCTGGCGAGCGTCTCCGCAGTCATGCGGTAGACCCGGGTCACCGGCGCTCGCCGCCGAAAGACTCGGCCGCAACTGGAACAATCGAACTCGTCTCCATCCTTCCACGCCTCCCGAAGCTCGCTGGCAGGCATCAAATTCTGACACCGCTCACACTCGACCATCTCCTGGGCGAGCAGCACTTCGTGCTCGACAAGGAGATCGAAGATCGCGACCACCTGATTGGTGTCGCAGGCCAACTTGCAGGAGAAGTCCGCCGGGCGAAGGGGCGCACTCGTGAAGATGGTTGCGAGCAACTCGTCGACCTGCTCCAGGACGGGCTGCAAGTCCCGGTTCTCACGAGCAATGGCTTCGGATTCGTGAAAGTACATAGCGCACCGTTTCCTCGTTGTTCGGCGTCGGGAAGTTGACCCTGTTCCTGAACCCCACCACGATCACATGAACCTCGGAATCCAGCGCGGTGGCAGCGCCGTTGGTGGGCGTCCAGTAGAAGTTGCCGAGATGCCCGACGCCCGACTTGCGGACCGCCGTCAGCGCCGCGTCAATGGCAGCCTCGCCCAGCAGCGGATCGGCCGGCGATGCGCTCTTGCCCTCGAAATGACGCCCCTGCAGTGTGCGGTAGTTGATGCCATGCGACCGCGTTTCGCCAGCGCCCGATTCCTCAAGTGCGTGAAGCTTGGTGATCGGCGGACGCAGATCGAGCAGCGAGAAAAGGGAGCGATCCAGCCAGCCTTTGATCAGCTCGAAGAACTCGTCGGCCACGTCGGCGTAGTCGAAGCCCCGGGGCAACTGGGAGATCTGTAGGAACGCGTTGTTGGCGACCAAGTCCCATTCAAAAGCGACAAGGCTCCGAGTGACCCGATGCACGAAAGCCCGCAACTCGACGTCCTCGCCCTCGTCGGTCTTGCCGGTGTCGTCGTAGTCGGGATTGCGCTCCCACCAGTCGCGCCGCTTTACTGCCGTGATTCGCAGGCGCTTCGGGTCGTGGAAAATGGACGACACCTTCATTTTGTCGGGCAGGACAAGCGGCAGGCTGGCGTTCAGGAGTTTTCCCAGGCGGTGCTGCTTGAGCAGATTGGCCACCCAGGTTTCGTTGCGCCACTCGGCGATCGGCGACTGCGGACCCTTGTACAGGTAAACGTGCTGCTTACCCCAAGGGATCACCTCGTCGAGGTACTGCACAATGGCGGACAGCGTCAGCGAACCGTCGCCCAGCGATTCCTCGATTCGGGCCCGAAGTTGCTCTTTGGTGCCTGACTTCGGTAGATCATTGCGTGAGAGGAATTCGCCAATCTGCGTCTTCTTCAGCGCCAACAGGTCCGTCACGATCAGCGCCTGCTCGTCTTCAGTGAACGCGGCTGGCGCCAAGGTCTCGTTGCTCATGGTGTATCCTTTCGTATGAGGAAGTGGGAGTAAGTTTGCCGTTTGCGTCCACAGGGCACTTTCGACGCGATATCGAGTGGCGAGGTTGCCAAGACGCACCTGATTGCGTGCTCGTTCAGCTTACACTACACAGTCGGTCCAAAAAAAATCCTTCTCAGTCGAACAAGGTCGCTTCTCTCTCCGGAAGCAACAGCCTCAGGTCCTCCAAACGAATCCGCATGGCTTCGGGCGAAACCTGGAATAGCTCGGCCAGCGGCCGGCTGGCATGCTCCAATAGCATCGCATCGGTCCCGTTCTCGCCCGGCTTGACGCTGCCGCGGCGCAGCACCTCGGCGGTCAGGATCGGCTGCTGGTTCGCCCGCAAGTCGCTAAGGTAAATTGGCTCCATGTTGCCTCGCCACTCGTGCCAGGCCCGCTTGACCATGTCGCGGGGCATGAGCAGGCAGGCCGCAAACCGATTTGCCTGAATCTCGACCGGGCTGCGATCGGTGGATCGGCAAACATAACCGGGCCGCTCGGCGCCATCGGGCAGTAGCGACCGTTGGCCGGCGCGGCGCTGGTAGTACTGTCGGTGTAGGCGCCAATGACCGGCCTCGTGGGCGAGCGTGAAATGATAGCGCCCGCGCTTGGCCGGGTGTTCTTCCGGGTCCAGCCCGACGTCCACGCCAACGAGCTTCTCGTCTACCCATAGCGCGCCGTGGATTTCTCCGACCTTGAACAGCTCTTGGAAGTCCTTGAATTCCACGGTCAGACGCAGATAGACCTCGACAATGTCGTCAATCGGGATCGGCGGTGCGGTGACCACGCCGCGGCTTTTGCCGAATTCGGCCAGCAAAAGCGCGGCCTCGTCCTCGATATGCGCGGGAGGCAGGTAGGGCACCTTCGACTTGGAATACGTTGATCGCTTTGCCACGGCATCACCCTCCTTCTTCCTTCATCTTCCTTGCCGTCTGGCGGAGGATGCGCCACTGTTCCGCGGTCAGGCCGCTGGCTTCCCGCAGCAGTTCGGGGGCCTCGGTCGGTTGTTGCTGGATGATCTCCGGCAGGTCTTCGGGCACACGGCCTGCCATCGCGATCCACTCGTCAGGGTTCTCGCCCAATAGTTCGGCCATCCGTTTCACGCGGTCAGCCGTCGGCGGCAGCAGTTTCCCCTGTTCGACCTGGGACAGGTAAGTCGGACTGACGCCCACCAGCTTGGCGAACTGACGGAGACTGTACCTGCCCTCGCGCTTCTCGCGGAGGAATTGGCCGAAGTGCGTAGGTTTCTTCTTGGTCATACTACAGCGCCCCCTTGAACGCTCTGTCCAGAACAGAGGGCAGCATCGAATCAAGTTCCGTTTCCATTTCTTGTTCAACAGCGAGCATTTCGCGCACCTTGCCTTGCAGTCGGTCAAACCAGAGTTGACGCTCGAACGCAGGCACCGGGACCTCAATTCTCATCAGCTTCTCAAGCCCTAGGGTGCGGTTACGACCGGCGCCACCTGGGGAAGCCTCCCCGATCTTCTCGAGGCCTTCCGGCGTGAGCAGATAGAAGCAGAGAAACCCCGCTGTGGCGACGCCTGGCTGCGGTACGCAGGTGATGAAGCGGTGGGAACCGACCCGCCCTGCATCCTCCGGCTGGGCAACGGCAATCGCGCCTTCCCACGCGAAAACATTGTTAAAGACCAGGTCGCCCGGTTCAATCTGGTAGAGCTTCTTCGTTCCAACAGCGAGGAAGTCGAGCGAGGGCTTGTGGAAAGTCCCCTTTCCAAACGAGCGAATGCCCAATTCTGGATATACGCCGCCCATACGGACATCAACGTGTCGACGCACAATTGGGGCGACCTCTGCAAGAGGCATTCGAGGTGATTCACTGGTGATGCGGTCGAAGGCACTGCGGAGCATCGCCGCAGCTTCGGTAGCAATGCCACTGTTGGCCTGTTTGGCCTCTTCGATCTTGCCTGCCACGGCATCGATTTTTGCCACGATCCGGTCCTGTTCATCCCGGCTGGGCAGGGGAATAGAAATCGCTGCAAATTTCTCCGGCTTGATACGGCTCTTACCGGTAGTGCCGCGAGAGGCATCATCGCACGCCCTCCAGAACCAACGGGTCTTCGTGATCCAATAGAACCACTGCGGCGACAGCCGATCATCTACCGGGCGGAATAGAGGAAACTCGCCCGAGCAGTAGCAGCCGGCGAGTTCTGCGGGCACGACGCTCACGCTGCCGTGGCGAGCCCAAATCTTATTGACAATTATGTCTCCTGCTTCAACACGATGAAGAAACGAATACTGAGTTACAGCGCCGTCTAGACGTTCCCTCTCATAGGCTCCAGCACCCCAAAGGCGAACGCCGATCTGTCGATAGTTCTTCCCCGGAATCGGGGCCTCGGGACGTTCAATTGGTTTGGTGACGTCGCCGAGGAACGCTCTGGGCCAGCCGTTGTGACTCATCCTCCGGCCTCCTGGGAATCAACAGTGGCACCGAGGATTTCGCCGATCTCGTCCAAAATCGCTCGCACGCGTTGGTTCTTGACGGCCATGCTGCTGGCCAATTGCTCGGGTGGTAAGTGAGTAAGGGACTCCGCGCTGTGTGGATTCTTGATGTCGAGGTTACAACCACCAGCTAGCACGTCCGCAGCGGCGACCTTCCAAGCGTGAGCGTTTGCCGGCCGACGCGAAAGCCGGAACCACTTCATGAGGTCGGCGAGTTCCTCGAATTGCAGCGGGGCGGTCTTGCTGTACTTCTTGCGCCCGTCGGGCAACGGCTGCTCGTAATACCAAATGGTCCCAGTCGGGCCGGACCGGTCGAAGAACAAGATGTTCGTGGGAATCGGTGTGTACGGCTCGAACACGCCCGGTGGCAGACGGACCACCGTATGGAGATTGAACTTCGTCAGTAGTTCCTCCTTGATACGGGCGCAAATCCCATCGCCGAACAACACGCCGTTGGGCACGACGACCGCCGCGCGGCCGGGCTTTGGCCCACGCCGCAGCTTCCGCATAATCAACTGGAGGAACAACAGCGCGGTCTCGGTGGTCCGCTTATCTTCGGGAAAGTTGTTGAGAATGCCACGTTCTTCCTCGCCGCCGAAAGGCGGGTTTGTCAGGATAATGTCCACGCGGTCGCGGTCGCCAATCTCGTGGAGTGGGAACCGTAGGCTGTTGCCCGGGTCAATCTGCGGGGCTTCGAGGCCGTGCAACAGCAGGTTCATTTGGCACAGTAGATAGGGCAGAGGCTTGGCTTCGCCGCCGAAGATCGACTGTTCCTGCAAGACCTTGCGCTGCTGGACGGTCTTGGCCTGCTTGGAAAGGTGGTTGAATGCTTCGACCAGGAACCCGCCGCTGCCGCAGGCGGGGTCCAAAACGGTCTCCCCAAGTTGCGGATCGATGGCTTCGACCATGAAACGGACGACCGGCCGTGGCGTGTAGAACTCGCCATTCTCGCCGGCGGCGTCGCGCATTTCACGGAGCATCGACTCGTACAGGTGGCCCAGCGTGAACAACTCGTCCTGGGCCAGGAAATGGATATTGTTCACCTGATTGATGACGTCGCGGAGCAGGTAGCCCGACTGCATGCGGTTGACCACGCCGCCGAAGACGGTGCCGATCACTTGGCGTCGGCTGCCACGGCCGTTCTGAAGGCCGCTGAGGTACTTCAGCAGGCCGAGGCCCTTTGTGCCATCGGGACGGATCGTTTCTTCATTGTTGATAAAGGCGATCAGTTCCGGGCCGGTGATCCCGTTCTCCTGCGCCGCCCAGTCGCGCCAGCGGTAAGGCGACTCGATGGCTGGGCGATAACGCTCCCGCCGCATCTTGGCCTTCGATTCCTCGATCTGCTCCATGTCGTCGAGGAACTTCAGGAACATGACCCAGGTGAGCAGGGGCAAGCGGTCCAGGTCGGTGGACAGGCCCTTGTCCTTCCGCATGATCTTGCGGCACGACTTGATCACGTTGCCCAAGCGTTCCGCCGTCGTGGCCGGCTGCTGGGTTTTATTGGACGATTGGGTTCTCGCTGTCTTTTTGGCCATGACTTCCTATCATGCTGCTTGGTAAAGGATGGTCTGCAACTGTCGCACGGCCTCGACGAGCCGATCTTCACCGCCAAACTTGACGGCGATCTCCATGACATTTCCGTGCTGGCAAATAGGCGGCAGTTCCAGCACGTCGGGGATCAGAAACTGCGCCGTGCCGTGCTCGGTGTACTTGTCCAGAAGTTCTTCGAGGATCTGCCGGGCCTCGGGGCCATACTGGTCGAAGAAGTCTCGTCGCTCCGTGCGGAGCCGCTGCGCCCGTTCCCGCCGCGTCCGCAGCGGGCCGTTGAACGCCAAGTGACAGAGCAGGTCGAGCGGATCGGCGTCCGGCTGATTGGCGGTCTCAGCAAGATGGTCGAAATCGATGCCCCGCTCCTCGAGCCGATCGATGATGCCTCGGCGACAATCCGGGTCGGACCACTGCTCCCGGAGTTCGACCGCGTTGCGAAAGAGCGTGCGGACTTTGTCGGCCGTGTAGTCGGTGAACTGCACCACGCGCAACTGGTTGCCGTCGGGGTCGAGTTCGTAAACGAGGTGGGCGGCAATCTCGACCTGCCCGCCGTCAAAGTAGAACTTCCGCCGTGGGGCATCGTCTTCGTCCGGCGGCAACTCCTCGGGCCTCTCGTCCTCGGGCTCTGGCGTGATGACCGTTTCCTCCTCGGTCGGTTCGCCTTCCTCGTCGATGGTCTGCTCGGTCTCGATAGAAGGCTCGCCGTCGAAGTCGGGATCGGCGAACAGCCGAGTGGCGGAACCGGTGTAGTCGAGGATGCTGAAGAACAGCTTGCCGTAGTCGTCGCGGACGCGGGTTCCGCGGCCGATGATCTGCTTGAACTCGGTCATCGAATTGATGACCCGCACCAGCACGATGTTCTGCACGGTCGGCGCATCGACGCCCGTGGTGAGCAACTGCGACGTGGTGAGGATGACCGGGGTGCGCCGCTCCAGATCCTGAAAATTGCTCAGGTGACCGCGGCCAACATCGCCTTCGTCGGACGTGACACGGCAGACGTAATCGGGGTGCTGCCGGACCAGGTCGGTGTTGAGATTATTCAGCGCCCGCCGCATCTCCTCGGCATGTTCCTGATCGACGCAGAACACGATGGTCTTGGCGAAACGATCGGTGCGACGGAGGAAGTCGGTCAGGTGTCGAGCGACAGCCTCAGTGCGGGCACGCAGGGCGACGATCCGCTCGAACTCGCCCGTGTGGTATTCCTCATCGGGAATCTCGCGGCCGTACCGGTCCAAGTCGCCTTGGCTGGGCCGCCAGCCGGCGGCGTCCCATGTGGTCACCACGCGGTGGACGCGGTACGGCGCCAGGAAGCCGTCGTCGATGCCCTGGCGCAGGCTGTAGGTGTAGATCGGATCGCCGAAGTAGTTGTAGGTGTCGGCGTTGTCCTGCCGGCGCGGCGTGGCCGTCATGCCGATCTGGAAGGCCGGCTCGAAGTATTCGAGGATTTCCCGCCAATTGCTGTCGTCGCGGGCGCTGCCACGATGGCATTCGTCCACGATCACCAGGTCGAAGAAGTCCGGGGCGTATTCCCGGTAGAGGCCCGGGCGGTTTACGTCGCGGGCGATGGACTGGTAGATGGCAAAGTACATCTCCCGGCTTTTCACGGCGTGGCCGTTGGCGATTTTCCACCGGGCGTCGCCGAACGGGGCGAATATCTTGGCCATCGGGTCGTCGACTAGGATGTTCCGGTCGGCCAGGTACAGAATCCTCGGCCGGCGATACTCGCCCCCGGGATTCCATCGCGAGGACCACAGCTTCCAACAGATCTGAAACGCGACGACCGTCTTGCCGGTGCCGGTGGCCATCGTCAGCAAGATGCGCCGGCGCCCCTGGCCCACGGCCTGGATGGCGCGATTGATGGCGATCTCCTGGTAGTAACGGGGAGTCTTGCCGCTGAGGTGATAGGCCGGCGTCAACAGCCGTTCGGCCGCCTCGGGCGACAGGGATTCGTTACCGGTGAGCCGTGCCCAGAGTTCCTCCGGCGTCGGGAACGCGTCGATCTCGCGTTCCAAGCCTGTCGTGTAGTCAAACTCGATGATTCCGTGGCCGTTGGTGGCATAGGCGAACCGAAGGCCAAGAATCTCGGCGTATTCCTTGGCTTGCTGCAACCCTTCGCCGGGCGTGGCGTAGGTGGGCTTGGCCTCGACGACGGCTATTGCCAGATCGGGCCGGAAACGGAGAATGTAGTCGGCGCGTTTGCCAGGCCGACGCCGCCCACGTCGGCCGGCGACGATGATCCGCCCATCCGTGAACGTGACCTGCTCATTGATGCGGTGAGGCTCGTTATCCCAGCCGGCGGCTTGGAGCCGGGGGACGACGTAGCGGCGACAGGTGTCGGCTTCGTTGGGCATCGTGGCACCCGCAGGGTGGGTTTACGCTGGCGCCCGATCGCGGTCGCCAGCGGCGTTTGTGTACGCTAAACACAAAACATAACCTAGATCATAACCCACGGGTCATGGAAACACAAGCCTCCCGTATGCCAGCGGGCCGATTCTTGCACGCAACGTGTTTTGCTGCAAGCACTTAAGTCTGAACATTCACGCGATTGCGCGCGCCAACGTCCCTATCGAAAAAAGCACACCTGGACATGATCCGCCATCGTGTTGGTTTTCCGCTAGGCGGGGTTCGCCCATATCTTCACTTCCCGCTCGAGTTTCAGCAGCACCGCCGTGTAGTGCTTCAGCAGGGAGGGCCGGCCGACATGGAGGGCGTCGAACACCCCCCTCACGGTCATCGAGCGGCCCGCGA
>JARKPC010000128.1 GCA_029975435.1 Propionivibrio sp. | reverse complement strand
CATTTGGTACGGTCTTCAAATGTCGGAATTTCTTACAATCGTTTTCGGTCCCAGTTTCGATACTCGAAGAATATTGTTGTTAGGTTCCTGTATTTTCTAGATTAATTGTCTCCACAGGACGTGTGGCATAAAAGTCGCTTTCGGCAAGGAAAGCCGATGCCATCCCCTTATTTGCAAGGAGCAACTGATGAAAAAAATAATGAGTATCCACTGTGCTTTAGCACTAGCTCTACTTTCGGGCAGTGTGTCGGCCGCTCAAATTTACTGGGCCGATTGGACGGGGAACAATCAGGGTTCCGTGACCGGATCTTTTACGGCGACTGGAACGATTACGACAACGACGGCCACAGTGGGCGTAACGTACACGAACCCTCAGGGCATCGGCTTTTATCAGGCGAGTGGCGGCGCGTATTACTACAGCAATGGAACCGATGGTCCTGCCGGAACGTCGCCATATACGAGTGCTTTGGTTGACAACCGGCCAGCCACCACTGATATCGTCGCTCTGCGATACGCTGGGGCTCAAACGCTCACTTTCTCACAAGCAATTGCGAATCCTGTGTTTGCCTACGTGAGCCTCAACGGTAACGGTTACGCTTTTGACCAAGACTTCGATATCCTGAGTTTCGGTGATCCATCTGATGGCAACGCATGCGGATACTGGGGATGCGGAACTTCGTACAAGCAAATCGTCACGGTGAACGGACAAACTGAGTACCAACTACTTGGAACCGGCGAACCGCATGGCACCCTGCGTTTTACGGGGACATTTGACACTGTAAGTTGGCGCAGTCTCAGCAATGAATATTGGAACGGCTTCACGGTTGGGGTGCAAGGGACCGCCGTGGAGTTTTGCGCAGCAAATCCGACCGCGCCCGAATGCAATTCAAGCACTGTTCCGGAGCCTGCTTCGCTCGCATTACTGGGTATCGGATTATTGGGTCTAGGAGCCGGTCGTCGTCGCAAGCTCTGAAAACAGGCTGTTCAGCAACCGCATGGGGGCTTCGGCTCCCATTGTCATTGTGAGCGACGACTATTTCGGCGCCTGCTTGGCGGTTAGTGTGACATTTTTCCGATTGAGCGCGCGGATCCGATTGTCACAGAGCGATCGTTGAAAACGAATCTCCCAAGCAACTCAAAACAGGGGAAATTTCCTGCCCCACCCCGCCACGTCAACTCCATCCGCTGGGTTGGGTGGTCGGTGGGAAGACTTCGGCGGCTGGATTTAGCCAAGGGACGTTAACTTTTACCGATGCATCCCGGCATACAATTCGACGCTGGGAAGACGGTGGGTGGCGCCAAGAAGAGGTCACGAATTCGTGCTACTCTGTTGAAACGACTCGACTTTTCATGACATTTGGAAGAGATTCCATGAACCAGTCGAGTCTGACGCTGGAGATTTGCAAACGGCTGCGGATTTAGGCACGTCCAGAAGGCATTCGAGAAGCAGTCTTGATAATGCGCGTTCAGACGGACTGATAAAATCCTGAAGCTGACGGCGTGTTCCGGCACCAACGGCTTCTCTCAGCAGTACACCGCCCGTAGCTCATTTGGATAGAGCACTTGGCTTCGAACCAAGGGGTAGGGAGTTCGAATCTCTCCGGGCGGGCCAGCAAGACGGTTGGCATTCAGGCCTGCACGAAAATTCGCTGAAACGCCGCCGCATTCTCTGTAACTTGCGGCACGAGGAGTCAGCGTGAAACCATGAGGCAAGAAAGCCCCACGCAGGTTGGGCTCTGGATTGAAAGCGCTGCTCTTCAGACTTTGAGCAACCGAGAGGGCGGATCGGCTACTTTCCGCAAACATGTGCGAGGGCTTCTGCCGCGAATGTCTTTGGGGCGACGGAACTCCATTCGCTCGGAACGTCGTTTTCAGACAGCAGTTTCCCTTCCGCTAACGGCTCGGCATAGTGGCTGAAGGAGAGGGTTCTGAATCGCCCTCCCTTGCAGTCGTACTCCATCATTCCGCGCATGGATCGTGCTCCGTTCGGCAACAGTTCGTTGTACGCGGCCAGGGCCAGTACACTGCGATTTCCGCCGTTGATCTTGATTGTCATCGGGTCGATGTAGATAGTGATGTTGCCGTTGCCCACCATTTTTTCCCACGCTGCAAGGGCAGGAGCCGCAGCAAGAGCAACGAGCATTGCCAGAACGATGCGCACGCGGCTCTCCCCGTGCAAACATTGATTGAATGATTTCCAGCGCTTGAGCATGTCGATTCCGCTTAAACTAATGACCAACTGTGCATTCGGACAATCGGAGGCATCCAAGAGTTGCATTGACCTTGCCACGATTTGAGACGACTGATCCGGAAACCGCAAAGGCATCCAACACCAGCCATTCGACAAATATCTGCCTGATAGGCAACTTGAGAGAAGAAGAGAGATGACTAACTGGGATCATCGTTTTTTGGCCATGGCTCAACTTGTCGCCACATGGAGCAAGGATCCGTCGAGCAAAGTCGGTTCGGTCATCGCCGACGGCAAGCGCATCGTATCGCTTGGCTTTAACGGCTTTCCCGCCGGGACGGACGATGACCCCTCCATTTACGACAACCGCGAACGGAAGTACCGGCGTGTCCTGCACGCCGAACAGAACGCCATGTCCTTCGCAAAACGGGATCTGACCGGGTGCACCATCTACATCACCCATCCGCCCTGCGCCCGCTGCGCTGCCCAGATCGTTCAGGAGGGAATCAAACGCGTGGTGTGCCCTTCGCCGAGCGCAGATTTTCTCGTTCGCTGGGAAGACGATATGCGAGAGGCTCGGGCCATGTTCAAGGAAGCGAACGTGGTCTTTGTGGAAGCGGAACCGACGCGGGAAGCGTGAAATCCGCACAGCCGCACACAATCGCTCCAAAGAAACCCGCACAGGACACCTCATTCAGCGCAGCGCCCATTATTTAAGCCCTGATCGGAACTCCTGACAGGACAACGCCCTGCAGCCGCTTACTCACCGATTATCCACAGGGTCGCCAGGGGATTTTGTGCAGAACGGGCGCGGGAGGTCGGCGACTCCGGTCGACACCTTGAGCGGCAAATGAACGTGCAACCACAAAAAAAGTCCAACCGGCAGGATGCCCCGCCGGGCGCTTCTCGATTCCGCAGAGTCTTGGAAACAGCATATTCGGAAAAAGGAACCATTTCCCGGCGAGTGTCGCGGCAATCCGGCAATCCACGCACTTCAGCGAGGTTGATTGACATGAACAAATTCTCGATTGCACTCCTATGCGGCGTTCTTTCTCTGGCGAGTTCAATGGCCAACGCGCAAAACACCCTGCGCGTACGCGGCACGATCTCGGGTTTTGACGGCACGGTGCTTTCAGTGAAGTCTCGCGAGGGCGAGAATCTGCAGCTGCAATTGACAGACAGCACCACGGTGTCCTACCCGAAGGCTGTCGCGCTGTCGGAGATCAAGCCCGGCGACTACATCGGAACCACAGCGACACCGGATTCCGAAGGCAGGCTTGTTGCCCGTGAAATCCATCTGTTCGCGGAGAGCGCCCGAGGGACTGGAGAGGGCCATTTTTCCTGGGATATGGAACCCCGGTCGACCATGACCAACGCCAATCTGGCGAAAATGGTCAAGGCTGCGAACGGCCGGGAACTAACACTTGAATACAAGGGTGGTACGCAAAAGATCCTCGTACCGGATGGAATTCCCGTGGTAACGGCAGTCCCGGCCGACCGCTCGCTGCTGCAACCCGGTGTATACGTGTTTATCAGCGCCCGGGTCGCAGCTGACGGGTCCATGACCGCGGCCAGAATTCAGGCGTCCAAGGATGGGATAAGGCCTCCGATGTAGCATCATGAGGGCGCATTTCGCGGAGCGCTGCTCTGTCCTCTCGTTACCAGCAGCACACCCGCCAGCACCAGCAGCGTTCCGCCAACCTGCGCCGCCGATGCAGGTTCGTCGAGAATCCACCACCCGAAGAAGATGGTCAGCACAGGACCGATGGTGCCGATCAGCACCGAGCGGGCCGGACCGATCCGGGCGATCGACGCCGATTGCATGAACATCGGCAGCACCGTCGAGAAGGCCACGATGGCCACCACGTAGGCAAAAGTGCGCAATGGAAGCAGGTAAGCCGTCAAAGGCAGCCTGACGAGAAAATGCGCCTGCGCCGCGAACGTGGCCACGATCATCACCAGCGCCGTAAAACGCATCGCGCCCAGACGCTTGATCATCGGCGCACTGCCGGACAGATAGAGCGCGTAGGTCAGCGACGAGGCGAAAACAAACACGGCACCGACGATCACGTTGCGCGTATCGCCGGAAAATTCGAGGTCGTGCGCGAAGGCCAGGCCGATCCCGGCATAGGACAGCAGCAACGCCATCAATTCGCTGCGATGCAACGACTTGCCCATGAACAGGACACCGATGAGGATGGTCAGCGTCGGGTAGGTGAACAGGATCAGGCGTTCAAGCCCCGCCGAAATGTATTGCAGGCCGAGAAAATCGAACAGGCTGGCACCGTAGTAACCGAGCAGGCCCAACACCAGCAGCATGACCCAGTCGCGGCGGGTCAGCGGAGGAGCCGAACGACTCGACCGGAAGCCGACCCAGGCAAAAACCGGCAAGGAAAGCGTCATGCGCAATGACAGCAAGGTGACCGGGTCGACCGGCGACGCCAGCGGCACGGCGTAGGCCAGCTTGATGAATATCGCCTTGAAAGAAAAACCGAAGGCGGCAAGAACGGCAAGTGCAACTCCAATGCGGTCGGCGGACCAGTGTTTCCAGGACATGGCAAAAAGCAAGAAAAGGTACGAAGAGATGAAGACCCAGGCATCCGACCAACTCGGCCAGAAAGACATCGAGCCTGACGGCGAGAATCGCCTTGGGCTATAGTAACCTGAGTACTCCCGGCGGCATGAAAAAGAACGCCAAACGCTAACCGGAACCGGTCGGCACTTCGTATTGCCGTAAGCATTTTTTGTTGAACCGACGGATTTCATGGAAAACAGTGCCCTCGAGTCAGAAAGAACGGCAAAGGACAGTGCAACCGCTGCCGGCGGGCGCCAGCAACGTGGATTGCGGCGCGCGTTGTATGTCGTGCTCATCCTGTCCCTCGTGCTTCCTGGGATCGTCGCAGGATTCGCGCTGATCTATCTGAGCCTGCAACGCACGCTGGAATCGGAAACCCGTGTCCGTGCCGAAAAGCTCGCGGATCTCCTGCAGGCCGGCATGACCATGCCTCTCTGGGAAATGGCGCCGGAAACTGGACGCCCGCTGGTGACCGCCATCGCCGCCGACCCTTCGGTGACACTGATCACCGTCTATGACATCAACAACGGCGTTTTGCTCGACTACCAGCGCCAGACCCAGAGCAAGGTGGCCCCGATCGTCATTACCCGTCCGATCGCCCGGGACAGCGAGTACCTTGGGCAAGTGGTCATCCGTTATTCCACGTCGGCCGCCATCGACGAAGCGTGGCGAGCGTCCGTGCGGCTGCTCACCATCATCGCCCTGCAGTTGCTGGTCTCCTTCATTCTGATTGGCGCCTGGCTATCGCGCCGGGTACTCAACCCGCTCGAAACCCTGCGCCTGAGTGCCAACAGGATCGCCGCGGGCGATCTGCAAAGCGTGGTTCCCGTGTTGCGCAGCGATGAGTTCGGGCAACTCTCGGCCAGGCTCGACGCCATGCGCAATTCGCTGGCGCAATCGGTTGCCCGCCTGGAAGAGCGGGTGGAAGAGCGCACCTTTGCACTCAAGGCCGTCAACACCCGCTTGCAGACAACGCTCGACGATCTGCAACGCATGCAGAACCTCCTCGTGCAATCGGAGAAGCTGGCCTCGCTGGGATCCCTCGTCGCCGGGGTGGCCCACGAACTGAACACGCCGATCGGCACCGGCGTGACCGTGGTCAGTACCATCTCCGACAAATGCCTCGAGTTGCGCAGGCAAATCGACCAAGGCATCCGCCGCTCCCAGCTCGACGCGATGATCGACGACATCGAGACGGCCAGCACTCTGGCGCAGAAAAGCCTGCAACGCGCCGCACGCCTGATTCACGACTTCAAGCAGGTGGCGGTCGACCAGACGAGTTCGCGCCGCCGCGAATTCGAAATGCACGACATGCTGCGCGAGATGATGGCGGCCGTGCGCTTGCGCCACAAGCATACCCCGGTGGATATCAAGGTCATCGCGCCGCCCGGCATTGTCATGGACAGCTACCCGGGAACCCTCGAACAGGTTCTCACCAACCTGATCGACAACGCGATCATTCACGGCGCCGAAGGCCGATCCGATTGCGTCGTCACCATTGCGGCCGCACGCCAAGGCCGATACGCCACTTTGACCGTGACGGACAACGGCAACGGAATTCCCGCCGAGAATCTGGACAGGATATTCGACCCCTTCTTTACCACGCAACTGGGCAAGGGAGGATCGGGACTCGGGCTGAGCATTGTCTACGGGTTGGTAACCGGGCTGCTGGGAGGCCATATCGCCGTCGAGTCAATCGCCGGCCAGGGCACGACATTCGCCCTGGAGTTGCCGCTGGTTACGCCGGAACGGTCCGGCGGCGAAAGAAGTAGGGGAAGCGCAGAACCCGTGCCGAATCATGAGGTCAACTGAGCCTCCGCGCTTGGTGGATTCGCCACATTCGGACACAATGTGTCCGCGACACGGTACGAGACGAAGAGAAGGATGAACGGAGCGGCAAAAGATGCTTGCAGCCAACAGTGAAGACGTGATGTCTTTCCTCAGCGAGTCCGAAGACACCTCGGGTGGAGAAAAGCCGGCCTGGCGCGTTCTGATCGTGGACGATGAACCCGATGTGCATCGCGCCACGGAACTTGCCCTCAAGGACGTCACCATCGACGGACGGCCGATCGAATTCGTCCATGCCCATTCGGCACAGGAGGCACGCACCTGTCTCGCGGAACATCGCGATCTGGCGGTCATGCTGCTGGACGTGGTGATGGAAACACCCGACGCCGGTCTGCAACTGATCCGGCATGTGCGAGAAGAACTCGGCAACCTGGCGCTGCGCGTCATTCTGCGCACCGGCCAGCCCGGCTACGCGCCGGAAATCGACACGATTCGCTCGTACGACATCAACGACTACAAGACCAAGTCCGAACTCACGCGTGTCCGCCTATTCACCAGCCTGACCGTAGCCATTCGCTCGTACTGGCAGATCCACCAGCTCGAGGCCAATCGCCGCGGACTGGAAATGATCGTGGCAGCCAGTACCGACCTCGGGCGCCCCAAAGGGCTGCGGCGTTTTGCCGAAGGCATCGTGACGCAGCTGTGCGCCCTGCTCGGCGTCGAAGAAGAAGGCATCGTCTGCGCCGCAAGTCCCGGCGACGAGAAACCGGAGAGCTCCCCGCCATACATCCTGGCCGCTGCCGGGCGTTATTCAAACTGGATCGGGTTGCCGCTGAAGAACATTCCCGACCCGCGCGTGCGCCGCGAGCTGGAAAGTTCCCTATCCGAACACTGCCATCATTTCGGCGAAACAACGCGACTCTACTTCAGCGCCCCGGGAGGCATATCCATCGCCTCGTTCGTCGACGTCGATCACCAGTTGAGCGCACTCGACCTCGAATTACTGGAAGTCTTCTGCAGCAACATTTCCGTGGCGTTCGAGAACACCGTGCTGCTCAAGAAGATCAGCGAGCTGGCTTATGAAGATCCTTTGGTCAGATTGCCGAATCGCAACAGTTTCCTGGCCAGGCTGGCCCAATACCACGGCCAGTCGGACACGCTGGCATTGGTGGACATCGACGGCTTTGCGGACATCAACAGCGCGCTCGACCAGGAGTTCGGCGACTGCGTCCTGAAGGCCGTCGCCCAGCGACTGCGCCAGAGTTTCTCCTCGGCCGTGGAAATTGCCCGCATCGGCAACGACGTGTTCGGCATTCTTGGCCCGCACGGCGAAGTCGATGCCGAAAGCATAGAAAACGTCTTTTCCACCCCCTACGAAGTGGCGGGAGAAAGCCTCCGGCTGTCGGCCACCACCGGTCTGTTGCGCCTGGCGAATTCGTCCGACAAACCGGTCGAACTACTGAAGAACGCCAGCGTGGCCCTCAAGCAGGCCAAGACCCTGAGTCGCGGCAAGGCGCTGTACTTCGAGGCGGCCCACGCCGTTTCCGCCCGCGCCCGCATGCAGATGCTGAACCGTCTGCGCCTGTCGTTCTCGGCGGAAAGACTGTTCCTTGTCTATCAGCCTTTCATCGAGTTGGCCACCGGCCGGATCGTAGGGGCGGAAGCCCTGCTGCGCTGGCGCACCGAGCAGGGCGAGTTCGTCCCTCCGGACACGTTCATCCCCCTCGCCGAGCATTCCGGCCTGATGGTACCCATCGGCGACTGGGTCATCCGCAGCGCGCTGCAATTCCAGAGACACTTGGCCGACCTCGGGCATTCCGGCCTGCGCATGGCGGTTAACGTGTCCCACGTGCAATTCCGCGAACCGGATTTCGTCGAAAAGCTGGTGGCCGCGATTAACGAATTCGGAACTTCGCCGGGCAATCTCGAAATCGAACTGACCGAATCCGTGGCCATCGACAACATCGAACTGATCCAGCACAAGCTGGCGGCCGTCCGCGCCGCCGGCGTCGCCATCGCCATCGACGACTTCGGAACCGGCTATTCTTCGCTCAACATCGTGCGCCAGCTGAACGTCGACCGTCTCAAGATCGACCGCTCCTTCATCAGCGGCAAGGACAGCCGGAAAGGCGACTTCAGCATCGCCGGTATCGTCCAGCAACTGGCCGGCCAGCTCGGCCTGAAGACGATCGCCGAGGGCATCGAGACGGAAGCCCAGCGTGATCAGTTGCTGGCGATCGGCTGCGACGATGGACAGGGATACCTGTTCTCCCAACCGCTCACCAGCCAGGAATTCGAGGAATTCCTGGCCCGGAAGAGTTCTTCCGGAACCGACTAACGCCGGCGCGCACCGCCCAGGATCGAACCGAGCACCCCGCGGATAATCTCGCGGCCGACCTGCGAACCGATGGCGCGGGCGGCAGACTTGGCCAATGCCTCGGCCACGCCTTCTCGCCCCACCCCGCCGCGCGGCCGGCGCGTACCACCCAGCAGATCACCCAGCCCGCCGAAGAGACCGCCACCTGACGACGGCGCCGATTCGGGCGGCGGCACATCCGCGCGGCCGGGACGGGTTGGTTCGGCCGAGACCGGTGCGGCGGAAGCCGGTTGTTTCAACTTCTCGTAGGCCGACTCGCGATCCAGCACCTTCTCATAGACGCCATAGACCAGCGATGACTGGATGACAGCCTGCCGCTCCTCGCTCGTCAGCGGCCCGATGCGAGAAGAAGGCGGCAGGATGAAGGCGCGCTCGACAATGATCGGCCGTCCTTTCTCGTCCAGGAAGGAAACCAGCGCTTCGCCGACGCCCAGTTCGGTGATCGCCGCGGCGGCATCGAACGCCGGGTTCGGACGCAAGGTCTCGGCCGCCGTGGCCACGGCCTTCTGGTCGCGCGGCGTGAAGGCGCGCAGGGCATGCTGCACGCGGTTGCCGAGCTGCCCGAGCACCTTGTCGGGGATGTCCAGCGGATTCTGCGTGACGAAGTAGACGCCGACGCCCTTCGAGCGGATCAGGCGCACCACCTGCTCGATCTTCTCCAGCAATGCCGGAGGGGCCTCGCTGAACAGCAAATGCGCCTCGTCGAAGAAGAACACCAGTTTGGGTTTATCCACGTCGCCGACTTCGGGCAATTGCTCGAACAGTTCGGACAGCAGCCAGAGCAGGAAGGTCGAATACAGGCGCGGCGCGGCCATCAGCTTGTCGGCGGCGAGAATGTTGATCACGCCCTGGCCGTTGTCGGTCTGCATCAGGTCGTTGATATCGAGCATCGGCTCGCCGAAGAAGCGGTCGCCGCCCTGCTGCTCCAGCGTCAGCAAGCCGCGCTGGATGGCGCCGATGGACGCCGCCGAGACATTGCCATACTCGGTGGTAAAGCTCTTGGCGTTCTCGCCGACATGCTGGACCATGGCGCGCAGATCCTTGAGATCGAGCAGCAACAGGCCGTTGTCGTCGGCGATCTTGAACACCAGTTGCAGCACGCCGGCCTGCGTGTCGTTCAGATTAAGCAGCCGGGCGAGCAGGATCGGCCCCATGTCGGAAATCGTCGCGCGCACCGGATGGCCCTGTTCGCCGACCACATCCCAGAACGCTGTCGGGAATTTCGCCGGCCCCCAATCGCTGATTCCCAATGAATCCAGACGCTGCCTGAGCTTCGGACTTTCCGCTCCCGCCGCCGCAAGGCCGGACAGGTCGCCCTTGACGTCGGCCATGAACACCGGAACGCCGATGCCGGAGAAACGCTCGGCCAGCACCTGCAGGGTGATCGTCTTGCCGGTGCCGGTAGCGCCCGTGATCAGGCCGTGCCGGTTGGCCAGCGCCGGTAGCAGGCCGAGTTCGGCGTGTTGATTTTTGGCGACAAAAAGTGGGGTGAGCATCGGTAACTCCGCTATAAGAACCATCGTAAGTGATAAAATGCGCGGCTTTATTATCAACCATTTGCACGGCGCCTTGTTGCCCGCGAAACTCCCGCAACACCGCGCACGCCCAGCATTCAGACGAGGTAAGACATGGCCGGACACTCCAAATGGGCCAATATCCAGCACCGCAAGGGCCGCCAGGACGAAAAACGCGGCGCCGCGTTTTCCAAGATCGCCAAGGAGATCACCGTGGCCGCCAAGATGGGCGGCGGCGACCCGGCGTTCAACCCGCGCCTGCGCATGGCCGTGGACAAGGGCAAGGCGGTCAACATGCCCAAGGACAAGATCGAGAACGCCATCAAGAAGGGTACCGGCGAGCTTGAAGGCGTCGACTACGTGGAAGTCCGCTATGAAGGTTACGGCATCGGCGGCGCCGCGATCATGGTCGACTGCCTCACCGACAACAAGACGCGCACTGTCGCCGAAGTACGCCACGCCTTCGCCAAGCACGGCGGCAACATGGGCACGGACGGCTGCGTGGCCTTCCAGTTCAAGCATTGCGGGCAACTCATCTTCGCCCCGGGAACCGATGAAGCCAAGCTGATGGACGCCGCCATCGAGGCAGGCGCCGAGGACGTGATCACCAACGACGACGGTTCGATCGAAGTCATCACCCCGCCGGCCGATTACATGACCGTCAAGGAGGCGCTCGAAGCCGCCGGTTTTACCGCCGAGTTCGGCCAGGTCACCATGAAGGCCGAGAACGAGACCGACCTGACCGGCGACGACGCCGTGAAGATGCAGAAACTGCTCGACGCATTGGAGAGTCTTGACGACGTGCAGGAGGTGTATACCAGCGTGGTCATCGACGAATAAGTCCGGCGAAACCCGCTCGAAACGGCGCTGCGGCGCCGTTTTCTTTTGCCCGTGAAGGTGCAACAAAGTGTTTCAACGGTGAACCTGTTCTTCCTCCGGACGTTGTTCGTTCGAGGCTCACTTTCCCCGACAGCCGGAAAAAGGATTCACCCATGCCATATTTCTCGACCATTCTGCGCCGCAGCCGTACCGTATTACTGGCACTTCTGGCAGCGATGCTGGCCTTTCCGGCTTTCGCACAGGCCGACCCTCCCGGACGCATCGGACGCATTTCCTGGCTCTCCGGCGAGGTCTACCTGAACAACCCCGATACGGGCGAACTCGGAACCGCCCCGCTCAACCAGCCGCTGACCAGCGGCGACATCATCACCACCAGCAATGGCGCCCGCGCCGAAATCCAGATCGGCGCCATGACGCTCCGCCTCGATTCCGGCAGCCGCGTCGAATTCGACCGCATCGACGACGAGCGCGTTCGCGTCCTGCTGAGCAACGGCCGCATCATCGCCAAGCTGCCCACCGACGATACCCGCCGCGATTTCGAGCTGAAAACGGGGCACGGCCGATTCGTTCCGCGCGACACCGGCATCTACCGTTTCGAAAGCGAAAACGGAGAAAGCGGCGCCACTTCATACTTCGGAGTCCTCCGCTTCGAGAGCCGGGACACCGCCTTCGACATCAACGCAGGAGAAAGTACCCGCATCTGGACGGACAACGCCGGGCAACTGAACTACCGGATGGCACAAGGAGTTCGCGACGAATTCACCCAGTGGAGCGCCGCGCGCGACCAGCGCCAACGCGCCTCCACACCGTCCCGCTACGTTTCCCCGGAAATGACCGGAGCGCAGGATCTCGACGTCTACGGCGACTGGTCTGACAGCCCTGAATACGGCGCCGTGTGGTTTCCGCGCGCCGTAGCCGCAGACTGGGCGCCGTACCGCACCGGCCACTGGGCCTGGGTAGCCCCGTGGGGCTGGACGTGGATCGGCCACGAGCCGTGGGGCTTCGCCCCGTTCCACTACGGCCGCTGGGTGCGCATCCACGGCGCCTGGGCCTGGGTTCCGGGCACCCGCGTCGCCCGCCCGGTCTATGCCCCGGCGCTGGTGGCCTGGGTCGGCACACCGGGCGTCGGAATTTCGGTGAGCGTAGGCTCGGCCCCGCCGATCGGCTGGTTCCCGCTGGCGCCGCGCGAGGTATTCGTCCCCTTCTATCGCAGCAGCCAAAACCATGTCCGCTACGTCAACGCACCGCATGTGCCACACATTCAAAACGTCGATGCCATCGTCTCGCGCCCGCACGAGATCGTGCGCCAGACGCATTTTGTCTATCGCGATGAACCACGCGCCTTCAGCACGGCTCCAGCCGACGCCTTCCGTCATGGCCGTCCCGACGTGCGCATCACGCCGCGGCCCGGTGACGCACGCGACTTTCGTGATCATCAGGTGCAAGCGGCCCCTCCTTCCCCGGAACCGCGCCGCGCGGCGGAGAGCGAATCGCGTTCGCGCCCGGACTACCGACAGAACGCGGAATCGCGGGAGCAAACCTTCTCTCCGCATCGAGCGGTTGACGTCGCTCCGCGTCGTGAAATGCCGGAACCGGAAATAGTGCGCCGTGCACCTCAGCCGCGGAGCGAATCTCCCGCCCCGCAACGCCAGGAACCCGTATTCCGCCATGAAGCGCCGTCCCGCGAAGTGCATACGGACACGATCCGGCAGGCGCCGCCCGCCGTGCGCGTCTCGCCTCCGAGCCCTCCGGTGCAGCAGGCTGCTCCGCCTCCCTCTCGGGACGCTCAACAAGTGAGGGCACCTGAACGGCCGAGGGAATCCGTCCAACCGCAGGAACCGCGTCGTGAGATGCGCGTCGAGGCACGCCCGGAACGCCGCGAGGAACGTGCACAGCCACCGCAACAGGAGCGCAGGGAAAGGCACGAGAATCGCGAGGACAAGCGTGACGGACGGCAGGAACGCGGAGGCCGCCCCGGAGAAGGCGAGCGCCGCTGATTCAACGCGTCAGGCCAGCCAGCGCATCATCCCGAAAACGACAAAACTGACCAGCACGGCGACCAGGATCCGACGGCTCTTCCAGGCCACCAGCCCGGCAACGAGCGTGCCGACCAGGTACGGATTGGTCGGCGACAAATCCACCTGTCCGCCGGGCGCGATGGCTTCCGGCACCACGATGGCCGTCAGCACGGCCACCGGCACGTGGCCGAGCGCCTGCACGACGGCCGGCGGGAAACGCAGTTTCTGCCCGAAAACGATGAAGCTGGCGCGCACCGTGTAGGTCGCCACGAACATGCCCAGGATGGCCAGCCATAACGCATCGGTCATGCGGCCTCCTCGACGGCCAACCGTCGACGACAGCAATCGAGCCCCACCCCGACCGCAACTCCGGCCAGCGCGGCCAGCATCAATCCCAGTTTGTACGGCAACCCCTGTGCCAGCCACGCTACGCTGCCGGCCGTCGCCGCCACCGCCACCGGAGTGATCGCTTTGAGTTGCGGCGCGATCATCGCGGCGAAGGTGGCGATCATGGCGAAATCAAGACCCAAGGTGGCCACGCCCGGAATCCGGTTGCCCAGATACGCCCCCACTGCCGTCCAGCCGATCCAGTTGAGGTAGAAGGAGATCGTCGAGCCCATGTAGTACGGCAGCGTGTCCCGTTCGCCGGCGGTTTGCAGCCGCCGTTCGAACACCGCGAAACACTCGTCGGTCAGCCAGAAGGCTCCGAGCACGCGCCACGGCAACGGCCAAGCCTTGGTCACCGGCTGCACCGTCGCGCTATACAGGGCATGGCGAAGATTGATCACGAAGGTCGTCAGCCAGATCACCGGCAAGGCGGCACCGCCGCTGATCAGGCTGATCGAGATGAACTGCGCGGAACCGGCGAACACGATCGCCGACAGGGCCAGCGCCATCTCCGGCGGCAAACCGGCGGACACGACCAGCGTGCCGAAGATCACGGCAAACGGCGTGGTTCCGACGGTCAGGGGAATGGTGTCGCGCAGGCCGGCAAAGGCGGCGGAGAATCGGTCAGGCATCGGGCGAAGATAGCAGAAAACGTGGCCGTCCCGCCACCCGCTGGCAACTGCGCGCAGGCCGGCACATAATGAATTCAGGCACACACGGGAGGCCATCATGCAAAAAACGAACGCCAGCAGTCACGACATGGACCAGGACTCGGTCATCGAATCCGTTCCCTTCAAGGGCCTGATCCGCTACGAGCAGCTATCGCCGATCCGCCAGGTCTCCTACTACCTGTGCGGGGACATACTGGAGCCTCAGTACTACACCGAACTGTTCTACACGCTGCGCACGGCCGGCGACACCGACCTGATTTATCTGCACCTGAACTCCTCCGGCGGCGACTTCAATACCGGCCTGCAGATCATCAACAACATCCTGGCCTCCGAAGCGCGCGTAGTCACCATCCTGGAGGCGCGCGCCTTCTCCATGGCGGCGCTGATCTTCCTGTGCGGCGACAAGCTGGTTGTCCATGACAACTGCCAGCTGATGTTCCACATCTATTCCGGCAGCTTCGCCGGCAAGGGCAACGAACAGCAGGCGGAAATCATCGCCGTCAGCAACTGGTTCGAGAAAGTGATGGAACGCATTTGCATGCCATTCCTCAGCGAGAGCGAGATCGGCAAGATACTCAAGGGCAGCGACGTCTGGATGGACTCCGACGAGATTCGGCGCCGCCTGTCGCGCATGCAGCGGGCACAGACCGCGCCCCCGCGACGCGCGAAAAAGGCGGCGGTCAAGGCTGGCGAAAAGCCCCAGTAGGCCGGCGAAAGAGAGGCAGAGCGATCAGAACACCTTCGGAATCCACTTCCGCCGGACCATCGTCACTTCATCGTCGTAGGCTTTCTTGGTAATGCGCCTCGGCAACTTGACCTTCTTGTGCGGCTGTTTTTCGTAGGGAATCTGCTTCAGCAGATGCGTGATCAGGTTAAGACGAGCGCGTTTCTTGTCGTTGCTGTCGACGATGTTCCAGGGCGCGAAATCGGTATCGGTGGCGTCGAGCATCTGGTCGCGCGCACGCGAATAGTCGTACCAGCGCTCACGCGAAGGCAGATCCATGGGCGACAGTTTCCATTGCCGCACGGGATCGTCGATACGCGCGCGGAAACGCCGCTCCTGCTCCTTGTCGCCGACTTCCAGCCAGTATTTCAACAGGATGATGCCGCTCTCGACGATCTGTTTCTCGATGAACGGGCAGAGTTCCAGGAAGCGACTGTGCTGTTGCTCGTTGCAGAACCCCATGACCCGTTCGACGCCGGCACGGTTGTACCAGCTGCGATCGAAGATCACCACTTCGCCGGCCGCCGGGAAATGCGCCATGTAGCGCTGGATGTACATTTGCGTCTTCTCGCGGTCGGACGGCGCAGGCAAGGCCACGACCTTGAACACGCGCGGGCTCACCCGTTCCGTAATGGCCTTGATGGTCCCGCCTTTTCCGGCCGCATCACGCCCTTCAAACACGATGATGATGCGCTGGCCGGTGGCTTGCACCCAGTCCTGGACGGCGCAAAGCTCGGCCTGCAGCTTGAGTAGCTCCTTCTCGTAATCCTTAGCCTTCAGTTTCGCTTGTTCTGCGGCTTCCGGTGCCGTAACCGCCTGCTGCTTCGCGTGCTTCTTTTTCATGATGGACATCTCCTGTTCTTCGCTTCGATACGAGAAAAGCTCGGCCGCTGCTTGGCCGAACTGACGATTTCAGTGTAGTCAAGGTTTCCCGGGATCAAACCGGGAAATTCATGCCCGTCTATGAAATGCCGGGCCATCGGCCATTTCCGATGGCCCGGCACGCCGCAACTACGTCTGTATCTCTTACGCAACAAGGCTCTTGGCGTGGCGCCAATTGACGATCAGCAATGTCTTTCCTCGGGCGGCTGGCGTAAGATTGGTTCGTCCCGGTTTTCATACTCCGCCGCCATTGCGCGGCATGGCTGCCAAACAATGGAGGTTGTCATGGTTGTAGCGTTGCGTTCGCTTGCCCTTTCTTCCCTTTGCCTGCTGGTCGCCTGTTCTCAGGAAAAGCCCGCGGTGCAGCAGGCCGCGCCGGAAGTCAGCGTGATTTCTGTGGAAACGAAGCCGGTGCCTTATTCCGTCGGCTTCGTGGCGCAGACGGAAAGTTCGCGCCAGGTGGATATTCTTGCGCGCGTATCCGGTTTCCTCGACCGCATCGCCTACGCCGAGGGCGAGTTCGTCAAGGAAGGGCAGTTGCTATTCCAGATCGACCCGAAACCCTTCAAGGCCCAACTCGAGGCCGCTCGCGGCGAACTGGAAGCACAAAAGGCCCGGCTCAGTACGGCGACAGCCAATCTCAAGCGCGTCAAGCCGCTGACCGAACAGAACGCGCTGTCGCAAGCCGATCTCGACCGCGCTACCGGGGATTTCGAAGTCGCGACGGCGGCGGTGCATTCTGCCGCTGCCAAGGTCCATGAAGCCGAACTCAACCTTGACTACACGACGATCCGTTCGCCGGTAAGCGGTTCCGCCGGGCGGGCGTTGCAGCGCGAAGGCGCTTACGTGGGCGGATCGACGGAGACGGCGAAGCTGACCTACGTTGCCGCGCTCGACCCGATCTGGGTCACCTTCAGCGTTTCGCAGAACCAGCAGGCGAAGAATCTGGAAATGATCGAGAAGAAGATCATCGTTCCGCCGCCCAACGCCAACTACGAAGTCGAGTTGGTTCTGCCGGGTGGCAAGGTTTATCCGTTCCGCGGCAAGATCAACTTTGCCGACCCGTCGTTCAGCCAGGAGACCGGCTCCTTCATGGTGCGCGCTTCGCTGCCGAATCCCAAGAAGGAACTCCGGCCGGGCATGTTCGTGACGGTCAATATGCACGGCTCAGTCCGCCCGAACGCGGTGGTCATCCCGCAACTGGCGCTGCAGCAGGGCGCCAAAGGGCATTTCGTGCTGGTCGCCAACGCCGAGAACAAGGTTGAAACCCGACCGGTCGTCGTCGGCACCTACCTCGGCGACAAGGAAATCGTCATCGAGCAGGGGCTGCAGAAGGGGGATCGCGTCATCGTCGACGGCTTCGCCCGCTTGACGCCGAACGCACCGGTGAAGCCCGTGCCTGCCGGACAAGCGCCTGCGGCCGACCCGGCGAAGCCGGCTCCAGAGAAGAAATAAGGCGGGGAAAACAATATGTTCACCCATTTTTTCATTGCCCGGCCGATTCTCTCTTCGGTCATCTCCTTGCTGATCGTCCTCGCCGGCCTGGTATCGATGGTCGTTTCCCCGATCGAGCAGTATCCCGACATGGCGCCGCCGCAGATCCAGGTGACTGCCCGTTATCCCGGCGCTACCGCCGAGGTCATCGCGAATACCGTCGCCGCCCCGCTGGAAGCCCAGATCAACGGGGTCGACAACCTGCTCTACTTCCAGTCGGCCAGTTCCTCGAGCGGCAACCTGACGATCAACGTCTTTTTCAAGCCGGGCAGCGATCCGGACATCAACCAGGTTAATGTGCAGAACCGCGTCAGCCAAGCTACGGCTCAACTGCCGGAGACAGTGGTCCAGCAGGGCGTGACGGTGGACAAGAAGTCGTCCAGCTTCATGATGGTGTTCTCCATCTTTTCACCGGACAACAGCTACGAGCCGGCCTTCATCGACAACTATGCCAACCTCAATATCCTGGAGGAACTGAAGCGTATTCCCGGCGCCAACCGGGCCAGCGTCTTCGGGTTGCCCGACATCGCCATGCGCGTCTGGCTGCGGCCCGACCGGATGGCCGAACTCGGCGTCACGGTCAGCGAGGTCAGCAAGGCGATCCAAAACCAGAACCAGACTTTTGGCATCGGCCAGCTCGGCGCCGAGCCGATGCGCCCGGACGTCCAGCAATCGTTCGTGGTCACGGCCCAGGGCCTGCTGACCAAGCCAGAAGAATTCGAGGACATCATCGTCCGAGCCGCGCAACAAGGTTCGGCGATGATTCGCCTCAAGGACATCGGCCGCGTCGAGATGGCCAAGCGTGACTACAGCATCGGCGGCAACATCAACGGCAAAATCGGCACCACTATCGCCGTGTACCAGCAGCCCGGCGCCAATGCCGTTGACACGGCCAAGGCCGTGCGGACTCGTCTGGATGAATTGAAGAAGACCTTCCCGCCCGGACTCGATTACCGCATCGTGCTCGACACCAGCCTGTTCACGCTCAACTCGATCGAAAAAGTGGTGCACACCTTCTTCGAAGCCGTCGTGCTTGTCGTGCTGGTGGTTTTCGTCTTCCTGCAAACGCTGCGCGCCACGGTCATCCCGATCCTGGCCGTGCCGGTTTCAATCGTGGGCACATTCATCGGCATGCACCTCTTCGGATTTTCGGTGAACATGTTGACGATGTTCGGGATGATCCTGGCCATCGGTCTGGTCGTCGATGATGCGATCGTCGTTGTCGAAACGGTCGAGGCGAACATGGCGACCAAGCACCTGTCGGCATTCGAGGCGTCCAAGGCGGCGATGACGGAAATCGCCGGCGCACTGATCTCGATCGTGCTCGTGCTGCTCGCGGTGTTCCTGCCGGTGGCCTTCCTCGGTGGCGTCACGGGTACGCTGTACAAGCAGTTCGCCGTCACCATCGCCATATCGATGGTCATATCCGGGATCATGGCATTGACCCTCTCCCCGGCATTGGCGGCAATCATTCTCAAGGCGCACCACGGCGAGAAGAAAGGATTCTTCCGCTGGTTCGAGAACACCTTCGAGCGTGTCCGCCAGGGTTACGTCGGAGGGGTCGGCAAGATCGTCGGCAACCCGGTCAAGGGACTGGTGGTATTCATCGCGGTGCTGGCGGGCATCATGACCCTGTTCCGCATCGTTCCGTCGAGCTTCGTTCCCGACGAAGACCAGGGCTACTTCTTTGTGATGGTCAACGCGCCCGATGCGTCGAGCATGAGCGTTGTCGACAAGCTCGCGGCCCAGGCGCAAAAGCTGGCGCTGGAAGACCCCGCGGTCCAGGACGTGGCCTACGTAAGCGGTTACAGCCTGATCGACGGCCAGAACCAGAACAACGCTGCGGTCCTGTTCGTTTCGCTCAAGCCGTTCGAGGAGCGCAAGGATCCCTCGCTGCTTTCCTTCGCCGCGCTGTCCCGGCTCAACGCCGCGTACTCCAAACTGCGCGACGGTTTCGTCTTCGCCATCAACCCGCCGTCGATTCCCGGCATGGGCACCACCGGCGGTTTCGAGTTCTACCTGCAGAATCGTTCCGGAGGCGACGTTGCGGCGACACAGGAGAAGCTGCAGGCGTTCCTCACGAAGGCGCGCCAACGACCGGAACTGCAAGGCGTCAGCAGCACCTTCCGCTCCACCTCGCAGCAGCTTTTTGTCGATCTCAACCGCAGCAAGGCCGAGTTGCTCGGCGTTCCGGTGTCCGATGTGTTCCAGACCATGCAGGCGTACTTCGGTTCGCAGGTCGCCGGGCAGTTCAGCCAGTTCAGCCGCGTGTGGTGGGTCATCATCCAGGCGGATGCCGACTATCGCGCCAAGCCGGAGGACTTCGAAAGGGTCTACCTCCGCTCAAAAAGCGGTGCGATGGTGCCGCTGTCGACGCTGATCACCGTGCGCTACATGCCGGCGCCGAAGATGGTCACGCGTTTCAACGGTTTCCCCGCCGTCAAGATCACCGGCAACCCGGCAGATGGTTACAGTTCGGGTCAGGCCATCCAGGCGATGGAATCGGTTGCCGCTGAGGTATTCGGAGGCAGCGGTGACTTCACCTACGCCTGGGCCGGTCAGGCGTTGCAGGAAAAGGCCTCGGGCAGCACCTCATCGACGGCGTTCATCTTCGGCATCATCGTGGTGTTCCTGCTGCTCGCCGCGCAGTTCGAGAAATGGACGCTGCCGGTCGCCGTCGTGCTGACGGTCCCGTTCGCCATCCTCGGCGCCCTGCTGCTGACCTGGGTGGTCGGCCTCGAGAACGACGTCTATTTCCAGGTCGGACTGGTCACTCTGGTCGGACTCTCGGCGAAGAATGCCATCCTCATCGTCGAGTTCGCCATCGAGCGCGTGCACAAGGGCATGCCTGTCCGCGAAGCCGCCATCGAAGCGGCCGGCCTCCGCTTGCGCGCCATCGTCATGACCTCGTTCGCCTTCGTACTCGGCTGCGTGCCGCTGGCCATTGCCAGCGGTCCCGGTGCAAACAGCCTGCGCGCCATCGGCACTGGCGTCATCGGCGGGATGCTCGTCTCGACGACCGTGGCGATCTTCTTCGTGCCGCTCTTCTTCGTTCTGCTCGAAACCTGGAGCGCGAAACGATCGAAGGCGCCCGACAAAGGACATGGCGAACCTCAGGCTGTTAAAGGGGAGGGGCACTGACATGCGTCAAATAGCGAAGAATCTCAGGGCTCCGTTGCTCGCCATTGCGCTCGCCACCGCGTTGCCCGGCTGCACGATCGGCCCGGATTATCTGCGTCCGCTCTTTGAAACACCGGCCAACTGGCGCGTCGACTATCCGCAGGCCGCACAGCTGACCAACCTGCGCTGGTGGGAGCAATTCCAGGATCCGGTCCTCAACCAGCTGGTTGAGAAGGCGTTGCGGCAAAACCAGGATATCCGTATCGCCGCGGAACGGGTCGAACAGTTCCTTGGCCAGTTGCAGACCACCCGATCGCAGTTCTTCCCGCAGGTCGGCTATGGGCTTGACGTGAGCCGCAACCGGGCCACCGAAGTCGGCTACACGCCATTGCCCAGCGGTACGGATCCGTGGTACCGGCTATACCAGGGCACGGTGAGCGCCAGCTGGCAGATCGATCTCTTCGGACGCGTACGGCGACAAAACGAAGCGGCGCAGGCGCGCGTCTTTGCCAGCGAGCAGGGACGTCGCGGCACGTTGCTGACCGTCGTTTCCGGCGTTGCTGCGGGCTACATCACGCTGCGTTCGCTGGATCGCCAGCTTGAGATCGCACGCGCCACGGCCGACAACTACGCCGGCACGCTGCGCATCTTTCAATTGCGCTTCCAGGGCGGCGTCGTTTCGCAGGTTGAGGTATCGCAGATCGAGTCGCAGTACCAGCAGGCCAGGATCGCCATCCCGCAACTCGAGCAGCAGATCGCCGCACAGGAAAACCTGCTGTCGGTACTCCTCGGACAGAATCCGGGGCCGATCACGCGCGGACGCACGCTCGACGAACTCGTCCTTCCCGTCGTACCTCCGGGCCTTCCGTCCTCGCTGATCGAACGTCGTCCGGACGTCCTGCAGGCGGAACAGAACCTCGTCGCCGCCAACGCCAATATCGGCGTGGCCCGGTCGCTCTATTTCCCGACCATCTCAATCACCGGCCTCCTGGGTTCGGTCAGCGCGGCCTCAAGCGACTTCCTGAGCGGTCCGGCGGAAGTGGCCGCGATCGCGGCCAACATCTCGGGCCCCATCTTCACCTTCGGCGCCATCGAGGGGCAGGTACGCTCGGCAGAAGCCGGCGAACGCGCGGCGATGGCCAACTATCAGGCGACGATCATCAATGCCCTGCGCGATACCAACGACGCGCTGGTCGGGACCCAGAAAGCGGCTGACGCGTTCGTCGCCCAGCAGGCGCGTGTGAAGGCATTGCGTGAATACGCCCGACTCTCGCGGCTTCGCTTCGAGAACGGCACGGCCAGCTATCTTGACGTGCTTTACGCCGACAACGAATTGTTCAGCGCCGAACTCGCCGCCGTGGGAGCCGGATCGGACCGCCTGGTCCAGCTGATCGGCGTCTATCGCGCGCTCGGAGGCGGCTGGGTTGATGAAGCCGACACCCTGACGGCATCGGGAGGCCAGGCCAAACCGGGCTGATCACTTGGCCGGACCGCCGGCCCTCCCAACGGAACCGGCAGCCTGGATTTCAGGCGGCGACAGAAGCCAGCAACCTGCTCGCTTCCGCCGCCATGTCCGCCGCATTCGGCCTGAAGAAAAATGGCTTTGCCTGCGGCAGCCTGCGGAACAGCCCATGGCTGCTGCGGCGATAAGCCGGGTCATAGTGTTTCTCGATCAGTTCGCGGAACAACTCGCCTTTGGCTCGGGCATCGATCAATTCGTGCCAGTGCGCAATGACCTGCTTTCCATGCAACTCGACCAGGCATGACAGCAGCGTCTTGAACGGCTCCGGATCGTCGAGCAGCGTCGCGTAGTCCTCGCACAGGAAGTCCACGCGATCCTCCAGGCTGGCTTCGACGCGGATGCATTCCGACCCGCCCATTTTCTGCATCAGCGATTCCGGCAACTGCACCTGCCCGATCTTCCTGCTCTCGGCCTCGACAAATACCGGGCGCTCCGGATCGAGCCGCTCCATGGCCTGCAGCAGTCGGCTGTCGAACCCTTTCTGGCTGGGCTGCGCCTCGCCCGGCAGCGCGCCAAGCAGCGATCCGCGATGCCGCGCCAGATGCTCCAAATCAAGGACTTGCGCACCTTGATCGCCCAGTGCGCGCAGCAACCGGGTCTTGCCGCTGCCTGTCAGGCCGGCCAATACGCGAAAATCGAAACATTCCGGCAGAACGCCCAGCCGTTCCAGCACGTGATGCCGGTAAACCTTGTAACCGCCTTCGAGTTGGCAAGCCTTCCAGCCGATCAGCCTGAACCAGGTCGTCATCGATCCCGAACGCTTGCCGCCGCGCCAGCAATAGATCAACGGCTTCCAGTTGATCGGTCTGTCGGCGAAAAGCGTC
The DNA here is from genome assembly GCA_029975435.1 of Propionivibrio sp. GTDB lineage: Bacteria > Pseudomonadota > Gammaproteobacteria > Burkholderiales > Rhodocyclaceae > Propionivibrio. The sequence continues at coordinate 1,637 of JARKPC010000128.1, read as the reverse complement.
TGCAAGTGATGGGCTATATTCTTCGCCACCAGCGCGGCCCCGTACTTGGTGGCTTCGAAAGGCGAAACCTGCTTGTACATGGTGCCGACGACGACCCGCTCCTCGTTGCCCAATACCGGCGCGTTGATCGCTCCCGGCAGGTGGTCGTCGGCGAATTCCAGGGGAGTGCGAACGTCGATAATGCTGTCGAAACGCTCGACATCGGCCAAAGTGGCAAGCTGGTTTTTCATGGCAAGGCAAACAACGGATAATCGCGACATTGTAGACGAGAGGTTTCCCATGGATAACATTCGCCTGACCCAGCTTTCCCACGGGGGCGGTTGCGGCTGCAAGATCGCCCCGGCCATGCTGGCCGACATGCTCAAGGCGCTGCCACAGACGCAGTTTTTTCCCGACCTCCTGGTTGGCACCGAGACCGCCGACGATGCCGCCGTGTACCGGCTGAATGACGAGCAGGCGCTGGTTGCCACTACCGATTTCTTCATGCCCATCGTCGACGACCCGTTCGATTTCGGTCGCATCGCCGCGACCAATGCCATCTCTGACATCTATGCCATGGGCGGCAAGCCAATCCTCGCGCTGGCCATCGTCGGCATGCCCATCAACACGCTGCCGATGGAGGCCATCCAACAGATCCTTGCCGGGGGCGCCAGTATCTGCTCCCGCGCCGGAATTCCGCTGGCCGGCGGCCACTCGATCGATGCGCCGGAACCGATCTACGGCCTCGTGGCACTCGGCCTGGTGCATCCGGACAAGGTCAAGCGCAACAGTCTGGCGCGCGACGGCGACGTGCTGATTCTCGGCAAGCCACTGGGCATCGGTATTCTGAGCAGCGCGATGAAGAAGGGAGTGCTCGACGCCGACGGCTACCGGCAATTGATCCACACCACCACGCAACTGAACACGATAGGCCAGGAACTGGCCGCGATAGACGACGTACACGCGCTCACCGACGTCACCGGCTTCGGCCTGCTCGGACACCTGCTCGAACTCTGCCGTGGCGCACAACTCGGCGCACTCATCGAAGCCGGCAAGCTGCCGCTGCTGCCCGCGGCCATCGGCTTCGCGCAACAAGGGATCGGCCCGGGCGCCATTGCACGCAACCTGGCCAGCTTCGGCGCGGATGTAACTTTCGCCGAACAGGTCCCGGAATGGTTACGCCGCATCATGGCCGATGCGCAGACCAGCGGCGGTCTGCTGGCGGCCGTCGCCCCTGAAAGCGCGGACGAGGTGCTAGCGCGTTTTCACGCGAGTGGATTCACCGCCGCTGCGCCGATCGGCCGGATGCAGGCTGGAGCACCGGTAATCTGCATTACCGAATGAGTGGTGCAGCGATTCGAGGCGCCTGCTCTCCATTAGGAGGCAGTCGACAATTCTTACAGCCACCTCAGGATAAGGTGTCTTCCGTTAAAAAAAACATCCATTTATTCCTACACATACAACGTTCGGCGCACATTTTGCTTGTTGTGGGCGACGACTACTTTGGGTGGGAAGCATGAAAACCAAAACAATACTCTATTGGTTTCTGCTGGCCGTGATACTGGCAAGCGGAACCGCCGGGGCCACGGGTCCTGACCGAGGCAGTCGATTGTCTTACGACGACGTATTGAGTTGTGTGCGTCAAGTTGTGCAAAAAG
>JARKPC010000043.1 GCA_029975435.1 Propionivibrio sp. | reverse complement strand
GCCGAGCGCATCGTCGCTTCTGGTGAGGCCGTCGAGAGCTATCTGGACGTGAAGCTCGCGGTGCCCGAGTCCCGCTACACCAACTGGCCACCGGCGCTGCAGCAGCAGTTCGCCGATGCCCGCACGGTCGAGGCCGGCAAGGCCGTCTTCGATCTGTCTTTGGGTCAGGAGGCATGAACATGACTACTCACAATACATGGCTGCTCCACGGCGGTGCGACCGACGTTATCGAATATGCCAGTGCATTGCCGGAAGCTGATGGCTTGGGTTTTGTATATGTCCTCAGCCTGTCGAACGACACCAGAAAACTCGGGTGCTCGACGAAGCTGCATCAACGCCTGCTTGCGCATCAAACTGAAATGTCTCGCTATGGCGTCGAGATTCAATTTTGCAGCGTCACGCGTCCACACTTCAATTTCAGGGCAGTCGAACGCAATGCACTGCGTTGGCTCAATTCGGTTACCGCAAAGGAGATTCTGTCCGATCCTCACGAGAGAGTTTGCGAAGCAGTGGCCGCACAGCATTTGGCTTTGATTGCTCCTGACGACTATGTGGTTGAGCAACAGGCCGCACATGCCTATGTCGCCGGACTGATGAGGGATATCGGTGAGCGATTGGGTATTGCTCCCACGCCGGAAATCACGCACCGCGCCAAGCGGATTCTGGATTCACATACAGAGCTTGGACGTCTGACGGGGCTTGGCGAGACGGACAGCATGCTCAACGCACTTGCCGTTATCGAGAGCCAGACAGGGCTGAAGTTGCAATCCCTGCGTGACGTACTGCGGGGGGCGGCGTGATGAACAAGCCACTTCGCATCATCACTGCTGACGAACGGTTCGCGGAGAAAAGTGGAGCCAAGCTGGCCCTGCTCGGCAAGAGCGGTATCGGCAAGACCAGCCAACTCCGTACCTTGCCCGAGGCCTCGACGCTGTTTGTCGATCTCGAGGCTGGCGACCTCGCCGTCAAGGCCTGGCGCGGCGACTGCGTCCGGCCCGCCACCTGGCCTGAATTTCGTGACCTCGTCGTGTTCCTCGCTGGCCCGAACCCGGCGTTGCCGCCTGATGCGCCATTTTCCGATGCGCATTACCGGCACGTCTGCGAAGGCTACGGCGACCCAGCCCGGCTGGCGAAGTACGACACCTACTTCGTCGACTCGATCACCGTGCTCTCGCGCCTATGCCTGACCTGGGCCAAGGCGCAGCCGCAGGCGTTC
>JARKPC010000036.1 GCA_029975435.1 Propionivibrio sp. | reverse complement strand
GACAATCGTGCAGCAGCGATTGCACGATGGGAAAAAAGCGCTGCAGCGCCGGATTGGGCGTGCCTACCAGGATGTCGCCGATGCCTGGGGCCTGGGCATCGCCAAGATTCCCGCAGTGGTGGTCAATCGACGCTACGTGATCTATGGCGAGCCCGATGTGGCTCGCGCCACCGCCCGTATCGATGCCTACCGGAACGCACGACCATGACCCGCCTGCCGACCATGCTGTCCCGGCGCCTTCGGACAGTCATGGCCTCTCTGCTACTGTGCGGAGCCACTGCAAGCTTCGCCCTGGAGACTACAACGATCGTTTCCTCGGCCCTTTCGCCAAGTTGCCTAGAGTATCGGGTCGTCGGCATCTGCTACTGGCTGTTCTGCACGCCGTTCGGCTGCAAGGTGCGCACCTCGGTCAAGGTCCGTCACTACGTTCCCGACGCCGTGGTGTCGAGCTACTCCAATACCGGAGCGAATCCGTGGGTGGAAGTGCGGGCGATGAGTATGCCGAACCCCACAGCGCGGGCCGGCGGTGATGGCACAACCAATCACGACAACGAGAACACCCTGGCCAAGTTCAAAAACGCGGATGTGATCGGTCATCCTGGCGGCTCGGTATTTAGTGAGTTCGCCAGCGCTTCCGGCTACACCTGCCAGGGGGCCGGTACCGCCTTCATGCCCTACCTGCTGAGCACGATCGACACGCTGGCCTGGCGCTACAACATGCCCGAACTCGTCTATCCGGAGGCGTTGATTCCCGGCATGCGCGAGATCGGCGCTCGTAGTGCGCTGAACTTGTGGGGCAACGTCTATCCGCGCGGCGGTTTCCTGCACCAGACCGACGACTACAAGAGCGGCGCCGTGGTGGCGCAGCGTTCCGGCGACATCGTCACCCGCCGCGGTCAGATCCACGTCTATCAGCCGCTGCTTGCTAGTGCGCGCGATGGCTACTGGCCGGCAGGTGCTCTGATGGAAGGCGATGCCTCCACCGGAAAATGGCAGGAGCTGACGCCGACTCTGTCGACCACCTGCGCGGTGTTCCCGCACGGCAACACGCGTGTGCAGGCCCAGCGGGGCGATTACGCTTGGGCACTGTGGCGGCCCTATGCCTGCTGCCGGCGCCGGGGGCAGATCTTCCTCGGCAGCGTTGATTTCCAGTGAGGTGCCTCCATGAAAACATCCATTTCCCGCTTCTCTCGGCGCGCCAAACCCCACACGCTGACTATCGCGATTGCCTGCTCCATTACCGTAGCAGCAGGCGTCGCATGGGCACAGACTCGCATCGACCCCAGCAGTGTCAGCGTGAGCGGCAGAGTCATCGGCGACGATGTGCTTTACAGTATCGGTGGCGGGCGTGCCGTGTCCATGGGCGGCGCCGGAAACATGCAGAGCATCGGCGTCGGGGTCGGTTGGAACAGCAACCTGATCTGCGGGAACATGAGCATCACGACGACGCTGCAGAACCAGCTCAACGGTATCACCAACGGTTTCCAGGCGATCATGAGTACCGTGATCCAGAACGCCACCAGTGCCGTGGCCTCGCTCCCGGCGCTGATCATCCAGCGCGCCGATCCGGGCCTCTACAACTTGCTCACCAATGGTGTCCTGCAGGCCCGTCTGGACTTCGACCGCTCGAAGATGAGTTGCCGGGCCATCGCCAATCGGATGGCGGACATGGCTGGCGGCCAGGCTGGCTGGGACCAACTCGCCGAAGGCATGGCACTGCGGGATGCAGTTAGCAGCACGGATGCCGTCTCGGCCATCGAGCAGGCGGAGTCGAACAAGGGCAACAACGGCGTACCCTGGGTCGGCGGCAGCAACGCGGGCGGCTCGGGTCAGAGTTCGATCAAGGTGGTCAGCGACGTGACGCGCGCGGGCTACAACCTTCTGAACGGACGCGGCGTCACGGACACTTCGTCGATCGCACGTGCCACCTGCGGCAACCGGCTGACCTGCCAGACGTGGTCTTCGCCCCAGGCTGCCGCAGACTGGGCAACCCGTGTGCTGGGCGAGCGCGAGCAGCGCACCTGTGAAACCTGTACGAAGACTCAGACCACTCCCGGCGTCGGACTCACGCCGGTGATTCAGGATGAGTACGAGACCAAGCTGCAGGCGCTGCAGGAACTGGTAACGGGCGCCAAGTCGACGACGGTGGCGAATCTGGAAGCAGCCGGCAGCAATTCGCTGCCGATCACCCGCGGCGTGATCGAGTCTCTGCGGGACGAGCCCGACCAGGATCTGCTGGGCAAGCGCCTGGCCTCCGAAGCGGCACTGTCGAGCGTGCTGGAGAAGGCGCTGCTGTTGCAGCGCACGCTGCTCACTGGCAAGAAGGAGCCGAACGTCGCGGCCAACGAACTGGCTGTGAAGGCGGTCGATCAGGAGAACGGCGCGCTGGAACAGGAGATCAATAACCTCAAGACGGAACTCGAACTGCGGCGCACGCTGGCGGGCAACTCCGCGATGGCCATCGTGCAGCGCCACGGCACCCGTGCCAGCGGGTCGCGCGGCATCTTCGAGGGCGACACCACGCGCGACCGGCTCAAGGAAGTGCAGAAGCCCCGGAGTACGCCGTGACCGGCTGGACCTGGCCACGATGGCCTACTTGGCTGTTCAAGTATCGCGTGGGTTTAGCGCTGCTATGGGGACTGCTGGTCGCAGGAATCGCGGTGGCCGTGAATGTGGCCGGCGTCCATGTCGTCGGCAGCATTGATGGGTGGGAGCGCTGGCTGCATACTCACGCGGCCCATTTGTTCGTCTGGCGGCTACTTCTCTACACGGCGACAGCCTATGGCTGGTGGAGGATGCGACAGCGCCTGCGGCAACGTGAGCCGGGGACCGAGACGCATCAACGCCTGCTGCGCGTCGAGATCGCGGCCGTGGCTACCATCATGCTGCTCGAAGGCAGCCAACTGCTGCGTAGTGGCTGAGACAAGGAAGCAGTCATGACCCTCTTCGCGACAGATTACCTGGAGTATTACCTGACCCTGGTGGGCTGGGTCATCAACAACGGCATCTGGAACATCCTCGTTGCCAGCGGCGTGTTTGCTTTGCCATTCGTGACCATCGTCATCCAGGAATGGCTCCGGGCTCGGGCGGAGGGCGCAGACGAGGGCAACAAGGGTGTCTTGTCCTCGATGCGCATCGAGAACCGCGTCTGGGTAGCGATCGTGGTCATCATGTTTGCCGGCATCCCATTCATTCCGGTGGATCTGAGCACGATTAAATTCGATACGAGCCGGTCTGCGCAATGCCAGGTCAGTGTTCCGCTCCCGGCGGCCACGGGCTGGTCCAATAGCTACACGGCACTCAACTACCAGAGCGCACTGGTGCCGGTGTGGTGGTTCATCATGCATGCCATCTCGAAAGCCGTCACCGGGGCCGCGGTGGCGGCGATCCCTTGCGGAACCGATCTGCGGCAGATGCGCATGGATGTCGATGCTACGCGTATCAATGATCCGGTGCTGGCACAGGAGGTCGGTGATTTCGTACACGATTGCT
>JARKPC010000027.1 GCA_029975435.1 Propionivibrio sp. | reverse complement strand
CTCAAATGGCCGCTTCTGGACGCCTCTGCAAAAGCGTGGCTGGCGGACAAGAACCGTATGGCGCTTCTCTATAAAACCTCTCGGCCCGACGAGATCGATCCGGCCGACTACGATGTGATCTATTTCACCGGTGGTCACGCGGTCATGTGGGATTTCCCCGACAGCAAGGGACTGCAAAATATCACCCGCGCTATTTGGGAGAATGGCGGAATCGTTTCATCCGTTTGCCATGGTTATTGCGGCCTGCTGAACACGAAATTGTCCGGCGGCCAATTGCTTGTTTCAGGAAAACGACTCACGGGCTTTTCTTGGGCAGAAGAGGTGTTGGCCGGGGTCGCAAAGTACATGCCCTACAATGCCGAGGCCGAAATGAAGCGGCGGGGCGCACGCTATAAAAAGGCGCTCCTGCCGTTCGTCTCCTATGTCGTTGCCGACGGCCGCTTGGTGACCGGGCAAAATCCGGGGTCCGCTAGGCTGTAGTGACGATTTAACTATTTGAGCCAAATCGCTATGGCGGCGAGTTTGACGAAACCCATGAAGTTTCTGAGCAGCTTGTCGTATCTGGTTGCAACGCGTCGGAACTGCTTAAGCTTGTTGAAGAAGCGCTCGACAAGATTGCGCTCCTTGTAGAGATCGGCGTCGTAGGCTCGCTGGACCTTGCGATCCCGCTTTGGAGGGATCACGACCTTCGTTTTCTGTTGTTCCATCTTTTCAATAAGATGGTCTGCATCATAGCCTTTGTCGGCCAGGAAGGCGTCGGCCTGGATCCCCTCGACGAGGTCGTGAGCCTTTGCGATGTCGTTGCGTTGACCGGGCGATCCGATCAACCGGATCGGCAGGCCAAGAGCATCAGTGGCAGCATGGATCTTGGTGGTCAGTCCGCCCCGAGACCGACCCAGGCCCTGGGCATCCGCCCCCCTTTATCCTTGCGGGCACCTGCCGCTTGACTGTGAGCCCGCACAACGGTCGAATCGATCATCAACCATTCCAGATCGGCTTCGCGGGCGAGCACCGCCAGCATGTCATCGAGCACACCCATCTCGATCCAGCGATAGTAGCGCCGCTTCACCGATTGATAGGCGCCATACCGCTCGGGCAGGTCACGCCAGCGCCCGCCGGAGCGGGCCATCCACAAAAGAGCGTCAACAAACAACCGGTTATTGGTCCGAGGGCCACGCTTGCCCTTGGTGCCGCCGGGAACATGTCCTTTGATCCGTTCCCACTGATCATCTCGAAGCCAATCAGTGTCCATCGTCGGTCTCCTTCACCAACGTTGAATCTGATTTGCGGACCAACGGGAATCCCAAAACCTTAAATCGTCACCGCAGCCTAGCTGAACTTGCCGGTCCAGGATCGGAGTTTGGTGAGTGGTTGAACTCGGCTGCTGGGGCGGGGTGGGGCAAATCTCTTGGCGAGGTTGCGGTCGGGCTGGCGGCGTTGGCGGCGGCCGGAGCAGCCTTCGGGGCGATTGCAGGTCCGCTGAAGCTCGCTGCCAACGCGATCCTGCTGATCTCGGGAATCAAGCCAGCCCTTGGACTCCTGCGGTGGTTGAGGGGAGTCGGCTCGGTCGCGAGCGGTATCAGCTCGGCGGCTGGCGCGCTGGAGCGTGTCAATTCTGCTGCGGTGGCCGCTGGCAAGATCCGACGACCGTCGGTCTGGGGCATGCTGCTCGGAACCGGCGTGATGGCGGAGATGGTTTCGAACCTGCCTAAGGAT
>JARKPC010000020.1 GCA_029975435.1 Propionivibrio sp. | reverse complement strand
TCAACAACAACCAGTTGGCCAACCTGTGTGGCGTTCTCGACGAAAACCTGCGCCAGATCGAAACGGCTTTCGACGTCTCCATTGCCCGGCGCGGCGAACGCTTCACGCTGCGTGGAGAGAAGGAACAGACGGCCAAAGCGTCTGAAGCCTTGCAGATGTTCTACGCACGCGCCAAGAGCACCCTGACGGTCGACGAGATCCAGCTGGGTCTGATCGAACTGATCAACCGTCCGGCGCGCAAGGATGCGCTGCCCGACGATGCCATGCCGGCCCTGATGACGCGCAAGACCGAATTGCACGGCCGCACGCCGCGCCAGGTCGAGTACCTGCGGCAGATCCAGGAGCACGACATCACCTTCGGCACCGGGCCGGCCGGCACGGGCAAGACCTACCTTGCCGTGGCATCGGCGGTCGACGCCTTCGAGCGTGAACTGGTGCAGCGCATCGTCCTCACCCGCCCCGCCGTCGAAGCCGGCGAACGCCTCGGCTTCCTGCCCGGCGACCTGTCGCAAAAGGTCGATCCCTATCTGCGTCCGCTGTACGACGCGCTTTATGACCTGATGGGTTTCGACAAGGTCGGCAAGATGTTCGAGCGCGGCGCCATCGAGATCGCTCCGCTCGCCTACATGCGCGGGCGCACGCTGAACCACGCCTTCATCATCCTCGACGAGGCGCAGAACACCACGCCCGAGCAGATGAAGATGTTCCTCACGCGCATCGGCATCGGCGCCAAGGCCGTGGTCACAGGCGACGTCACGCAGATCGACCTGCAGCGCGGGCAGAAGAGCGGCCTGATCGAAGCGCGCAAGATCCTGAAGGAAGTACGCGGCATCGCCTTCACCGAATTCCAGAAGGAAGACGTCGTGCGCCATCCGCTGGTGGCACGCATCGTCTCGGCCTATGAGGCGCATGCCGCGGCACAGGAGGAAAAGAATGGCCACCCCGGCGACAAGTAGGCGCTTGAATCTCAGCGTGCAATACGCCTGTAATACGGACAATTTACCGTTGCGTCCGCAGATTCGAGCCTGGGCACGCGCGGCGCTGAATGCGGACGCAATGCGCGGCGGACAGATCACGATCAGGTTCGTCGACATCGAGGAAGGCCAGACCCTGAACCGGGAGTACCGCGGCAAGGATTACGCGACCAACGTATTGTCGTTTCCGTATGCAACCGAGCCGGTGGTCCAGGGCGACCTCGTCATCTGCGCGCCGGTGGTGACGAGTGAAGCCGCCGAACAAGGCAAGACGCTGGAGGCGCATTACGCGCACCTGACCGTGCATGGCCTGCTGCATCTGCAGGGCTACGACCACGAAGCCGGCGAAGACGACGCGCTGCAAATGGAAGACAAGGAACGCGCGATACTGGCATCATTGGGATTCGACGACCCGTACCAGGACAGAAAAGAGTAAGCCGCCTCGCTCCTTTCTCACACCAATAAAATGGACCCAGACAGACCGACATTCTTTGAACGCCTTTCCTCCCTGCTTCTCCGCGAACCGGAAGACCGGGAGCAACTGATCCAGCTGCTGCACTCGGCTCACGAACGCGAACTGCTTGATGCCGACGCCCTGTCGATCACCGAGGGCGCCTTGGCGGCTTCCGAGATCATCGTGCGCGACGTGATGGTGCCGCGCGCCCGGATGGAGGTCATCGATATCGAAGACCCCTTCGAGCGGATCATCGAACAGACCAACCGCACGGCCCATTCGCGTTTTCCGGTCATCGAGGAGAACCGCGACAACGTGATCGGCATCCTGCTCGCCAAGGACCTGCTGCGCATCAGGAAAGATAAGCCTTTCAACCTGCGCGACTGGTTGCGGCCAGCGGTTTTCATCCCCGAATCGAAACGACTGAACGTCCTGTTGCGCGAGTTCCGCGTCTCGCACAACCACATGGCCATCGTCATCGACGAATACGCCGGAGTCAGCGGCCTGGTGACCATCGAGGACGTCCTCGAACAGATCGTCGGCGACATCGAGGACGAGTACGATTTCGACGAAGCCGAGGACAACATCCGCCAGGGCCAGTTCGGGCGCTTCCGGGTCAAGGCGCAGACCACGATCGAGGATTTTAACGCCGAGTTCGGCACACGCTTCAGCGACGAGGACTGCGACACGGTCAGCGGCCTCGTCCTGAACGCCCTCGGTCGCGTACCCAGGCGCAAGGAAGAATTCGACATCGAGAACCTGCATTTCCAGGTGCTGCGCGCGGACCGGCGGCGACTGTACACCCTCCTCGTCACCCGCCGCCCGCCCGAGCCGGATGCGCTGGACTGAGTCTGCCGCGAAATCCCGGCTCGCGGCCTTGGTGCTGGGCGCGGCCGGCGTTGCCGCATTTGCCCCGCTCGGCTGGTTCCCGGTCATCTGGCTCACGCTGGGCGGGCTGTTCGCCCTACTCGAAACGGCCGTCGAAAGAAGCGGCTCGGCCCGCGACGGCGCGCTCATCGGATGGTTCTTCGGCTTCGGCTTCTTTCTCGCCGGAGTGTCGTGGATCTACGTCAGCCTGAGTCTCTTCGGTGGCATGCCGGCACCGGTCGCCGGACTGGCCACCGTGCTTTTCTGTGCCGCCATGGCGCTCTACCCGGCGCTGGCAGGCGCCCTTTTCGTCCGTTTCTCCCCTGCGGCGGGCTGGCGGCGGGGATTGTTCTTCGCCGGCTTGTGGACGCTCGGCGAATGGCTGCGCGGCTGGGTTCTGACCGGCTTCCCCTGGTTGTCCGTCGGTTATTCGCAGACCCCGCCCAGCCCGCTCGCGGCTTTTGCGCCGATGGTCGGTGTTTACGGCGTGTCGCTGCTGACCACCCTTGTTGCCACCTGCGCGGCCAGCGCAATCATGAGCAAGGCACGTCTCAAGAGCCTCGTTCCGATCGCCGCCATCGCGATCAGCGGATTCTGGCTACTCGGCCACGAATGGACGACGCCCCGCGGTTCCCCCATGCGCGTCGCCCTGCTGCAAGGCAACATCGCTCAGGATCTCAAGTGGCGCCCCGAGAAATTCGAGGAGTCGCTACGCACGTACTACCGCCTGATGCACGACAACCCGGCGCAATTGACCGTCCTTCCGGAAACGGCTTTGCCGGTCTTTCTGCATGAGGTTCCGCCCGCGTATCTTGAGGAAATGAAGAAGCTCGCCGCTCGGCAGAATGGCGACCTGCTGTTCGGCATCGTCACCGGCGATGGCCTGGGTTACACCAACAGCGCACTGAGTGTCGGCGCCTCGGAAGGGCAACGCTACGACAAATCGCACCTCGTTCCCTTCGGCGAATTCATCCCGCCCGGCTTCGCCTGGTTCATGGACATGGCCAACATCCCGATGTCGGACTTCACTCCCGGCGCAAGGGTTCAGCCCCCCATGTCCATCAACGGCCAGAAGATCGCCATCAACATCTGCTACGAGGATGCTTTCGGCGAGGAAATCATCCGCGCTCTGCCCGAGGCCACGCTGCTCATCAACATCTCCAACGTCGCGTGGTTCGGCGATTCGCTGGCACCCGCCCAGCACCTGCAAATCGCACGCCTGCGTGCGCTGGAAACCGGGCGCATGATGCTGCGCGCCACCAACACCGGCATGACGGCCATCATCGACGTCGATGGCAAGGTCCGCAACGTACTCACCCCCTTCACCCGGGGCGCGCTGGTCGGAGAGGTCCGGGCCTACGACGGCAGCACCCCTTACGTGCGCTGGGGCAACTGGCCCGCGGTGGCGGCTGCGTTGGCCTTGCTGGCTTTCGCCCGGCGGCGCAAAGCGCTATCCTGACCCACCCTCTGCCCCTTCCAAGGACACCAACATGCCCGACCAAGCCTGCAACGAGCAGCAACTCCTGTCCGCCGGCATCCGGCGAATCAACTCCAGGCAACTCTTTCCCGGTCTGCACCAACCGACAGATGCCGGCTTGCCGATGCTGCTCGTCGAAAACGTGCTCGGGCGAACGGTCATTGCCGTGCAAGGCGCCCATGTAATGTCTTTCCAGCCCGCCGGGCAGCGCGAGATGCTGTGGGTATCGCCGAAAACACTGCTGCAGGAAGGCACGCCGATCCGCGGCGGCATTCCGCTGTGCCTGCCGTGGTTCGGTCCGGGTCCGGACAGCAAGACCATGCACGGCTTTGCGCGCGTCAAGGATTGGACAGTCGTCGCCGCCGAACGCCTGGAAAGCGGCGCCAGCCGCGTGGTGATGGAATTGTGCGGTGATGCGGCAACCAGCGCGCTCTGGCCACACGCCTTCTCGTTCCGTCTGGAAATCGAGGCAGGGAAAACCCTGAAAATGGTCATGCACGTGGAAAATCGCGGCAGCGACGCCGCTCCGCTGGCCTTCGCCTTCCACACCTACTTCTCCGTCCCCGACGTGGCCAAGGCCCGCGTTTCAGGGCTGGAAGGCACGACCTACATCGACAAGATGGACAGCTTCGCGCGCAAGCCGCAAAACGGCGAAGTAATCATCGACGGCATCACCGACCGCATCTACCTCGACGTTCCCGACCGGCAGACTATCGCCACCGAAGCCGGCACCATCGGCGTCGAATCCACGGCCAAGTGCGCAGTCGTGTGGAACGCGTGGAGCAACGACAAGAACATCCCCGATCTTGGCGAGGGAAACCATGTCGGCTATCTGTGCGTAGAGCGCGGCGATGTCGCCGACCATGCCGTCACGTTGCCTCCGGGAGCGAGCTACACGGCGTCGATGACTCTGGCCGTGTAACTCCGCAGCAGGAACGCCCCCAGGCAAATGCGGCGCAGTGCCAGCCAATGCGCCGCCCCCCTTTCTGATCAGGACTCCTGCCTGAACCGGTGCAAGGCCGAAGGCGCCGGCCAGCCGGCCTCCTTGCACACGCGCACGATGGCTTCGTTCGTATCGAAATAGACCTGCCAGTAATTGTCCGTATGGGTATACGGGCGCACGGCAATCTGCGGGCCTTCCAACTTGATATCGAGCAGGTTGACCTCGGGCGGCATTTCCCTGGAAACATTGGGAATCTCGGCCACGGCCGCCTTAAACAAGGTGATCGCTTGGAGCGGATCGACGCCTACAGCCAGTTGGGCGATACGCTCCACGCGCCGCAAGGGCAGGGCCGAGTAATTCTGGATGCTCTCCCCGAACACCTTGCTGTTGCCGACAATGGTCAGGACGTTATCCGGCGTCACGATGGACGTTCCGAACAAGCCCAGTTCTTGTACTGTGCCGACGATGCCTCCGATATTGACGAAGTCTCCCACCTTGAAAGGCCGCAGGATGAGAATGAACGCGCCGGCCGCGAAATTACCGAGCATCCCGCTCCATGCCGCACCAATGGCCACGCCGGCACCAGCCAGCAGGGCCGCGAACGAGGTCGTCTGGATGCCGAAATAGCCGAGGATGCCGAGGACCAGGGCGATATTCAGCGTGATGGCGACGATTGAGCCAAGATATTTGATCAGTGTGGGATCGACGTGACTGCGGCTCATCGCCGCCTGCATCAGACCGATCACCTTGCCGATCAGCCAGCGCCCCACGACCCAAAAAGCGATCGCGGCGAGAATCTTGATCGCCAATTCGCTAACCGTCGTACTCAGGAAGTTTTGCAGTGATTGCACGTCCATGAGAGCTCCCTTCTGGGCAATTTGATGGAGCGACCATTATGGCGCCAACGCAGCGTGCGGGGTCCAAAAGCCCGTGAAATAGTCGCCGGCTTGAAAACGGCCCCTTCCACTCCAGCACCGGCCCGGACGCATTCGTTGGAACACGCGCCTGAACGGACGGGGTTCTTTGCCACGCCGACGACGCCATCGCCTTCTTGTCACACGGAAAAGCAAGTAAAATCCTCGTTTGTCGCGTTTTTCACGTTTATTTTCGAAGCCTTACATGCCAACATTTCAGGAAGTCATTCTGCGTCTCCAGAGTTTCTGGGACAAACAAGGGTGCGCGCTGCTCCAGCCTTACGACATCGAGGTCGGCGCCGGTACCTTCCATACCGCCACGTTCCTGCGCGCCATCGGCCCGGAACCGTGGAACGCTGCCTACGTCCAGCCGTCGCGCCGCCCCAAGGACGGGCGCTATGGCGAAAACCCCAACCGCCTGCAGCACTACTACCAGTATCAGGTCGTCCTGAAGCCGTCGCCCGACAACATCCAGGAACTCTACCTCCAGTCGCTCGAAGCCTTGGGCATCAACCTGAAGGAGCACGACATCCGCTTCGTCGAGGACGACTGGGAATCGCCGACGCTCGGCGCCTGGGGCCTGGGCTGGGAAGTGTGGCTGGACGGCATGGAAGTCACTCAGTTCACCTATTTCCAGGAAGTCGGCTCGCTGACCTGCAAGCCGGTGCTCGGCGAAATCACCTACGGCCTCGAACGGCTGGCCATGTACCTGCAAGGCGTCGAGAACGTCTATGATCTGGTGTGGACCGAAGCCAACGGCCGGCGCCTGACCTACGGCGACGTCTATCACCAGAACGAGGTCGAGCAGTCGAAGTACAACTTCGAGCACTCCAACGTCGAAATCCTGTTCCGCCATTTCTCCGACCACGAGTCGGAAGCCAAGCGCCTGATGGGCATCAACCTCGCGCTACCGGCCTTCGAGCAGGTCATGAAGTGTTCGCACTGCTTCAACCTGCTCGACGCGCACGGCGCCATCTCGGTCACCGAGCGCGCCGCCTACATCGGCCGCGTGCGCGCCCTGGCGCGCGAAGTCGCCCAGTCCTACTACAACTCCCGCGAGGCGCTCGGTTTCCCGATGTGCAAGGGCGGCCAAGGGGAGGCCAACTGACATGAACGCCACATTGCTCATAGAATTGCTGACGGAAGAACTACCGCCGAAGGCGCTCTCCCGTCTCGGCGAAGTCTTCGCCAGCCAGATCCACATCGGCCTGTCCGACCGCAATCTCGTCTCGGCCAGCGGCGCCTACGAATGGTTCGCCACACCGCGCCGCCTGGCCATCCAGGTGCCGCACGTACTGGCCGTCGCACCGGACGCCACCGCCTTCGAGAAGATCATGCCGGTCGCTGTCGCCCTCGACGCCAACGGCGAGCCGACACCCGCGCTGAAAAAGAAGCTGGAAGCCAAGGGCATCCCGCTCGACGCCATCGCGCAGTTCGAGAAGCGCCTCGACGGCAAGTCGGAAACCTTCTTCTACAAGGCCACCGTCAAGGGAGCAAGACTCGACGACGTGCTCGACGGCATCGTCGCTGATGCTCTGAAGAAGCTGCCAATTCCGAAGGTAATGCGTTGGGGCGACTCCGACAACCAGTTCGTGCGACCGGTTCACGGCCTGGTCATGCTGCATGGCGACCGCGTCGTTCCGGGCGAGGTGCTGGGCCTCACCAGCCGCACCTTTACCCGCGGCCACCGCTTCCTGTCCAGCGGCGACATCGTGCTGAATCAGGCTGACTGCTACGCCGAAACGATGAAATCGCAAGGCAAGGTCATCGCCAGCTTTGCCGAGCGCCGTGCCACGATCGCTGCGCAGCTCGAGGCCAAGGCCAGGGAACTGAACGCCACGATGAACCCTTCAGAGGGATTGCTCGACGAAGTCACCGCTTTGGTCGAATGGCCGGTCGTGTATATCGGCGAATTCGAAGCCGAGTACCTCGACGTGCCGCAGGAATGCCTGATTCTGACCATGCAGCAGAACCAGAAGTACTTCCCGCTGTTCGACGCGTCGAAAAAACTGCTGAACAAGTTCCTGATCGTCGCCAACATGCAGGTGGACGATCCGAAGCACATCATTGGAGGCAACGCCCGGGTCGTCCGGCCGCGCCTGTCCGACGCCCGCTTCTTCTACAACCAGGACCTGAAGAATGGCTTCGTCACGCGCACCATGAAGCTCGGTTCGGTCGTTTATCACAACAAACTCGGGTCGCTCGGCGATCGCGCCAACCGTCTCGGCCTCGTTGCCTCGTTCGTGGCTGAAAAGCTCGGCGCCAATTCCATGCTCGCGCGCAACGCCGGCCTCATCTGCAAGGTCGACCTGCTGACCGACATGGTCGGGGAGTTCCCCGAACTGCAGGGCATCATGGGCCGTTACTATGCCCAGCACGAGGGTGCCAAGCCCGAAGTCGTCGAGGCCATGGAGCAACACTACCGTCCACGTTTCGCCGGTGACGTGCTGCCCGAAGGCAACATTTCCTGCTCCGTAGCCCTGGCGGACAAGATGGAAGCCCTTGTCGGGTTCTTCGGCATCGGCCAGATCCCCACCGGCGACAAGGATCCCTTTGGCTTGCGCCGCGCCGCGCTCGGCGTATTGCGTATCCTCATGGAAAAACCGCTGCCGCTCGACCTGGGCGAGTTGATCGCCGAAACGGCCAATGCTTTCCCGCAGGGCATGCTCTCGGCCAGCGGATTTCAGGCACAGTTGCTCGACTTCATGCTCGACCGTCTGCGCGGCCTGCTCAAGGACGCCGGCCACGCCCAGGACGTCATCGAGGCTGTCCTCGCCCAGCGCCCGACGCGCATCGACCTGGTGCCGCCCAAGCTGGCCGCGGTACGCGACTTCCTGCACCAGCCCGAAGCCCTGGCGCTGGCCGCCGCCAACAAGCGCATCGGCAACATCCTGAAGAAGGCCGAAGGCTCGCTGCCTGAACCCGACGTGGCGCTCCTGCAGGAAGCAGCGGAAAAAGCCCTGTTCGAGCGCGTCGTACTGATCGCCCCGGTGGTTCGTTCGCACGTCGCCAACGAGGACTACGCCGACGCTCTGAAGGTGCTTGCTGCGGTGCGTGCCGAGGTTGACCGGTTCTTCGACGAAGTGATGGTCAATGTGGACGAACCGCTGATCCGCGCCAATCGCCTCGGCCTGTTGAAATCTTTGTTCGACCAACTCAACGCAGTAGCCGACATTTCGAAACTGGGCGTATGAAAATCGTCATCCTCGACCGCGACGGCGTCATCAATTTCGAGTCCGACCACTTCATCAAGTCGCCGGCCGAATGGAAACCCATTCCCGGCAGCCTGGAAGCGATTGCCCGCCTTACCCAGGCCGGTTATCGCGTGGTGGTGGCCTCCAACCAGTCCGGGATCGATCGCGGGCTTTTCGACATGGATACGCTGAACAGCATCCATGACAAGATGCACCGAGCGGTCAAGGCCATGGGCGGGCGAATCGACGCGATCTTCTACTGTCCGCACTCGGCCGATTCGAACTGCGATTGTCGCAAGCCCAAGCCCGGCATGTTCGAGCGGATCGCCGGCTGCTTCAACATCGACCTGACCCACGCCTACGCCGTCGGCGACTCGCTGCGCGATCTGCAGGCGGCTGCGACTGCAGGCGCCAAGCCCGTGCTGGTCCTCTCCGGCAAAGGCAAGGCCACCCAGGCCGACGGCGGCATGCCCGAGGGCACGCTGGTATTTGACGATCTGGCGGCGGTTGTCGAGTACATCCTGAAGTCATGATCGCCCTGATCCGCTCCACCCTGTTCCTGTTCCTAGCCGTTCTGATCACCGCCCCCGCCGGTTTGCTCGTCACGCTCTCGGCGGTGCTGCCGATGCGTTTCCGCTTCGGCATCATCGCTGTCTGGCGGGCAGGTTTCATGGCCCTTTGCGACCATGTGCTGGGTTTGCGCTACCAGGTCATCGGCCGCGAGAACATCCCGGCAACACCATCGGTCGTTCTTTCAAAGCATCAATCGGCATGGGAAACCATCGGCCTGCAGGCCATTTTCCCGCCACTCGTCTTTGTCCTGAAGCGGTCCTTGCTACTGATCCCGTTTCTCGGCTGGGCTTTCGCCGCGGTCAAGATGATCTCGATCGACCGCGCCGCCGGGAAGAACGCACTGAGACAGGTCGAAAAGCAAGGACGCGAACGCCTCAAGGCCGGCTACTGGGTAGTCATTTTCCCCGAGGGGACGCGCATTCCTCCCGGCGAAAGCCGCCGCTTCAAGACCGGGGGCGCCCATCTGGCCGTCAAGGCGGGGGTTCCAGCGGTCCCGGTCGCCCACAACGCTGGCGAGTTCTGGGCAAGGAATGCCTTCGTCAAGAAGGCGGGGCTGATCACCGTCAGCATCGGACCGGCGATCGACACCAAAGGCAAATCGGCTGAGGAAGTGACGGCGCAGGCCGAGCAATGGATCGAGACCGAGATGCGCCGGCTCTCGCCGCACCGTTACACAGCAACCACCAATGCCCTGGCAAGCTGAACTCCCGTTCGCCTTCGAAAAACCCACCGAAGGCGAAACCCCACGAACGATCGCCCTGGGCGACCGCATCGTTCCCTATACACTGCGCCGCGCGCGGCGACGCACCATTGGCCTCACCATCGATCATCGCGGACTGAGGGTCGGTGCGCCGCACCGCGCTCCGCTCGCCGAAGTCGAAACGTTGATCCGCAAACACGGCGACTGGGTTGCGCAGAAACTCGACGAATGGCGCGAACGGCGGCGCCCCGTGCCACTGCGTCTCGGCGACGGGACACGCCTGCCGTATCTCGGCGGCTCGCTGGAAATCCGCTTGGCCAGCGGCAACAACCAGGTCAGCTGGACGGAAGGCGAACCGACGATACTGACGCTCCGCCTGCGCTCGCCGGAGAACGGCGAGACCGTGCTTGGGAAGGCCTTGCGGAAAAGGGCGCTGGAACTATTTGCCCCGCGACTCGCCCATCACGCCGGGCGTTTCGGCATTGCCGCGCCGCCGCTTGCGCTATCTTCCGCGCGCACGCGCTGGGGCAGTTGCAGCCTGAAAACAGGCATTCGCCTGAATTGGCGCCTGATCCATTGTGCCTCGCACATCATCGATTACGTGATCGTGCATGAACTCGCCCATCTGCGCGAAATGAATCACGGAGCCCGCTTCTGGGCCATTGTCGGCCATTACTGCCCCGATTACCGAAACGCTCGCGAGTCGCTGAGAACACTTTCCGGAACACTGCCGGCCCTCGCGTAGCCCCGCCAACGACTGAGAGGAACACACCATGCGCATCGAACAGGATCTCAAACTCGACTTCAAGGACGTACTCATCCGCCCAAAGCGTTCGACCCTGACCTCGCGCTCGGAAGTCGACATCTCCCGCGATTTCGTCTTCCTGCACTCCCAGCGCACCTACCACGGCATTCCGATCATCGCCGCCAACATGGACGCCACCGGGACCTTCGAGATGGCGCGCGCACTCTCCCGGCACAAGCTGTCGGCCGCGCTGCACAAGCACTACAGCGAAGCGGAGTTGCTCGCCTTCTTTGCCGAACAGCCGGGAAACGCGTCGACCTTCTATTCGATGGGCATCACCACGCCGGACCTCGAAAAATTCCGCCGCGTGATGGACAAAGCCGACGGCACCATCCAGAACGTCTGTGTGGACGTCGCCAACGGCTACACCAAGGCGTTCATCAGCTTCATCCACAAGCTCCGCGCCGCTTTCCCGAAAATCACCATCATGGCCGGCAACGTGGTGACCGGCGAGATGACCGAAGAACTGATCCTCGACGGCGTCGACATCGTCAAGGTCGGCATCGGCCCCGGCTCGGTCTGCACGACACGCAAGATGGCCGGGGTTGGCTATCCGCAACTCTCCGCCATCATCGAATGCGCGGATGCCGCCCACGGCCTGCGCGGCCTGATCTGCGCCGACGGCGGCTGTACCTCGCCGGGCGACCTGGCCAAGGCTTTCGGCGCCGGCGCTGATTTCGTGATGCTCGGCGGCATGCTGGCCGGCCACGACGAATGCGGATCGGACATCGTCGAGGTGGACGGCGAGCGCAAGATGCGCTTCTACGGCATGAGCTCGCGCGAGGCGATGAACAAGTACTCCGGCGGCGTCGCCGGTTACCGGGCGTCGGAAGGGAAGGAAGTGCTGCTCGACTACCGCGGCCCCGTGGAAAACACGCTGCAGGACATCCTCGGCGGCGTGCGCTCGGCCTGCACCTACGTCGGCGCGCGCAAGCTCAAGGAACTGTCGAAACGCACGACTTTCGTCCGCGTCACCCAGCAGCTGAACGAGATTTTCGGCGCTTCCTGAATTTCGGATTTATTCCATTTCCGGATCATTCGAGCTGCAAGGCCGCATAGAGCATCAGCCGGTCATTCATCCGCCCGAGGTCGAGGCCGGTTATCTCGCTAATCTGCCGCAGGCGGTAATCGAGCGTATTGCGGTGGATGCCCAGTTTGCGTGCCGTTCGCTCCGCCTGGCAATCCTCGGAAAACCAGGCACCGAGCGTCTGGCACAGGCTGCCGCTGCGCCGGTCGCGGTCCTGCAGGCGCTTGAGCGGCTGCAGCAGCTGCTCCGCCTGCCAGCCCGACCCGAGCGCGGACAGGAGCACCGGAAAACTCAGGTTATAGTACGAGAACAGACGCGCCAGCCTGTTGCGCGTTCGCCCCACCCGGAAGGTCCGTTGCGCACACTGGTACGACAAGGGAACGCCTTCGATCCCGGCCAGCGCCACGCCCAGCGACAAGGCAGCCGGGGTCTTCAGCCCCTGGCGGGCCGCCGCATCCAGCGCGAAAAGCTGTTCCTGTCCAAAGGCGGCCAGATTGCGCTCGTCCTCCGGTGGCACAAGTTCCTTGAGGATCACCAGCTCGCGCGGGGAAACCGCCGCCATCAGCAGTTCCGGATCGTATCTCGCCAGTTGTTGCTGGCAGCGCTGCAGTTCGGCCATGGCAAAATCCGGGCTGACGGCTTCATCAATCAGTTCCAGGATGACCACCGAACGCGGAACGCGGAAATCCACGCCAAGGCGGCTGCCCCAGATTTCAAGATCGGCGCGTGATGTCGCTCCCTGCTTGATCAGCTGATCCACGAACTCTTCGCGATAGCGTTTTTCATGCTGCAGTTCGCTGACCAGTTGCGCCTGCTCGAGAATCATCTCGGCCATGACGCGAACCAGTTCGCCAAACTGGCGAACCTCATCCGGATTTCCCGTAATCCCCACCACGCCGCAGGGCTGCCCGCGCACCGTGAGCGGAAGATTCACGCCGGGCCGGGCTCCCTGCAAGGTGCGCGTCAGCGCCGTATCGAGTTCCACCGCCCGTGATTGCGCCAACGCCAGGCGGGCGCCGGCGTGGAGTTCGCCGATCCGGGACGGATTGCCGCTGCCCAGGATGACACCGCGCACATCCATGACGTTGACGTTGAACGGGATGATCTGCATCGTCCGCTGGACGATTTCCTGAGCCAGGGGCGTTTCAAGGTTGATCATGGCGCCTCAGAGGATCACGTTGGTCATCTGCCTATATTTTCACATTTTTTTGTCACGGTTCTTGTGTATTTGAACGATGTCATTCCGACGCACGATCGCTATGCTTTTCAGGATTTCCAACGAGGGCTGCCATGCGTATCGTCGTTGCGCCGGATTCATACAAGGGAAGCGTTTCCGCCATGGGCGTCGCCGACGCCATGGAACGGGGGATTCACAAGATCTTTGCCGACGCAGTCGTGCGAAAGATCCCGATTGCCGACGGCGGCGAAGGCACTGTCGAATCAATGGTTGGCGCGACCGGCGGCACGCTCCGCTGCACACAGGTCACCGGCCCGCTCGGCGAACGTGTTTCTGCAAAATGGGGAATTCTCGGCGACGGAAAAACAGCGGTCATCGAAATGGCCGCTGCGTCCGGGCTCCCGCTGGTGGCGAAGGACAAGTTGAACGTACGGATTGCTACGTCCCGCGGTACGGGCGAACTGATCCTGGCGGCACTCGACGCCGGACTGCGCAAGATCATCATCGGCATCGGCGGCAGCGCGACCAACGACGGGGGCGCCGGGATGGCACGCGCCCTCGGCATCCGCTTCCTCAGCGCTGCCGGACAGGATCTTCCCGAAGGCGGCGCGGCACTGGCGCAACTGGCGCGGATCGACCTCGCCGGACTCGATCCGCGTATCGGGCAAACCGAACTGATTGTCGCGTGCGATGTCGACAACCCGCTGTGCGGACCCCGCGGCGCCTCCGCCGTTTTCGGTCCGCAAAAGGGCGCAAGTCCCGAAATCGTGGCGGAACTGGACGCTGCTCTCGCGCATTTTGCCCACGTCGCGCGCGAGGCCACCGGTCGAGATGTCGCCGACTTTCCCGGTGCCGGCGCGGCGGGCGGGCTGGGCGCCGGCCTGATGTTCTTCACCCCGGCGAAGCTCCGCCCGGGCGTCGAGATCGTTCTCGAAGCCGTCGGTTTTGCCGAGGCCGTCAGCACTGCGGATTTCGTCGTTACCGGCGAAGGGCGCACCGACTTTCAGACCGCCTACGGCAAGGCTCCGGTCGGCGTGGCCAAGGTCGCCAAAGCCCGTAGAGTCCCGGTGTTCTGCCTGTCGGGCGGACTCGGTCAGGGAGCCAACGACGTGCTGGGACAGGGAATCGATGCGGTCATGAGCATCTGCGACCGCCCCCTTTCGCTGGAGGAGTGCATGCGCGACGGCAGCGAGTTGATCGAAGCCGGGGCCGAGCGCTTGTGCCGGATCGTCAAGGCATCGCTGGCGATTCGTTGAAAGACGACTACAACAGATTCTTCAATCACAATAACTGGAGGGAAAAATGGTACAGGGTCCCATGCTTCTGGTAATACTGGCCATCGCGATCGTCATGATCGTGGTGCTCATTTCGCGCTTCAAGGTACATGCCTTTCTCGCTCTGCTGCTCGCCTCGTTCTTCGTCGGCATCGCCGCCGGAATGAACCCCGTCGAAGTCAGCAAGACCATCATGAAGGGGTTCGGCGGGACGGCGGAACGGATCGGCATCGTCATCATCGCCGGGACGATCATCGGCGTCTTTCTGGAAAAAACCGGCGCGGCGCTGACGCTCGCGGAAACCGTATTGCGCGTCGTCGGCCCGAAACGCCCGGCGCTGGCCATGAGCATCATCGGCTACATCACCTCGATTCCGGTGTTTTGCGATTCCGGGTTCGTCATTCTTTCCGCACTGAACAAGTCGCTGTCGAAGAAAACCGGTGTTTCCATGGCCACCATGGCCACGGCGCTGGCCACCGGGCTCTACGCCACGCACACGCTGGTGCCGCCAACCCCCGGCCCGATCGCCGCGGCCAACAACCTGCATGCCGACCTCGGCTCGGTAATTTTCATCGGCCTTCTGGTGGCCATCCCTGTCACCATTGCCGGCTATCTGTGGGCCACCAAGTTTGCCCGTCACTATGAAGTGCTGGCCGAATCGTCGGTGACCTACGAGGAACTGATGGAGCAGTACAAGCACCTGCCAAGCGCCGCTGCCGCCTTCACCCCGCTACTGCTGCCGATCATCCTGATCGCGCTCAAGTCCGTCGCGGCCTTCCCCGGCCAACCGTTCGGCGCCGGCGCGCTCAAGGCCACGCTCGACTTCATCGGCGAACCGATGGTCGCCCTGCTCTTTGGCATGTTTGCCTGCATTCCGCTGGTGCCGAAGCTGAACGAGGAAGTCATGTCCGGCTGGGTCGGAACCGGACTCAAGGATTCCGCCGCGATCATCATGATCACGGCCGCCGGCGGATCGCTCGGCGCATTGCTGGCGGCGAGCAAGATCGCCGATTACCTGGGTTCCAGCCTGGCCACGCTGAATCTCGGCATCTTCCTGCCGTTCCTGATCGCCGCCGCGCTGAAGACGGCACAAGGCTCATCGACCGTCGCCCTGATCACCACCTCGGCCATCGTCTATCCGCTGCTCGGCACGCTCGGACTGGCCTCCCCGATGGGCGCCGTGCTGGCCACCATGTCCGTCGGCTGCGGCGCAATGATCGTCTCGCACGCCAACGACTCGTACTTCTGGGTCGTCGCCCAGTTCTCGAACATGAAGGTCGACGTCGCCTACAAGTGCCAGACGCTCGGCACGCTGGTGCAAGGGTTGACCGGCATCGCGGTCATCTACGTCCTGAAGGTGGCTCTTATTTAGAATGCATCCCGCCTGACACCCAAAGCGCGCCGCATCCCGGCGCGCTTTTTCTTTTTCGGTCTTGCCCGGTCCGGCAACACGTGCGACGATCCTGCCTCATCGTAGATTTCCGCCAACCCCGCCCATGCCATCAATCCCGGGAACCAGCATCGACGCACTGCTCTCCAGAGTGCCTCTCTTCAGCAGCCTGAGTCCCGAGGAAATCGCCCGGATCGCACGCGGCACCCGCGAGATCAACGCCGGCAAGGGCGACATCCTGTTTCACAAGGGCGATCTGCCGACTGGCTTCCACCTGGTGGCTCACGGTCAGATCAAGTTGGGATTCACCTCATCGCAGGGGACGGAAAAGGTCATCGACATCCTCGGGCCGGGGCAAACCTTCGGCGAAGCCGTGATGTTCATGGACAAGCCCTACCCAGTGTTCGCCCAGGCCCTCGCCGACACCCGGCTGCTGCACATTCCCAAGCAGGTCATGCTCGACGAACTGGAACGTGACCCTCTCTTCAGCCGCAAGATGATCGCCTCGCTTTCCGTCCGCCTGCATCACCTGATCACCGACGTCGAATCCTATTCGCTGCATTCCGGCCGCCAACGCATCATCGGCTACTTGCTGCGCGACAACCCGGAGCAGGACACCCGCTCGCTGACCGTGACCCTGCCGACCAGCAAGGGCACCATCGCCTCGCGCCTCAACCTCACCCAGGAACATTTTTCGCGCATCCTGCACGAGCTTTCCGAAGCCGGGCTGATCGTCGTCGAAGGCCGCAGGATCACCATTCCGGACGTGGAAAAGCTGCGCGGCTACGATCTGTAACTCCGCGGACAAAACTACTGGAGAACCGTCATCCCGGCAAAAGCCGGAATCCAGTTAGCGCCTGGAGCTCCCGAATCGCGTGCACCGAACCCCGATTGGGAAGCGCACGGCCAGCCGGATACGGTTTTTGTCAGCTGAGCCGAGAAGCCGTGAAAGACTGCCAACCGGAAGTTCTTTGCGTAACCCCTGCCTCTTTGTGACCACCGTTTTAGCCATCTGCTTTAGACCTCTTGCCTTGATTCTGGGCCCAACATAAACTTAGTCCATTAAATTCAACCAAGGACAAGGCAATGCATACTTACAACATTCACGAAGCCAAAACACAGCTTTCCCGACTGGTCGAACAGGCTGCAAAAGGCGAGTCCTTCGTAATCGCCAAGGCGGGGAAGCCCTTGGTCAAAGTCATGGCCATCGACGCACCTGATGCCGCACAAAGAAGGCGTATCGGATTCATGGCCGGACAAATCCGGGTTCCCGACGATTTCAACACGATGGGCGCCGCCGAGATACAAAGCCTCTTTGAGAACGAAAAATGAGACTTCTGCTGGACACCCACCTTCTACTCTGGGCAGCGGCAGGTTCCGACCGCATGCCTCTACGCGCTTACGAACTGATAACCGATCCGAAAAACGAATTACTGTTCAGCGTCGCCAGCTTATGGGAGATCGCTATCAAGAATGGCCTGAAGCGCGACGATTTCCAGGTCGATACACGTTTGCTGCGCCGCAGCCTCCTCGACAACGGCTACGTCGAGTTGCCCATCCTCAGCGAGCACGCCGTCGCCATCGATGCCCTCCCGCCAATCCACAAGGATCCATTCGACAGACTACTGGTCGCACAAGCGACCGTTGAAGGCACATACTTGCTGACGGACGATGCGACGATTGCCCAATATCCGGGGCCTGTGCTGACGGCATAGGTCCAGGAAACCACCGGCTCCAACTCCGGCAAGAAAATGTTTGAACGCGTCACCCGGCGAAAGCCGGTTCCCGGAAAGGACAACTCATGGACCTCTTGCTCTGGCGCCACGCCGAAGCCGAAGACGGCATTCCCGACATCAAGCGCAAGCTCACCCCGCGCGGCGAAAAACAGGCACAGCAAATGGCCGCCTGGCTCAAGACACACGCGCCTGAAAATTTGCGCATCGTGGCCAGCCCGGCCAGACGATGCCAGCAAACCGTACAGGCACTCGACCTGTCCTTCGAAACAGACCCGCGCCTCGCCCCGGGCAACAGCGTCAACGACCTGCTGGCCGCCATCGACTGGCCCGAAGGCGGCGACGCGAAACATCATCCCGTCCTCGTCGTCGGCCATCAACCCACGCTAGGTCGAACCGCCGCCTTGCTTCTTTCGGGGAGTGAAGCCTACTGGTCGATCAAGAAAGGCTCGGTGTGGTGGTTCAGCAACAAGACGCGGCTTAACGAGACTCAGACGGTGTTGCGGGCTGTGGTGGCGGCGGAGATGGTCTGACTCAACGTTAAAAACCGACGATTCTCGACCCGACGTGACAAAAAACGGCAACGGCAACGGTGACTTTTCACCATTCCACGCCCATAAAACCGCAAAACACCTTCAATCTGAACATGGCACGCATGTTGCTTCAAGGAAAACCGAACACATCGAGTGTTTGAATGATTCATCAAACATTGTCACTGAAGGAGAAACTTATGAAACGCGTTCAACAAGGTTTCACCCTGATCGAACTGATGATCGTCGTGGCGATTATCGGTATCTTGGCGGCAGTAGCTTTGCCGGCATATCAGGATTACACAATTCGCGCCAAGGTATCCGAAGGGCTATTGGCAGCGTCTGCAGGGCGAACAGCTGTTACCGAGACCTACACAAATGCGGGAAAAATGTTGCCAAGTATTGATTCAATGGGCATCCAGACTCAAACATCAAGGTATGTTGCGAGCGTAGGCTGGACTTACACCAATGACGCTCAAGGTGATGTGCTTGTTACTTTAAGCGCTGATACAGGTCTCGGTGCAGCTGCAGGCACAACTCTTATCCTTCGTGCCACGGATCCGGGCGGTGCGGCCGCGCCCACCGGCCGTCTGAACTGGACTTGCGGAAAAGGCACGATCAATACCAAATATCTGCCGGGCTCTTGCAAAGACTTCTAAACCAGTCTTACAAACAAAGCCCCTTGGTCCAGCCCAAGGGGCTTTTTCTTTGGGGCATCTATTGAAGAATATTCTGACAAACTCTTTGGTGGCGCTGCTCGTAGGCGGTTTGGTTGTTGGAATTTACTTACCCGGTCTCCACGGCAACTTCTTCTTTGATGACATTCCAAACATACTTACCGCGGAAGCTATCCACCTGGATAGTCTTTCATTCGAGTCGGTTAGCACTGCCCTATTGAGTGGCCGTTCTGGTCCGCTGGGCCGTCCCATTGCCCAGTTCAGCTTTGCGCTCAACTATTTTTTCAGCGGATTGTCCCCACTTGCTTTCAAGGCAACTAATCTCGCTATTCACCTTCTTTGCGGCTGCCTAGTTTTCGTTCTCGCACTCAAGCTCTTTTCTTCGCAATACCTCAAACAGAATCCTGAACAGCCATACATCGCCAGCGTCGCACTGACAGCGGCTTGGTTGCTGCACCCCATTCAACTTCTCCCGGTTCTCCACGTTGTACAGCGGATGACCAGCCTGTCGGCATTATTCCTGTTAGCGGCTTTGCTTCTGCATATTCACGGGCGAGACAAACATAATTCGGCCTGGCTGCTTTTGGCCTGGTTTGTCTTCTGGCCGCTATCGGTTCTTAGCAAGGAAAGTGGGCTGCTGTTCCCGGCATTCGCCTTGGCGTGGGAACTGATTATTCGTCGCGCGAAAGAAGGGCAGTTGGATACTTTTTCGCGGGGTTTCTCGGCACTGACCGCGCTAGGCACAGTCGCCATTGTTGCCTACATGCTCTCGCCAAACGGTCAATGGCTCTGGGCCGCAGGGTACAACCTCCGCGAATTCAGCCTTGGCGAGCGCCTCATGACAGAAGGACGAATCCTCTGGTTTTATCTGGGACTCATCTTCCTTCCGCAACTAGAGAATTTCGGCCTGTTTCATGACGACATTTCGCTATCGACGGGACTACTCACACCCTGGACAACGCTTTCCTCCCTTGCTGGACTGTTCGGCCTTGCCGTTGTAGCCTGGAAAACGCGCCGACAGGCGCCGCTCGTGTCTCTGGGGATAACCTGGTTTCTTGTCGGCCATTCAATGGAATCGACTGTACTTCCCTTGGAAATCGCGCACGAGCATCGCAACTACCTGCCGCTGCTGGGGCCATTGTTTCCTCTTGCTTGGTTTCTTTCTCGTTTGATAGAAAAACATGGCAGCAGAAAAACCCTGGGTATCACCTGTGTGCTGGCGATTATCAGCTACATCACTTTCGTTACCGCCTTACGCGCCGATCAGTTTGGCGAGGAAGTGAGACGGACTCAAATTGAAGCCCAACACCACAGAAAGTCGTCTCGGACGCAATTCGACGCCGGCCGTGCTCTCTCAAACCTTCCGGAAGCATCGTCTTCATCATCTCCGACTTATGCATTCGCCAGGGCACACTTTGAACTCGCATACGAACTCGATTCAAACGCCAAGATACCACTCCTGGCTCTGATTAATTTGAACTGCAAAGCGAATCTCGCGATAGAAGAGTTATGGGTTGAAGAACTTGGCAGGCGACTATCGAATACGCCTTTCGCCCCGGGAGACCAAACCGTTTTGTATGCAGCAAAAGAATTGTCTTTGGGAAACACGCTGTGTCTCGACAGGCTTGACGTCGACAGCTTGTTCACGGCCGCTTTCTCAAACCCGACAACGTCACTTAACGCACAAGCGACAATGCGCTCCTGGCATGCCGATTACCTCTGGCTCCATGAAAAGGATCTCCAAGCAGCCCGCGAGAGCTTGGCAAAATCTTTGAAGCTGGTGCCAGGCAATCCCAGCAATCAACTGAAATGGGCGCAACTGCTGTTACTGTCTGAAGAGCGCGAAGAAGCAAAACGGTTGCTGATTGCATTGCGAAATGCGAAGCTATCCAGCGAAGAACGAAAAACCCGCAAAGAACTGCTTTTCACATTTGGCGTTACGGAACACTAACAGAACTTTCATCGGCACCCAATGCTCGCTGACACACTCTCTATCGTCATTCCTGCCAGAAACGAAGCCAGCGGCTTGAGTCGCATACTGCCCCGCCTAGCCGAGCTTAACCTTGGTTGCGAAATTCTTGTTGTTGATGACGGTTCGATTGACGACACGGCCGCAGTTTGCGCATCACAAAAAATTAGATGTATCCGGCATCAATACCCTAAAGGCAACGGCGCTGCGATCAAGACCGGCGCGAGAGCGGCGAAAGGCGATGTCATTATTTTCATGGACGCGGACGGCCAGCATCAGCCGGGCGATATTCCGGCACTGCTCGAAAAGTTCTCCGAGGGTTACGACATGGTCGTCGGGGCGCGGCAATCAGGTTCGCACGCCGGCCCGCACCGAGCAATAGCCAATGATGTCTTTAGCCGTTTTGCAAGCTGGATTGTCAAACAGACTATCGAGGATCTCACTTCCGGTTTCAGGGTAGTTCGCGCCAACAAGTTTCGACAATTCCTCTACCTGCTGCCCAACGGTTTTTCCTACCCGACCACGATCACCATGAGTTTCTTCCGCGCAGGCTTGAGCGTCGCGTATGTTCCAATTCACACACCTCGGCGCACATCGGGAAAAAGCCATATCAGACCAACACAGGACGGCCTGCGTTTCCTCTTGATTATCTTCAAGATAGGTACTCTCTATTCGCCGCTAAAGCTATTCATGCCGATCGCCCTGACCTTCTTCCTGACGGGGATGTGCCACTACGCGTACACCTTTGTTACCCAGCATCGGTTCACCAACATGAGTGCGCTGCTTATTACCTCGTCAGTGTTTATTTTCCTGATCGGCCTGATCTCTGAACAAATCACGATGCTGATTTACAAAGATAGTGATCGAAATTAGCAGTCAATCAGGGCGCAAGAAGCTGCTGGTTCTAACCTCAACCTTTCCACGGTGGGAAGGTGACACGGAGCCGCCTTTTGTATTCGAACTCTGCAAACGGCTGGCGCCTGATTTCGATGTCTGGGTGCTGGCCCCTCACGCCCCGGGCGCGAAGACCCGTGAAATGATGGACAACCTGACTGTTGTGCGCTTCCGATACTGTTTTGAGCGGGGAGAAACGCTTGCTTACCGCGGAGGCATCCTGGCCAATCTACGCGACAACCGTCTCCGTTACCTACTCGTTCCCATGTTTTTTGGCTGCCAGTTGTTCGCCCTGTTGCGTTTGCTGTGTTGTGGCAAGTTCGACATAGTCAATGCACACTGGCTGATCCCTCAGGGCCTCACCGCGGCCACTGCTCGCACGCTATTCTTCCGAAGTTTCCCCGCACTGCTTTGCACAGTTCACGGCAGTGACCTGAATGGCCTGCAAGGCCCCTTGATGACCGCTCTGAAGCGACTGGTAGTCAGACGGAGTGATGCGTTGGCTACCGTCAGCGCGGCCATGAATTCGTGCTTGCGGTCACTGGGAACTGGAGTCGATAACACCTCTGTCATTTCGATGGGCATCGACACGCTGAATACTTTTTTTCCTTCGCACAAGACGGAGCGCCACAGCGCGGAGATTCTTTTTGTCGGCAGGCTTTCTGCACAGAAGGGGGCAGAAACGCTCATTCGCGCAATGCCGGATGTCCTGAGGCATCATCCCGACAGCAAGCTTAGGATCATCGGCCGTGGGCCCGAGAGGGCATTTCTGGAGGCGTTGAGCCAGCAGTTGGGAATCAAGCAATCAATAGAATTCCTTGGCCCCGTTAATCACGACGACCTCCCGGAGTTTTACCGTAAGGCCACACTGCTTGTCTTCCCTTCTTTGACAGCAGAGGGATTTGGTCTTGTCTGCGTCGAAGCACTGGCGTGCGAATGCCCGGTCATTGCATCGGATCTTCCTGCTGCCCAGGAAATCATACAGGACGGCCAGACCGGCCTGTTGTTTCAGCAGGGCAACGAAAAGGAACTCGCCCGGAAGATAATCGCCCTGCTGGCCAATCCCTCTCTGCGCTACCAAATGGGCAAAGCGGGAAGATCTTTCGTCACCCCGAGATACGACTGGACGACGACAGCGCTCCGCTATCGCGATTTACTCCACAGCATTGAGCGGAGGAGACTATGACAGGCATGTTCTCGAGGTTCAAGAAAGATCCTTTCGCATTCTTGTGCAGGGCATTCAACAAACTTGTCGTCGCGCCATTCAAGTATCGCGTCAAGGGGAATTACGATGCCGAACGCTACTGGAAAGATCGTTTCACTCGGTATGGGCTTTCCCTTAAAGGAGTCGGTGACGAAGGAATCTCCGACGCGGAGAACGACACCATGTACCAGAAAGCAGGCCGTTCTTTTCTTTCCTTATGCCGTCAGCGACGCGTTGATTTTCCAACAGCCCGCATACTGGAAATCGGATGCGGCAATGGTTTCTACGCCAACCTGCTCGCTGAGCAAGGGGTACGGCACTATGTCGGGATAGACATTACTGACGTTTTTTTCCCCGAACTTCGCAGGCGACATCCGAGCTTCCAATTCAGCCGGTTGGACATCACATCCGATGGTCTCCGCGGCGAATTTGACCTGATCTTGATGATCGACGTGATTGAACACATCACGAGCGATACTGGTTTGCAGGCGGCGTTCGATAACGTAAAGAACTGTCTAGCCCAAAACGGTATCTTTCTGGTCGCTCCTGTTCCCGAGAAGGGAAAACGTTCCTTGTTTTACGTTCGCTTCTGGTCACTCAGCGAGATCATGAGGCATTTCACAGATTTTGATGTCGTCGCGTCCGTCCCATTTCGATACAACCGCATGCTCGCCGTCAGAAAACCATGAGCGCTAATCGCACGGAGGCACCGGCACCTGTCTGTTCCGTATGCATCGCAAATTTCAATGGCAAAACGATCATTGAAGACTGCCTCAACTCGGTATATTCACAGGGGTTTAATTACCCCATCGAGATCATCGTCCATGATGACGCCTCAACGGATGGTTCGCCCGAGCTAATCCGTGAACGGTATCCCGACGTCAAACTCATCGCCAGTGAGGAAAACGTCGGGTTCTGTGTCAGCAACAATCGCATGGTTGATGTGGCGCGCGGCCAATACATTCTGCTTCTGAACAACGATGCCACTCTCTTCCCCGACGCGCTTCAGACTTTGTTTGAAGAAGCGTGTGCGCGCCCTCCGACGATTCTTGGCCTTCCTCAATATGACATGCAAACCGGCGATCTTGTCGACATTGGCAGCTTGAGCGACCCGTTCCTGAATCCGATCCCCAACCTCGATCCGAGCCGAGGCGACGTGGCCATGGTCTCGGGCGCATGCCTTTGGATTCCAAAGGCATTATGGACGCAACTTGGCGGTTTTCCGACTTTCTTCCACACGGTCGCGGAGGACATGTACCTTGCTTGCATCGCGAGACTTCGAGGCTACTCTGTCCTAGCCATAGCGCGCTCTGGATTCAAACATCATTTCGGCAAGACTCTGGGGGGTGGCGCAGTGAGGAATCGGCGCCTAGCCACGACGCGACGGAGACGAGCGTTGAGCGAACGCAATAAATCGTATGCAATTGTACTACTCCACCCCGCACCTCTATTGCAACTGCTGTTCCCACTTCATGTTGCTTCCCTTTTGATCGAAGGTGCTTTTCTGGCTCTATTGAAGCGTGATTTTCATCTGTTTACGAGCATTTACTGGGCTTGCCTGACAAGTCTCTGGCGGGAACGCCAACAACTTGCGGCTCTGCGAAAAGCCATCCAGTCAACGCGAAAATTAAATCTAGTTGGCTGGCTATCCGTTTTTTGCCCTTGGCCTCACAAACTGTGGCTGCTTGTTAAGCATGGATTGCCGAGCATCCGATAAAAATACGCGTTGAACATCATCTTTTTGCGATGGCTTGTCGAATCCGCGTAAGCAATCCGCGCGTACCTTCACGTCTCAACACCCCCAGCACTTGCAAGCCAAGAAGACGTGCTTGTTTCATATCCGTGGCCGCGCCCCGCAAACGTGCTGCCAACGGAAGCCCCCCCCCGGTATGCGGTGCAATTGAGGGCGTCAATTCCCTCGTCAACTCCGACCAGTCGGCATTCGCCGAAGGCTTCGGGAAGAACTCAGGATATTCCCTAGGACCTCGCTTACGGCACCAACCGGCGTAAGTCTCTTCATCACCATTATCTGCAGCAAACGGATCTGGATAGCGTCGCTGAAGGTCAGCTCTGTTACGGAAGATAAGGCGATGGGCACGACAAATCTTCGTCCCATCTAGAAACCGCCCAAAAGCCCAAGGTTGCTTTGCAAGAGGGTCGTTCTGCCATTCGCGTGTTTCGTCTTCGTACCAATTCACCAAGGCTTTCACCGACGGATTACCTGCGCAATATTTTGCAGCCATGATACGGTGTGCGCCACTGTCAAAACCCGTAAAGTGGTAAAAGCCCAGCGGCTCTCCGTCAACAATGAATCCTTTTGTCGAAGAGCCGGAAAGATTGCGAGTCGTTAGGTTCCACGTTGCAACGTTGAAGCGTGATGATCGAATTACCTCCACACCGTCGAAAAGCGCGGGCGCCAGATCGATCCAGCGCTGATCTGTAAACAAACCGTTGGGAATATCGTCTCGGCAAAAATAGTAGACGCGGTCAGCCCACCAGCGGGCAAAGGCCTTGCCCGTGTCCGTGGGGCGCACCCCGACAAAGCCGAGGTTATAAACGCCGTGCTTTAGGCTGCAAATCTCATTGTCCATCACCTCGGTCAAGCCGGTCTCGGGCTTGTTCTGGTGAGGCGTCAGGAGAACTTCAGATTGCTGCAGACGGCCAATCAGGTCATCGAGCCTAGAAAACAGCACCATGTCTGGATCGAAATAAAACACACCGCCGCAATCGGGCCGCTCGAGCAGGCGGCGCAGGACGAAGGGCTTGATCGCTGTGGATAGCTCAACGATGTCATGGGTAAAGGTCCAGCGTCGCCAGTCTGGGATATCCAGCGCATCGATTGTCAGTATCTCGTCCCAGGCTTCGCCATGTAGCGCCGCAGGATCGTCGACGAGGTCTGATAGTGCCAAGACCAGACGAATCTCCGGATGGTGGCGCTTGAGCGACTGGATCAGCAGCCTGACCTTGGGAAGGTAGTTGCAGGCTGCGCTGGTGAATGCGTAAAACGTCTTGTGGGCCATGGTCAACTTTGTTTCGGCATGGTAGAGGGGTGGTGTTTCAGCCGTAACCTTTGGAGCGCATCCAGGGTCATGCCAACGATCAGTTCCCGAAGGCGGCTTGAATTCTTGTTCGTGGACATCCAGCACTCCAGTAGCGGATCTGTGGATGCCTGGACCGCTGTTCGATTTTGAACGCCGCCTGTCTTTCCTGTTGGTCTGGTCTTGGCAGCGAGATTCAGCATTCGCCTGTGAATAAAGCGGGCAATGCGCTTGAACCGTGCGGGATCGTACATCAACGATTTGACCATTGAGACTGCACCGCGTGATCCGGATATCCCATCAAACGCAGAGCGGATTCGAAAATCAATGCGGGAAGCCGTTCGGTATGCATGGCTGACATGATTCACAAAGGCGGCAGCACTATCGGAGCGATCAAACAGGCTGCGCAACAGGTGATAGAGATCGTTAGCAACCGCCGGGTCGTTGAGGTTTTGCGACAGGTAATCCATGCACACGACCCCCGCCGGGGTCAGTTCCGGGTTCCCTTGTGCCTGAGAGGCGACAAAGCAGCGTGCCAAACGAACCATGTAGGTATTAGTACCGGCGACGTCCTGCCAGTGGAGCACCTCGTTGTTAGCTAGGCCAAAATCCCTGTAGTGCTCATACAACTCTGCATTGGTGCGTACGAGTACCGGGCTTGGCTGATAGAAGTGAAGGCGTGGTGTCTCGCGGAACTGGATGATGAAGTCCACTGTCTCCGCAAGATCCTCGGGTGTCTCGCCAGGAAAACCGACCAGAACCGGCAGGTATTGATACATACCTGCATGGCTGCAATCGCTGATTATCCGTACGGCATCGGTCAGCCTGAAGGCTTTCTTCATCAGGTCAACTACCCTCTGACTGCCCGACTCGAACCCCCAGAAGATTCGGGTGAATCCGGCTTTAGCAAGGGTGTCGATGACATTCTTCGTCATCGAATGGTGGAAGTGTCCTTGCGCGCCCATATTGATGGAAACGCCGCTCTCGATGATGAGCGTGGAGAACTCCAGCAGGTGGGTGACGTGGGCATTAAATATCGAATCGGAGAAATCAAGCGTCGGCGTGCGACATACCTTCTTAGCGTTGCAGCAATGGACACGGCTTCATTGAAGGCTTCAACAGGAACGCGGCAACGGAATTTGCTGAAGTTGGTGGTTTCGCTACAAAAGCGGCAGGTGAAGGGACAGCCCCGGGAAAAAAAGAACGGCGCACGTCCTAGCTCCGCGTAGAGAGAAAAATCGAAGGCATCAAAAATGTGAGGAGGTTGCGGATCCTTTAATGTGGGTAATTCCACCCGGCCGGTATTCACCCGATTCCCGTTTTCATCTTGGTAGACGAAACCGGGAACGCTGGTTCGCCAACCGTGGGTTTTCAGCCCTGCGAGAAATTTCGCGAAAGCAATCTCGGCCTCGCCTTGGCAGATGATGTCGCATGAGCCTTCGTCGAGAAAGAACTGGTTATATTCGCCGACGAAACAATCGACACCGCCAAACAGGATGACAGTATGCGGCGATTTTTGCTTGATGTATCGGGCTGCCTGTACGGAAAAATAGCGCGTCCACATGTTGACCGTGAAGGCAACGATGCGCGTGGCAGGTTTTAGCAACTCGTCGATCTGTTCTGCGAATCCTCGCAACTTGGCTATATTTGGAATTCTGATTGCGCTGGGGATGGCGGACATGGTGCTTGCTCAATAGTCAGACAACCAATTGCCTGCACGGCCTGTGTGTTCCAAATAATGCCTGCGAATATGATCGAGGACTACCTCGGCTGACGATGGTGGTAAAACACACCCCCGCCGGTATCGGGCAACCCGTTCTCCTGGCGCGCCAATATCGAAAGCGACGACGGGAATTTCCATCATCATCATTTCTTCGGCGACATAAGAAAAAGTTTCCGGGCATATGGAAGGGAAGAGTCCGATATTTACGCTGTGCCTTTCCAGAATGTCGGGGAGTTGTTCTGGCCGGTACGTGCCGGTAACGGTCGCAATGGAGGCAGGCAGAGCGTAATCGATGGTACCGACAACGACGATGCGTGCATCATCGCCGGTTCGTAGTATTTGGTCGGCGAGATCCTGAACGAACTTGCCACCCTTATGGTAGGCAAGATGGCCAATCACGGCGATTACGGGCCAACCCGGGTCAGCCAATTTGATTGGCCTTAGTCTTGCATGCTTGATCTGGTGGGGCAGGACGCTGATGCAGTTGGAATCCAGATGTGGATAGGCGCGCAACAACAGCTTGCGGGATGCTTCCGAGAAGCAGCGGATTTCGTTAGCGCAGTTCAACAGCCCCCCCCAAACCGATCGCCACACGGCGATATCTGCGCCAGCTGCAAATTCGAGGAAAGGCGCCGTGTTGCAACGCAGGCAGTCCGAACAGACAACCGCATCGGGAATTCCGCAATAGCGCCCGGTATGGTCGAGCAACAGCCATACCGGACAAATGCAGTAGTAGTCGTGCACCAGAAAAAGAAACTGCGTGGGCTTCGTTTGCTGTAGCCAGCTGGACAGTTCTCTCACCAAAACGAGTGGTTCGGGGAAGGACAGAATGTTGTTGAAGACGACTCGGTCTATGCGCGCTTGTGACAGGAGTCCGAACAGGGTTTCCAGGTCGTCGATGTTGGTGGTGCGGGCACGCGCGCCACGCTTCACGGTCACTTGATACGAAAGGATGCCATGGTGAACCGAGAGTAGTAATGGCGTAAAACCATCTGCGGCAAGTTGGGCGACATGGGCTTGGCGATAAAGGTTGGCTCCCCCACCAAGGTCGTGATCGATCACGAGTGCAAGCGGTTTCCCTTCTGCTGTTGCCCATTTCAGGAACCTGACAGGGTGCCAACCGGAAGTGATCGTGGCATGGGCCATTCCGAAAAACTTACGCAGAAGAAGCCCTGTCTGTCCTTGACGGATAAGTCGCAAGCCGCGCGAGAAGTAATGCTTCCAAGGTAACGCCGTGATGCGCGCAACACCACGACCGGCGAGGGCGTGGTGCGGCGGCGGCAATTGCAAGCGCTGCTGCCGACCATCCCGCCATTCCAGAAGCAGGCAGAGAAAAACCGGATTCTGCCCAATGTCCGCCAAGGAACCATACAGGACGAAATCGACACTCGCCTCGTCTTGCTGCGCCGAACGCTCGGCCTTTCCGAGCGTGGCGCGAATGCCTCGCGGCCCTCTGGAAACCGGCACGCCGGTTTCCAGCCATACCTCGCATGGAATCTCGCCGCTGCCGCGCAACGTGCCCCAGCCGTGCAGCAACTCGCCCTTCCGACGGAAAGACTCAATCGCCACAGTCCAGCCGTGCTTCCTGTTAGTCATGGAAGGTGTTTTCCTTGGCCCGAATCAATCCCGGGTGTCTCGCCCGCGAGCGGAATCTTCAGAGGATGTGCTTGCATACAAAGGCGACATGCTGGGTATCGGGCCAAGGATTGAAACAATCCGGATAATGAATCATCTCCACATACCGGAAGATGTTCCGCAGTCGCCCGAGTTGCTGCTCCAGTCCGGGATATCTCCCGCAGTAGTCCTGCTGCAGACTGGCCGAGTAGCCGCTGACGAACTTCTCCTCTCCGTTAGATACCTGATTCTTGACGATCAGCGTGCCGCCGGGATTGAGAAGATTTTCCGCCTTATGGTAAATCAGCTTTTCTTCGTCCTCGGTCAAGTGAGTAATGACCCCGAATACCAGGATCAGGTCGTAGTGCTCCGCGTCGTCAAAGCTCAGGACATCGCAACAAACATGCCGAATATTCTGAGCGACGGGGGCCAGCTTGAGGAAATCCGGATATTTCTCGACCAATGTCAGCCTTCCACTCGCCGGCAAAAGGCGCGAGGAAAGTTCTCCCGGGCCGCTGCCCAGATCCAGAATTCTGGCGTCTGTAGGGGTGTGACTGGCAAGCCAGTCGAGTTCGTAACGTAGCAAAGCGTCATCGGTCCAGCGACCTTTTCCTTCCGCCGAGCGCTTTTTCCAGAACGCGTCGATGATAGTCTTATCCATGCAGTGAGCCTTCCTCCACGAGAGCAGAGATCCACTTCTGCATCTGGGGCAACTCATCCGGAAAATCGATCTCGCAGCAGCGGACATGGACGGTGTGGCACGGCAGCAAGGGGGTGATCATTTGAAAAACGTGTCCTTCGTCATCCAGCGGAAGTTCGGCGGAGTCGAAGACCACCAGGCCCGTCCATTCGCAGCACAAACCAGGATCGGTCGGCCGAACCTGGTAGAGGAATCGTGTAGCGCGCTCCTCACCGTCGCCGGGCTCGCGCGTGACCTCGACCAGCACAGGGGCGTTGCTTTGGACGGGACTGAGCCCGATGCACGGACGCGGCGCGGACAGTAGGCGCTCGAGGTCATCGGGATGTACCAGCATGTCGCCGTCGAGGGAGAGCACCGGACCGGCGCAGCTCTTGGCTGCGAGGCACAGGCTGGAGGCGGTACCGGTGGAGGAAAACCGCTCGTTGTAGACAAATCTGGCATCGGGCCGTCTGGCCACCACTTCGCGCCTGACTTCCTCTGCCTGGTAACCGATGGCGACAACAAGATCGGCAATCTGCGCGACTGTCTGCAACTGCCAATGGATCAGCGGCTGGCCGAGAAAGGGCACCAGGCACTTGGGACGCGCCTGGCCGAGTCGGGCACCACGTCCGGCCGCATTGATAATGACGCTAGGCTGTGAACTCATGGTTTACTGGTCTCGTCGAGATGGTTTTGAATAGCTTTCATCAACAACTGGAAATCGAACGGCCGCCGTTGCCTGCCCCTCGTGGGGGGCGTGGGAAATGCAACGGCACTTGGCGCAATGATGTGTGCTGGTACGCCAAGATAGGCCGCCTCTGCAAGCACGGACCCGCTGGCATTGGAAAAAATCTGGACGGAATGAGCAATCACTTGTGTCGATGGGGTATCCGCGGAAATCACCTTCGCCCCGGCCTGCACAAGTTCTCTTTCGATGTCGATAACGCCAGGCCAGTCGGGAAGTTTGAAAGGCACTTCATGGTCGACCGCAACAGCATATTCTCCCAGCAAATGAGCCGCCCCACCGCGGCGCATCAGGTCGACCACCCGGTTAACGAAGAACACGCCATTCTTGCTAGCGGCAGACTGATGAGCAAATTCGCCCGAATCAATATCGATATGCTTGACCCACCCGGTACACAGGGGCTGACAAACAAGAGAAATGCCAGGGTTGAACTCGTAGGGAGAGCAGTAGAAATCGAAGAAGGACAAGTATCCAATCTCGTCCGTAATGACTGGCTGCTCAAGGTCATGCGGAACAAAGACCGAGCAGCGGACATTGAGCCGCCGCATGCATTCCATCGGGGACAGATAGCGGTCGTACGGCGAGGCCTGTCCATAGCCATGCCTGAATATCCAGGCGGTCCGTGCTGGATGCTGCGAAGTAATCAGAATGACTTCCGTATCGCCCAAATCGGGTAGCCCGGCCACGCTAAAATCGACTTCGATGACCTGCTCCCCCGTGCCGCGCAACAGTTGGGCAATGGGGCCCAGGGAGTATTCGCTGGCGAAACCGAGCAACAGGAAAAGGGGGCGTGCCGCTGTCATGGCTGCACTGGGTAACGATTGGCGACCAGCCATCGGGTCGTGGCATCGGATTCTGCCACCGGACTGACCATGACAGGAAGCGCGTCAACCGGCATGGGGTGAGATA
This sequence comes from Propionivibrio sp., assembly GCA_029975435.1. GTDB lineage: Bacteria > Pseudomonadota > Gammaproteobacteria > Burkholderiales > Rhodocyclaceae > Propionivibrio. Next base: position 40,467 of record JARKPC010000020.1, on the reverse strand, counting down.
CTCCGCTAATGGAGCAGATGTCGGAATACCTCTCATAGTCCATCACCGACACCTCCGGAAAACCCAATTGATGCAAAATCTGGCGGATGCGCGTTTCGGCCAGATAATCGCCACGAAAAGGAAGGACGATGGCGCGGCGTACGGGAACGAAAAGAGTGGGCAACTCCCGGATCAGGGCGACGAAATGATATTCATCGAGAAAAACGAGGCAGTCACCGCCGAGCCCGGATTCGTTCCTGACGGGAGGGACCAGACAGCGTGAGCCCTCAAGGGCGCCATGCAGTTCGCCGCTTCCGTAGCCGACGAACACCAGACCTTTTTGTTCGCGGAGGAAAGACAGCGGGAGTTGCTGCATGTGTTCGATCTCGTTCTTCAAGACCAACGGTAGAACAGCGTGTTCGGTCGCCCGCCTCATGGTGGCCAACTCTTGCAACTCATCCTTGAAATGAGGAAGTAGTTCCGCGCCAACGCGCTGGACCAATGGCCGGCAGAGGGCATTCATCAGCTTGCTGATCCAAAGAGCCATGACTAGATCTTCACGACAGAACAGGGCAGGAAGGTCTCCGTATTCGAACAGCGAATGCCGGAGAAATTAGCTTCACGATGTCCCACCTTTCCGTCGTCGCAAATCTGAATTGCAAGCGCGGACCCAAAGCGGTCATCTGATGGAACTCCTTTAGAGTGCTGAATCCAGGCACCGAGGTGATAGTGGCCAGGGTACGCCAAGATGGGGCCCGTGGTAATGCGGAACGTGTGGCGGCCTGCCAGGAAACCGATGACCCCCGAAAATCCGGAGGCGAAATCGTGAAGGAGAATACCGGAGTCGTTAATGAACATCACGCCGAACCGACCTTCCGGAAGGCTTTCGCGACACTCAAAGGACAAGTCGATAACGATGCAATCACCCATCGAAAATCGCGTAGCCGGCTCCAGACGGGAATTCATGACTGCGATGGACTGCAGCGTAGCAAATCGTTGAGGCCCTTGCCGCAGCGGGTGGCCTACGGGAAAGGCAGCTGCAGCAGGCAGGTTTTTCTCCGCCCGGTAGCAGCCAATAGACTGCCTAGGCTCCGCATCATGAACGAGAGAACCATCAAGCAGAGTGAGTACCCGGGTGCATAGATTCTGGATGGCCACCATATCGTGACTAACGAACAGGATGATTGAGTCCCTCTTTGCTTGTATTGACCTGAGGTGAATCATGCATTTAGCTTGGAAAGCACTATCCCCGACCGCCAAGGCCTCATCAATCACCAAGATATCCGGATCTACGTGGATCGCCACCGCAAAGGCCAATCGCACAAACATTCCGCTCGAATACGTACGCACGGGCTGGTCTATGAACTCTCCAATCTCCGCAAAGGCAGCGATTTCATCGAACTTTCGATCCAACTGCGCTTTCGTAAAGCCCATCAGCGCGCTTTGGAAGCAAACGTTCTCTCGCCCTGTGAATTCTGGGTTAAAACCGGCACCCAACTCAAGTAGCGCCGAAATTCGCCCGTTTACTTTTGCAGTCCCGGTCGTCGGCTTGAGAATCCCGCAAATCAGTTGCAGCAAAGTGCTCTTACCAGAACCGTTCCGCCCGATGATGCCAACCGTTTCGCCCTTCTTTATATCGAACGAAACGTCATTCAGTGCGGTAAATTCGTTGTGATATTTCTTTATGCCCAGAGAGAGGAACTGCTTGATGCGATCGCCGGGGTGACCGAAAAGACGGTAGGTCTTGCCGAGGTTCCGCGCCGAGATGGCGATATCGTCAGAGGACATCGGCGAACTCCTCGCGGCTGTGCTGGAAAAAGAAATTCCCGAGAATCGCCACCGCCAACGAAATGACGAGGGCAACGCCCCAGACAGACCATTCTACTGGCAGGCCGGTAACTAGGCCCCGCGAAAGTTCGATAACATGGCCTAGCGGGTTGAACTGATAGAGCGGCCTAAGCATCACCGGCACCGCGCTCACAGGATAAAAAACGGGCGAGAGAAACATCAGCATCTGGATGAATACGGGGACAATCTGCGTCATATCCTTGATGAACACCCCCCACGCTCCGAGAAACCATGCGAATCCCGTTGCCAGCAATATCACGGGAATGAGAGCAAGCGGAAACAGCAGCGCCTGAGCGTTGAAATTTCCGGTCCAGGCAAGCGCTGCGATCAAAATCAGGAAATTGAAGGACGCGTGAACCAATGCAGAACCCAAAGGCACGAGGGGCAATATCTGGACCGGAAAGATGATCTTCTTTACAAAACTCGGATAGCCGCGCACGGATGCGGGCGAACGTGAGACGGTTTCAGAAAAAACATTGAAGACGATGAGTCCGTTGTAGAGGAATAGCCAGAACGGCAGCGCACTTTCAGCAACGTTTCCTCGCGCCTGGAAAACCTCCCCAAAAACGTAGGCAAAGATGACAAGCATCAGCAACGGGCTGAGGAATATCCACAACACGCCGAACATGGCCCCGCGGTATCGCAAAAGTACGTCACGCTTGACGAGTTGCCCCAGCAGATATCGATGACGCCAGATATCTGTCACAATTCGGAGTGGATTAAAAATCATTGTTATGCGGATGTCGCCATATGCCATAAAGGCTTGTAGTGCATGAACTTGGGAGAATATACCGCAGTCTTAGCTGCAACAGGAATTTCCCTGATTGAAGAATCCAACTGATTACCCGTCATGGCCAAAAGCAAAAAATACCAGATCGACGTCACTGCGCTCCCGCAATACGTTCCCGAGCAATCGGACTCGGATGCTGAACGCTACGTCTTCGCCTACACCATCACCGTGGAGAACGTCGGTACGGTCGCGGCACAATTGATCTCGCGCCACTGGATCATCACCGACGGCAATTCAAACGTGCAGGAAGTACGCGGGCTGGGTGTAGTTGGCGAACAACCCTTGCTGCGGCCGGGAGAGAAGTACGAATACACGAGCGGCTGCCAGCTCGACACGCCGGTCGGTATCATGCGCGGCACCTACCAGATGATGGCCGAGGATGGAACTGCCTTCGAGGCGGAGATCCCGGCATTTACGCTGGCCATCCCGCGGGTGCTGCATTAGTCTCGAGAGGGTGCGCCCGAGTCGCCGCGCTTTACCGATTCCGCGATAAGGGCAATCCGCGCATCCTTCCCCCAAAGGTATTCCTGCATCCTATCGCCCAGTGATTGCGCCGAAACTCGCCGCCCCCTGTCAGCTCCGATAGTCCGCGTTGATCTTCACGTAATCGTACGAGAAATCGCAGGTATAGACGTTGGCGCTGACGGCCCCGCGTCCGAGATTGACGCGCACGGTGATTTCCTTGGCCTGCATGATGCGCGCGCCGTCTTCCTCGCGATACGACGGCGCCCGGCCACCGTTCTCGGCAACCAGCACTTCCTGCCCCGCGCTGCCGAGCCAGACACGAACCTTGTCGACGTCCAGCGCGTCGATGCGGGCATAGCCGATGGCGGCGAGGATGCGGCCGAGATTGGGGTCGGAGGCGAAAAAGGCGGTCTTGACCAGCGGCGAGTGGCCGATGGCGTAGCCGACGGCCTTGCATTCCTCGCGGTCGCGGCCGCCTTCGACGGCCACGGTAATGAACTTGGTGGCGCCCTCGCCGTCACGTACGATGGCCTGCGCCAGTTCGCGCGCCACGCCGATTATCGCTTCACGCACCGCGGTGTAGCCGGGCGCGGCGGCATCGGCGAATTGTGCGCCGGATTTTCCAGTGGCGATAACGATGAACGAGTCGTTGGTCGAGGTATCGCCATCGACGGTAATGCAATTAAAGGATTCATCCGCCGCTTCACGCACCAGTTGCTGCAACAGCGGCGCGGCAATGCCGGCGTCCGTGGCAACAAAGCCGAGCATGGTGGCCATGTTCGGCTTGATCATGCCGGCGCCCTTGCTGATGCCGGTGACGGTGATGGTCTTGCCGTCGATATCGACCTTGCGCGAGGCGGCCTTGGCCACGGTGTCGGTGGTCATGATGGCGTGCGCCGCGGCGTGCCAGTTGTCGGCTTTGAGGTCGGCCTGGCATTTCGGCAAACCGGCTACCAACCGGTCGACCGGCAGCGGTTCGAGAATGACGCCGGTGGAGAACGGTAATACCTGGTTGGCACCTACCCCAAGCAGTTTGGCCACGGCCGAACAGGTTTCCTGCGCAGCGAGCATTCCTGGCTCTCCAGTACCGGCGTTGGCAATCCCGGTGTTGATCACCAGCGCCCGGATTTCTCCGCTGGCAAGATGCCGGCGGCAGAGATGCACCGGTGCTGCGCAAAAGCGGTTCTGGGTGAATACCCCGGCTACGGTCGCGCCCGGATCCAGCGCGAGCAGGGTGAGATCACGGCGGTCGGCCTTGCGGATGCCGGCCTCGGCCACGCCGAGACGCACGCCGGCGACGGGGAAGAGTTTCTCTGGAGAAGGGGTGGCGTAATTGACGGGCATGTGAACCTCATGGCTCGATAGTCACCCCGGCACAAGCCGGGGTGCGGCTCTCCGCTTCCATTTGGATTCTGGCTTTCACCTGAATGACGGACGCGGGATGTGTTTGGACGTTAACTCAATTTACCGTGGCACTGCTTGTATTTCTTGCCGGAACCGCAGGGGCACGGGTCGTTGCGGCCGATCTTCTGGCCAGCCTGCATCGGCGGCATGGGCAGACTACTCTCTTCAGCTGCCGCCAGCGCCTCTTCGTAGTCAGCATGGTGGTACTGGACGTTCTGGACGGCGGGTTGCGGCGCCGTTTCCTGGACGTCCTCGGTACGTACCTGGACCGTCACCAGCAGACGGGTCACTTCGACGCGGACGGCGTCGAGCAGCATCTGGAAGAGTTCGAAGGCTTCGCGCTTGTACTCTTGCTTCGGGTTCTTCTGCGCGTAGCCGCGCAGGTGAATTCCCTGGCGCAGGTGGTCGAGCGCCGCGAGATGTTCGCGCCAGTGCGTGTCCATGTTCTGCAACATCACGTTGCGTTCGAACTGGTGGAAGGCATTGGCGCCCACGAGTTCGATCTTGGCCGCATAGGCTTCGTCGGCTTTTTCGATGATGCGCTTGAGGATCGCGTCGTCGTTCAGCGTCGGCTCGTTTTTCACCCATTCGGCGGCGGGCACGATGAGCAGCAGTTCCGATGCAAGCTCCTTTTCCAGCGCCGGCAGGTCCCATTGTTCTTCGACGCTATCGGCCGGCACGTGGCGGCGGAAAATGTCGTTGAGGACTCCGTGGCGCATGGCCGTGATCGTCTCGCTGATATCCTCGGTTTCGAGCAGTTCGTTGCGCTGCGAGTAGATGACCTTGCGCTGGTCGTTGGCCACGTCGTCGTATTCGAGCAACTGCTTGCGGATATCGAAATTGCGGCCTTCGACCTTGCGCTGCGCCGATTCGAGCGAGCGCGACACCATCGGATGCTCGATGGCCTCGCCTTCCGGCATCTTCAGGCGGTCCATGATAGCTTTGAGGCGATCGCCGGCGAAGATGCGCAGGAGCGGATCGTCCAGCGCCAGGAAGAAGCGCGAGGAGCCCGGATCGCCCTGGCGGCCCGAACGGCCGCGCAGCTGGTTGTCGATGCGCCGCGACTCGTGGCGCTCGGAGCCGATGATGTGCAGGCCGCCAGCGGCGACGACCTGATCGTGCAGTTTCTGCCATTCGGCACGCAGTGCCGCGGTGCGCTCGTCCTTGGCGGCCTGGTCCAGCGATTCGTCGTCACGGATGGCGGAAAGCTGTTTCTCGATGCTGCCGCCAAGCACGATGTCGGTACCGCGGCCGGCCATGTTGGTGGCGATGGTGATCATGCCCGGGCGCCCAGCCTGCATGACGATCTCGGCTTCACGGGCATGCTGCTTGGCGTTGAGCACCTGATGCGGCAGCTTCTCCCGGTCGAGCAGGTTGGAGAGCAGCTCGGAATTCTCGATCGACGTGGTACCGACCAGCACCGGCTGGCCCTTTTCGCGGCAGGCGCGGATGTCGGCGATGATCGCGGTGAACTTCTCGTTGGCAGTGCGGAAGATCTGGTCGTTGAGATCCTTGCGGATCATCGGCAGGTTGGTCGGGATGACCACCGTTTCCAGCCCGTAGATCTGCTGGAACTCGTAGGCTTCCGTATCCGCCGTGCCGGTCATCCCGGCCAGCTTGCCGTAAATGCGGAAATAGTTCTGGAAGGTGATCGAGGCCAGCGTCTGGTTCTCGTTCTGGATGGCCACGCCTTCCTTGGCTTCGACGGCCTGATGCAGACCATCCGACCAGCGGCGTCCAGCCATCAGGCGGCCGGTGAATTCGTCGACGATGATGACTTCGCCGTTCTGCACCACGTATTGCTGGTCCTTGAGGAACAGGGTGTGGGCCCGCAGAGCCGCATACAGGTGGTGGATCAGCAGGATGTTGGCCGCATCGTACAGGCTGCTTCCCTCGGGCAACAACCCCACCCGGGTGAGGATCTCCTCGGCGTGTTCATGACCTTCTTCGCTCATCAGCACCTGGTGGCCCTTTTCGTCCACCCAGTAGTCGCCCGGCCCGTCTTCCTCCTGGCAGCGCGTGAGCATCGGTGCGACCTGGTTCATGCGCACGTACAGGTCGGTATGATCCTCGGCCTGCCCGGAAATGATCAGCGGGGTCCGCGCCTCGTCGATCAGGATGGAGTCGACTTCGTCGACGATGGCATAGCTCAACTTGCGCTGCACGCGGTCGGCCGCTGCATAGACCATGTTGTCGCGCAGGTAGTCGAACCCGAATTCGTTATTCGTTCCGTAGGTGATATCCGAAGCGTAGGCCGCCTGCTTCTGGTCGTGCGGCATCTGCGACAGATTCACGCCGACCGTGAGGCCGAGGAAACGGTGCAGGCGCCCCATCCATTCGGCGTCGCGATTGGCCAGATAGTCGTTGACCGTAATCACGTGTACCCCGTTGCCGGTCAGCGCATTGAGGTAGCACGGAAGCGTGGCGACCAGCGTCTTGCCTTCGCCGGTACGCATTTCGGCGATCTTGCCGTCGTGCAGGACCATGCCGCCGATCAGCTGGACGTCGAAATGGCGCATGCCGAGAACGCGCTTGCCAGCTTCGCGCACGACGGCAAAGGCCTCCGGAAGCAGCGCTTCGAGCGTTTCGCCGTTGGCCACGCGAGCCTTGAACTCCGCGGTCTTGCCGCGCAGTTCTTCATCCGAAAGCGCGCTGACGGCGGGTTCCAGCGCATTGATCTGGCGGACGACCGCCGAATACTGCTTGATCAGCCGGTCATTGCGGCTGCCGAATATCTTCTTGAGTAAGCCGGAAATCATTCTGGAATGTGCGTAAGCGCGTTAAAAGATGCCGATTCTAACACGCGGCTTCTGTCAAGGGCGGCACGCACCGAATGCGGCTATCGGGAGCACAAATGCAGGAGTGGTTCAGCGTTTGCGTTTGGCGTTCTGACCCGAAAGTCCGGGCTGCTTTGCTGCAGCCGGCGGGGTTGCCAGGGCGGTCTGTACGCCCATCTGCAGGAAGCGCGCCGGATTCTGGGCCACGCCCTTGAAGCGCACTTCGAAATGCAGGTGCGGCCCGGTCGAACGTCCGGTATTGCCGCTGGCGCCGATAAGCTGGCCGCGGCGGACGATTTGCCCGGTCTTGACCGAAATATTCGACAAATGGGCATAGCGTGAAGAAAACTCGTTGCCATGATCGATCTCGATCATCTTGCCGTACTGCGGGTGATATTCGGCCAATGCCACCACGCCTCCGGCCGAGGCGATGACCCGTGTCCCTGTTTCGGCGACGAAATCGATACCCTCATGCATCGCACCAATGCCGGCGATCGGATCGATGCGGCGACCGAAGGAAGACCCGACATGATCCGCCTCGATCGGCACGATCGTCGGCAGCAACGACGTCTTGATCCTGCGCTCCATCAGTTGCGACTCGAGGGCCGTCAGCTCGTCGCTGCGCTGGTCGACGAGTTCACCCAGCCGATCGATCTCGCGTTGCAATTCGACGGCTGAAAGCGGAGCCGACGGACGGATCAGCGGACCGCCTTTCCCGTCCTTGCCGTCCTTCGCGGGTTTGCTGCCCAGTTCGTTTTTCGGCAACGGCACACCAGAGAGTTTCGAAATCCGTTCGCTCAATGAATCCAGCCGCAGCACCTGCGCCTGCATTTCCCCGAGCTTGACCGCCATCGAAGATACGTTGTCGCGCAGGTACTCCTCGTTCTTCTGATTGTGTTGCTGCTGTACCAGAGCCACCAGGTCGGAAGCGAACGGCAGGTTGAAGCGAATGCCAACCCACGAAAAGACAAACGACGTGACGAAGGACAGGAAAATGAAGCCGAACACGGCCCCCAGCAGGAAGCGCGGTGTAAGATGCAGCGTCTTGGCCGTCTTCAGACGGCTGGAAACCAGAATAATATTCACTCGATTCCTCCTCATAGCTCCCGATGCCCAACACCCTCGAAGACTTCCTCGATTCGGCCGACGGCGCTGGCAACGTACTGGCGCATGCAAGACTGCTTCTCCGGTTGGCGAATCTCTACCAGGAGATCGCACCGGCACACCTGCGCCAGGCAAGTACGATAGCGAATTACAAGTCAGGAATTATTGTTATTCACGCCACGAACGGCGCGGTTGCAGCCAAGTTGCGCCAGCTGGCGACCACCCTGGCCGATGGTTTTTCCAAACGAGGCGTCGAGTGTAGCGGCGTTCAGGTCAAAGTGCAAGCGACGGAAATCGCAACGCAATCAAGGAGTTCCATGCCAAAGCCATTAAGCGCGCAGACCAGCCGCAACCTGGAGGAACTGCGCGACGCGTTGCCGGAATCGGATCTGCGCCACGCCGTCGAGACCCTGATCAAGCGCTCCGCTAGAACGGAATGACCGCGACGCGCTCAAGAATCAGCAGTGCGAAGACCAGCAACGCTACTATCACTGCGTAGCGGAAAACACGCCAGGAAAATTGCAGGTATTTGGGGTTTCGGGTCAGCAGGTAAGCGACAAAGCCCCCACCGACAGCAATCAGGGTCAGGATACCGAGCAGGCGCAGCAGCCACATGCGTGCGCCCTTCGCTCAGTGCGCTGGCTGCGCTAGCCAGCGGACAAGGGATTGCGGCGCGCGCGACTCGTCCTCGAAGGAGACGAACTCCCACGCCTCGGGATGGGCCAGCAGTTCGCGCGCCAGCAGGTTGTTCAGGGCGTGTCCGGATTTGTGCGCCGTAAAGGAAGCCAGCAGCGGGTGTCCCAGCAGATAGAGGTCACCAATCGCATCGAGCACCTTGTGCTTGACGAATTCGTCCGCATAGCGCAGACCATCAGCATTTAGCACGCGAAACTCGTCGAGAACGACGGCGTTGTCGAGGCCGCCACCCTGCGCCAGGCCGTTCTCGCGCAACCATTCGACCTCCTGCATGAACCCGAAAGTGCGTGCGCGTGAGACCTCGCGCACGTAGGACTGCTCGGCAAAATCGATGGTCACTTCCTGCCCGGTGCGATCGATCGCCGGATGGTTGAAAACGATGGAGAAGGTCAGACGATAACCGTCGTAAGGATCGAACCTCGCCCATTTGTCGCCCGTCCGGTCGCTCTCGCGCACTTCGATCGGGTGCTTGACGCGGATGAACTTCTTGGGCACCGGCTGTTCCTCGATGCCGGCCGACTGGATCAGAAAAACGAAAGGCGACGCCGAGCCGTCCAGGATCGGCACTTCGGCGGCGTCGAGATCGACGTAGGCGTTGTCCACGCCGAGGCCGGCGAGCGCCGACATGAGATGTTCGATGGTACCCACCTTGGCACGAACCGACCCAACCTCGCGCTCAAGACAGGAACACATGCGCGTATCGCCGACTTCCAGAGCCGACGCCCGCAGATCGACTACCGGATCGAGATCGACGCGCCGGAAGACGATCCCTGTATTCGGCGCCGCCGGCCGCAGGATCATATTGACCTTGACGCCAGAATGCAGGCCCACACCGGACGCCCGGATCACCGACTTGAGAGTGCGCTGTTTAAGCATGTGTTTGAAAAAACTGGGGATCGGCGGATTGTAGCACAACCCGCCAACCCCCTTCTTGCAGAGAGGAAAGTGTTACAACTTCTTTATCTTTACGTCAGTCAGCTTGCTTGCGCAGGAAGGCTGGTATGTCATAGCGGTCTACGCCGCTATTGGCCAGCGCCTCGACCGTCGTGCTGCTGCGTCCCTTGCGCACGACCGCCGGCACGTCAAGTTGGCTGTAGTCGATACCTGCACCCTGGGCAAATGCGCCGTCGGTCCCGGTGGCCTGCATGACCGGCGTGTTGATCACCTCGAACGGTTGGCGCTTGGACTGCTGCTGGCCGAGACCGGTAGCCACGACCGTCACGCGCAGTTCGTCGCCCATGCCTTCGTCGTACACCGCACCGAAAATGATGTGCGCGTCGTCAGCGGCAAATTCGCGGACGGTGTTCATGACTTCGTTGACTTCCTTCATCTTCAGGCTGCGCGACGAAGTGATGTTGACCAGCACGCCCTTGGCGCCGGAGAGATTGACGCCTTCGAGCAGCGGCGAAGCCACGGCCTGCTCGGCGGCGATACGGGCGCGGTCAACGCCGGAAGCGTAGGCCGAACCCATCATGGCCATGCCCATTTCGCCCATCACCGTGCGCACGTCTTCGAAGTCGACGTTGACCAACCCCGGGAAGTTGATGATCTCGGCGATGCCGCCGACGGCGTTGCGCAGCACGTTATCGGCCGCCTTGAAGGCCTCATCCATGGAGACGTCGTCACCGAGCACATCCATCAGCTTGTCGTTGAGGATGACGATCAGCGAATCGACGTTCTTCTGCAATTCTGCGATCCCGGCTTCGGCGATCTTCGCGCGTTTGCCCTCGAAGGCAAACGGCTTGGTCACCACGGCAACGGTCAGGACGCCCATTTCGCGCGCCACTTCGGCCACGATCGGCGCGGCGCCGGTGCCCGTGCCACCGCCCATGCCAGCGGTGATGAAAGCCATGTGCGCGCCCTTCAGCGCCTCCGCGATCTGCTCGCGCTCCTCGACGGCCGCATTGCGCCCGACTTCCGGCTTCGCCCCCGCTCCCAGCCCGGTCTTGCCCAGACGCAGCTTCTTGTGCGCGACGCTGCGCTTCAATGCCTGCGCATCGGTGTTGGCGGCGACGAACTCGACGCCCATCACCCCTTCGCGAATCATGTGATCAACCGCATTGCCGCCGGCACCGCCGACGCCGATCACCTTGATTACCGTATCGGAATCGCTGGCAAGTTCCTCTTTCTCGATGATTTCAAACATGGTCATGGCCTCTCTCCTCTGCAAAAAACTTGAATAAACCGATCAAAAATTCTTTTCAAACCAGGATTTCATGCGCCCGAAGATCTGCTTTACGTCGCGCGTTTCGCGCACCTTCAGCCCGCGTTTCCTTTGCGTGAGCGCCTCCAGCAGAAGTCCGTAGGACGTGGCGAAGCGCGGCGACTGAATGACGTCGGCAAGCGCTCCGGAGTACTTGGGTATTCCCAGACGCACCGGCATGTGGAAAACCTCCTCGCCCAATTCGATCATGCCGGGCATGACCGACGACCCGCCGGTCAGCACGATGCCGGACGACAGCACTTCCTCGAAGCCGGAACGGCGCAGTTCCGCCTGGATCAGCTCGAACAACTCCTCGACGCGCGGCTGGATGACGTCGGCCAGCGCCCGGCGCGACAGCTTGCGCGACGGACGATCGTCGACACCGGCCACGTCCAGCACGTCCTCGGGATCGGCGAGGTCGGACAGCGCGCAGCCGAACTTGCACTTGATGTCCTCGGCCTCGCGGGTCGGCGTGCGCAACGCCATGGCGATGTCGTTGGTGATCTGGTCGCCGGCGATCGGGATCACCGAGGTGTGGCGGATCGCGCCCTGTGTCCACACGGCGAGATCGGTCGTGCCGCCACCGATGTCGATCAGGCACACGCCGAGATCCTTCTCGTCCTCGGACAGCACGGCGTAGCTCGAGGCCAGCGGCTGCAGGACCAGGTCATTGACTTCCAGACCGCAGCGGCGCACGCATTTCACAATGTTTTGCGCGGCCGAAACGGCACCGGTGACGATGTGCACCTTCACTTCCAGGCGGAATCCGCTCATGCCGATCGGCTCGCGAATGCCATCCTGGTCATCGATGATGAATTCCTGGGTCAGGATGTGCAGGATTTCCTGGTCGGCCGGGATGGGCATGGCACGCGCCGTCTCGATCACGCGCTCGACGTCCATCGGCGTGACTTCCTTGTCCTTGATGGCCACCATGCCGTTGGAGTTGAAGCTGCGGATGTGGCTGCCGGCGATGCCGGTATACACGTCCTTGACCTTGCAGTCGGCCATCAGCTCGACTTCCTGGATCACGCGCGAGATCGTGGCGACCGTATCCTCGATATTGACCACCACTCCCTTTTTCAGTCCGCGCGAGTCCTGAGACCCCATGCCGATGATGTTGAGCCGATCGTCGGGGCTGACTTCCGCCACCAGCGCCACGACCTTGGTCGTGCCGATATCGAGGCCAACGATGATTTCCTTGCTTTCCCTGCTCATGGCTTCCCTTTTCTTTCACTTTCCGGCGCGACGGCCAGTGCATTGACTCTCAGCGCAAATCCCTTTGGATACCGCATATCCACGACATCCGGCCGCCGTCTGGCCGCCGTCAGGACGCTCGGATAGTGCTCGACGAACCGCTCCAGTCGCTCCCGCACAGGCGCCTTGGCCTGCTGCCGCCCGAGCTCGACGATCATGCCGTCGTCCAGTTTCAGTTGCAGGGCCAGCCGCGGCGAGACATTCAGGGTTCGCGGAATGCGCCCGATCGGCTTGAGCAACTCCACCGCCTGCTGGTAGTACCCGAGCATTTCCGGCACGAAACCGGTCGGCCCCAGCAGTACCGGCATCGCCTCGGCAGGAAGCGTCGTCATACCGGCGGTGAAGATTTCTCCGTGCGAATTCACCAGTTGCCCCGTCGCCACGCCCCAGAACGCCACCGGAACATGCTCCTCGATACTCACCTCGATACTTGCCGGCCACTGCCGTCGCACGTCGGCGCGGCGTACCCACGGCAGCTGCTCCAGTGACTGCCTGAGCGCATCCAGGTTGATGCTGAAAAAATTCCCGCGCAGCTTCCCGGCCAGCGAGCGCTCTATCTCGGCGCGCCGTACCTCGCGCAACTCGTGCATGACCACCACGTCGCGGATCGGGAACAACGGCAAGCGCGCCACCCACACTGCCGCAGCCACAAGCAAGGCCGCCGCCCCCGCCACGTAGAGCAGGTCGGCTACGTCCTTCATCAACTGCGGTCGGTTCCACATCGATCATCCCAGGGTCGCCAGCGACAGCACACGCAAGACCAGTTGTTCGTAGGACAGACCGGCCACCCGCGCCGCCATCGGCACCAATGAGTGATCAGTCATGCCCGGCGAGGTATTCACTTCCAGAAAGAAGGCGTTGCCTTGTTCGTCCATCAGAAAGTCCACCCGCCCCCAGCCCCGGCAACCCAGAACGCGGAAGGCTTCCAGCGCCTGCATGCGCAACTCCTGCTCACGCGCATCCGCCAACCCGCAGGGGCAGAGATAGCGCGTGTCGTCACGCAGGTACTTGGCTTCGTAATCGTAGAAATCGGTGGCCGGGACGATGCGGATGATCGGCAGCGCTTCATCCCCGAGAATGGCGACGGTGTACTCGCCCCCCATCACTCCGCGCTCGGCAATGACCAGCGAGTCATGCCTGGCCGCTTCCTCATACGCTTGACGCAGTTCGCCGGCTTGGCGCACCTTGGTCACGCCGATCGACGAGCCTTCGCACGCCGGTTTCACGAAGAGCGGCAAGCCCAATTGCTTTTCGACGGCAGCGAAGTCGCTGCCAAGGTCGAGCATGACGAACTCGGGCACCGGCAAGCCGACCGAACGCCACAGCAGCTTGGTCCGCCACTTGTCCATGCCAACGGCCGAAGCCATGACGCCACTGCCGGTGTAAGGGATGCCCATCAATTCCAGCGCACCCTGGATCGTGCCATCTTCGCCGTAACGTCCGTGCAGCATGATGAACGCGCGATCAAACGCGGCCAGCTCATCGAGCTTGCGCGCGGCCGGATCGAAGGCATGGGCGTCGACGCCTTGCCGTTGCAGCGCGTCGAGCACGCGGGAACCGCTCTTCAACGACACTTCCCGTTCGGCCGACTTGCCGCCGAACAAGACGGCCACTTTTCCGAAATCAGTCATAAGCGCCCTTCAACCTTGCACCAGCTTGCCGGGCACGCCGCCGATCGATCCGGCACCCATGGTGATTACCACGTCGCCGTCGCGGGCGACCTCCAGAATCGTCCGCGGCACGTCGGCGATGTTTTCAACAAACACCGGATCTACACGTCCGGCGACCCGCAGCGAACGCGCCAGCGTGCGTCCGTCGGCGGCCACGATCGGCGCTTCGCCGGCGGCATAGACTTCGGCCAGGACCAGCGCATCGACCGAACCGAGGACGCTGACAAAATCCTCAAAACAGTCGCGCGTCCGGGTATACCGGTGCGGCTGGAAGGCGAGCATCAGACGCCGCCCCGGGAAGGCGCCCCGGGCGGCGGCAATCGTCGCGCGCATTTCCGCCGGATGATGGCCGTAGTCGTCGACCAGGGTAAAAGACCCGCCAGCCGGCAGAACCACCTCGCCATAACGCTGGAAGCGGCGCCCGACACCCTTGAACTCGGCCAGCGCCTTGACGATCGCCGCGTCGGAAACTCCAACCTCGGTGGCGACGGCAATTGCCGCCAGCGCGTTGAGTACGTTATGCATGCCGGGCAGATTCAGCGTGACCGGGAAACGCGTGACGCTGCCGTTGATCCGCACGCAGTCGAACTTCATGCAACCGTCCTCGGCGACGACGTTCTCGGCGCGCACGTTGGCCGATTCATTGACGCCATAGCTGACGATCTGCTTGGACACCTGCGGCATGATCTCGCGCACGTTCGGGTCGTCGGCACACAGCACGGCGACGCCGTAGAACGGCAGGCGCTGCAGGAAATCCACGAAGGTCTGCTTGAGCCGGCCGAAATCATGGCCATAGGTTTCCATGTGATCGGCATCGATATTGGTGACGATCGAGATCACCGGCGACAGGAACAGAAAGGATGCGTCCGACTCGTCGGCCTCGGCCACCAGGAAGTCGCCGGACCCCAGCCGCGCGTTGGCGCCGGCGGCGTTGAGGCGGCCGCCGATGACGAAGGTCGGATCCATGCCGCCTTCGGCGAGGATCGAGGCGACCAGGCTGGTCGTCGTGGTCTTGCCGTGCGTTCCGGCGACGGCAATGCCGCGTTTCAAGCGCATCAGTTCGGCCAGCATCTGGGCGCGCGGCACCAGCGGAATCTTGCGCGCGCGCGCTGCCTGGACTTCCGGGTTGTCTTCCTTGACGGCAGTCGACACCACCACGGCGTCAGCGTTGCCGATGTTGTCTCCGGCATGGCCGGTGGCGATGCGCACTCCAAGGCCGGCCAGCCGGCGGGTAGTCGCATTGTCCGCGAGGTCCGAACCGCTGATGCCGAAACCCAGGTTGACCAGTACCTCGGCGATGCCGCTCATGCCGGAGCCACCGACGCCGACGAAATGGATGTTCTTTATCTTGTGTTTCATCTCTTGCACACCTCCTCGCACACGCGCGCCACTTCCGCCGCTGCATTCGGCCTGGCCAGTGCGCGGGCGCGCTCGGCCATCTGCAGCAACTGTCCGCGCGTGTAATTCCGGATCAGGCTGATCGATTCCGGAGTCATCTCGCGTTGCGGCAGCAGGAAGCCTCCCCCCGCCGTCGATAAAAATCTTGCGTTGGCCGTCTGGTGATCATCCACTGCGTGCGGAAACGGCACCAGGATGCTGGCCACTCCGGCCGCCGCCAGCTCGGCCACGGTCAGCGCGCCGGAACGGCACAGCACCAGATCGGCCCATGCATAAGCGCCGGCCATATCCTGGATGAACGCGACGCAATTGGCGCGCACACCGGCCGCGGCATAGTTGGTTTCGAGCGTTGCCAGATGTCTTTCGCCGGCCTGATGCACGACGACCGGCCGTTCCGCCTCGGGAATCAGCGCCAGACCCTTCGGCACTATCTCATTGATGGCCGCCGCCCCCAGGCTTCCGCCCAGCACCAGCAGGCGCAGCGGCTCTCCTTGCCCTTCGTCGCGCCCGGCGAAGCGCACCGCGGGTTCGGCGAGCTGGGCAATTTCCGGACGTACCGGATTACCCACCCATGTGCTCTTCGGCAACGCTTCGGGGAAGCCGCAGACGACCCGCTCGGCGACTTTGGACAGCACGCGGTTGGCCAGCCCGGCAATCGAATTCTGTTCGTGAATCACCAGCGGGCGGTTCAGCAACACGGCCATCATGCCACCGGGAAAACTGACGTAGCCGCCCATCCCCAGCACGACGTCCGGTCTGATCCGGCGAATCTCCCGCAGCGCCTGCCAAAAGCCGGAAAGCAGCGCCACCGGCAGCAGCAGCTTGCGTAACAAACCCTTGCCGCGCAACGCGCCAAAACGTACCCAGGCCATCTCATAGCCGCGAGACGGCACGGTGCGCGCCTCGAAGCTGTCGGGATTGCCCATCCACACGATCTTCCAGCCGCGCGCGGCGAGGAGATCGGCGACGGCGAGCCCGGGAAAGACGTGGCCGCCTGTTCCTCCAGCCATGACGAGGAGCGTCTTGCTCATAACTTGGCTCCTCTCATCAACTGCCTGTTCTCCCAGTCAACCCGAAGCAGCACCGCCAGCGCCACACAGTTGGCCAGAATTCCTGAACCGCCGAAGCTCATCAGCGGCAGGGTCAGCCCCTTGGTCGGCAGGAGGCCCATGTTCACGCCCATGTTGATAAACCCCTGCACTCCGATCCAGATCCCGACGCCCTGGGCCACCAGCGCCGAATACAGACGGTCGAGCGCCACGGCCTGGCGGCCGATGACAAAGGCGCGTTGCACCAGCAGGCCGAACAGGACGACGACGAAAACAACCCCCGTGAACCCGAGTTCCTCGGCAATCACCGCCAGCAGGAAGTCGGTATGCGCCTCGGGCAGGTAGAACAGTTTTTCGACGCTGGCCCCCAGTCCGACGCCGAACAGTTCCCCGCGCCCGAAGGCAATCAGCGCATGAGAGAGTTGGTAGCCGCGCCCGAATGCATCCGACCATGGGTCCATGAAGCCGAAAATACGGTCGCGGCGATACGGTGAGACAACGATGAGAATCGCAAAGGCCGCCACCAGCACGACGATCAGGATGGCGAACAGCCGCGCGCGCATGCCCCCCAGGAAAAGGATGCCGATGGCGATCGAGATGATCACCACGAAGGCCCCGAAATCGGGCTCCTTGAGCAGCAGAACGCCGACCGCCACCATCGCCCCCGCCATCGGCAGGAACGCCTTCTTCAGGTCGTGCATGTGCGGCATCTTGCGCACTGTGTAATCGGCAGCGTAGAGCACGGCAAACAGCTTCATCAGTTCGGAGGGCTGCAGGTTGGCCACGCCCAAGGGCAGCCAGCGACGCGCGCCGTTGACGTCGCGGCCGATGCCGGGAATCAGCACCAGCGCAAGCAGGACGAAGCCGGCGACGAACAACCACGGCGAGAGTTTCTGCCAGGTGGTCAGGGGCACCTGGAAAGCCAGTCCGGCGCCAATCAACCCGATCGTCAAAAAGACGCCGTGGCGAACGAGGAAATAGGCCGGATGGTTGCCGGTATGCTTGCCGGCCTCGGCGATGGCGATCGATGCCGAGTACACCATCACCATGCCCAGCAGCAATAGAATCAGGCCGCTCCACAACAAGGAGAGATCGACCTCGGAAGGCATCCGGCGCGACGTATCGAATGCCGGCAGCATCAGCCTGCCTCCTTCTGCAGCGTGTGCACCAAGCCGACGAAGACCTCGGCACGATGGGCATAATTGCGGAACATGTCGAAACTGGCGCAGGCCGGGGACAGGAGCACGGCATCTCCGGCTACCGTCTGGGCGGCGCACCAGCGGACCGCGTCCTCGAGGTCTCCGCAGTAGCGCACAGGAACGTTGCAGCCGTCGATGGCCTCGCCGATCAGGCGCGCGTCGCGTCCGATCAGCGCCACGGCGCGGCCGTGTTGCGCCAGCGCCGGCTTGAGCGGCGAGAAATCCTGTTCCTTGCCTTCCCCGCCGAGAATCAGCGCAACCTTGCGTCCCATGCCCTGGACGGCGGCCAGCGTGGCGCCGACGTTGGTCCCCTTGGAATCGTCGTAGTAGGAAACGCCGTTGATTTCCGCCACGAACTCGACCCGGTGGGACAACCCTTTGAACTCGCGCAAGGCGTCGACCAGGGCAGCCGGTCGGACTCCGACCGCTTCGCACAGTGCCAGCGCGGCCATGGCATTGGCCGCGTTGTGCAGCCCGGCCAGCCTGAGGCTGGAAAGCGCCACCAGTTTTTCGGCGCCGCGCATGATCGCGCCGTCGGCGAAGCCGTAGTCGACCGCCGTCGGCGCAACATCCAGCCCGAAGCTCACGCTCTTGCGGCCACCCGTCGGCCACGCGCCGCAGCGCGGATCGTCGCGATTGAGCAGCATCACGCCGCCGCCCTTAAAGACCCGTTCCTTGGCCGCGACATAGTCGTCCATGCCGGAATAGCGGTCGAGATGGTCTTCGCTGATGTTGAGCACGGTCGCCGCATCGGCGTTCAAGGTGTGCGTCGTCTCGAGTTGGAAACTGGAGAGTTCGAGAACCCAGACGTCAGGCACCGAGGACGTATCGAGCGCCGTCATCAGCGCATCGAGCGCCGATGGCGAGATATTGCCGCAGGCTACCGCCGGCACGCCGACGGCGTTGAGCAACCAGGCGGTCAGCGTCGTGGTCGTGGTCTTGCCGTTGCTGCCGGTGATGGCAATGACTTTGGCCCGGGGCGTGAATTGGCGGACGCCCCAGGCGAACAACTCGATCTCGGAGA
Organism: Propionivibrio sp.; assembly: GCA_029975435.1. Taxonomy (GTDB): domain Bacteria; phylum Pseudomonadota; class Gammaproteobacteria; order Burkholderiales; family Rhodocyclaceae; genus Propionivibrio. The sequence goes on along the minus strand of JARKPC010000020.1, from coordinate 21,607 downwards.
CGACCGGCACGCTACGCGCCAGCGCAGCCTGCACCTGCCGTGTCTGTACCGGAACCCCGGGCGAGATGGCGATCAGATCGATATCGGCGAACGTCGTTTCGGCAAAATCGCCGGCGACGAGTTCGGCCCCCGGAACGGCCGTACGCAACGCATCGACGTTGGGCGGCGCCTGACGGCTGTCGACGACGCGCACGACGGCACACTGGCGAGCCAGCCACTTGGCCATGGCCAGGCCGCTCTCACCGAGTCCGACCACCAATGTGCGTTTGCCCTTGAGTTCCATCGTTGCGCTCAGCGAATCTTCAGGGTTGAAAGGCCGACCAGCACCAGCATGATGGTGATGATCCAGAAGCGGACGACGACCTGCGTTTCCTTCCAGCCGCCAAGTTCGTAGTGGTGATGCAAGGGCGCCATGCGGAAGATGCGCTTGCCGCCGGTATGCCGGAAATAGAGCACCTGCGCCGCCACCGACAGGGTCTCGGCGACAAACACGCCGCCCATGATCGCCAGCACGATTTCCTGGCGCACGATGACCGCTACCGTGCCGAGCGCCGCACCAAGCGCCAACGCACCGACGTCGCCCATGAACACTTCCGCCGGATAGGCGTTGAACCACAGGAAGCCGAGGCCGGCGCCGGCCATCGCCCCGAGGAACACCGCCAATTCGCCGGCACCGGGAATGTAGGGCAGCAACAGGTATCGCGAAAACACCGAACTGCCGGCGACGTAGGAGAAGATAGCCAGCGCCGCGGCGATCATCACCGTCGGCATGATGGCCAACCCGTCCAGACCGTCAGTCAAGTTGACCGCGTTGCTGGTGCCGACGATCACCAGGTAAGTCAGGATAACGAAGCCGATCGCGCCGAGCGGATACGAAACCGTCTTGAAGAAAGGCACGATCAGTTGCATCTGTGCCGGCACCGTCGCCGAGAAGGCCAGATAGACGGCCACCACCAGACCGAGCACCGACTGCCAGAAATATTTCCAGCGGCTGGCCAGTCCCTTCGGATCGCGGTACACGACTTTTTTCCAATCGTCGTACCAGCCAATGCCGCCGTAGCCAAGCGTGACGATCAGCACCACCCAGACGTAGCGGTTGGTCAGATCGCCCCACAACAGGGTGGTGACACCGATAGAAATCAGGATCAGCACTCCACCCATGGTCGGCGTACCCGATTTCACCAGATGCGTCTGCGGCCCATCCTGGCGTACTGCCTGCCCGATCTTCTTGGCGGCCAGCCAGCGGATCACGCCGGGTCCGGCGATGAACGAGATGACCAGGGCTGTCATCGCAGCCAGCACGGTACGCAACGTGATGTAGTTGATCACGCCGAATCCGCGGATATCCTGCGACAGCCATTGCGCCAGCATCAGCAGCATGATTTCGTCTCCCCCGGCTGCGCAGCGGCGATGGCGTCGACCACCCGTTCCATGCGCATGAAGCGTGAGCCCTTGACCAATACGATGGTGTCCGGCGTCAATTCGCCGACCAGCGCGGCGACCAGATCTTCGATCTTGCGAAAATGCTCCCCGCCGGCGCCGAAATTTTTCGCTGCCAGGGCGCTCGATTCGCCGACCGCGAACAGCCGGTCGATGCCCTGGCTCTTGGCATAGCCACCCACTTCGTCGTGAAATTGGCCGGTCATCTCGCCGATCTCGCCCATGTCGCCGAGGACCAGGATCTTCCGACCGATGGTGGATGCAAGAACGTCAATTCCGGCACGCACCGAGTCCGGATTGGCGTTGTAGGTATCGTCGAGCACCATCGCCCCATGCTGTCCGGCCAGCCTTTGCAGGCGTCCCTTTAGCCCACGGAAGGCGGCGAGTCCGGCACACACGGTTTCCAGTTCCACACCGGCGGCCAGCGCCGTCGCGGCGGCGCCCAGCGCATTTCTGGCGTTGTGCGCTCCCGGCAAGGCCAGATCGACTTCGATCTGCTGGCCGTCGAAGACAATCGTCACTCGATTCTGCAGACCGCGGGTCTGGCAATGTCCCGACACCTCGGCGGGACCGTCGAGCGCAAAACAGAGGCGTCGGCAGTGCGCACTCTGCGAGCGCCAGAGTTCGGCCCAAGGATCGGCAGCGTTGAAAACGGCCACGCCGTCGCGATCCAGTCCCGAAAAAATGCTGCCTTTCTCGGCGGCAATCGTCTCCAGCGTTCCCATGCCCTCCAGGTGTGCGCGTTGCGCGTTGGTCACCAGGGCCACTGTCGGACGACCGATGCCGGCCAGATAGGCAATTTCGCCCGGGTGATTCATACCCATCTCGACCACCGCCGCGCGGTGCCCGGCATCGAGATTCAGCAGCGTGAGCGGCAGGCCGATGTCGTTGTTCAGGTTGCCCTGCGTTGACAAGACGGCCGCGTCTCCGAACGCCGCCTTCATGATGCTGGCGATCATTTCCTTGTTGGTCGTCTTGCCGTTGCTGCCGGTAACGCCGATCACGGGCAGCGTGAAGCGTCCCCGCCAATGTGCCGCGAGTGCGCCAAGCGCCAGCCGGGTATCGGCCACCACGATCAGCGGCAAGCCGGTTTCGCGCAGTGCTGCAGCACCGGCGCCATCCACAACGGCAGCCGCCGCGCCGCGTTCCCGCGCGATTCCGACGAAATCGTGCCCGTCGAACTTGTCGCCGCGCAGGGCGATGAACAGCTGGCCGGCAGCCACCGTCCGGCTGTCCGTTGACACACCGAGGAACGGCACATTCTCGCCCGCTGCATTTCCGGACATGGCCTGGGCGGCGCTCAGCACGTCCATCTTCACACTCATTGCTTTTCCTCCACTCGCGCGGCCAGGGCGGACCTTGCCTCCTCGATATCCGAGAAGGGCCGCCGCACACCGGCGATTTCCTGATACGGCTCATGGCCCTTGCCGGCCAGTAACACCACGTCATTTGCGCTGGCCTGGAGGATCGTCTGGCGAATGGCCTCGGCACGATCCTCGATGACCTCCGCGGCGGGCGCCGCCACACTGATTTCCCGAAGGATTTCGGCAGGATTCTCGCTACGCGGGTTGTCGCTGGTCAGCACCACGCGATCGGCAAGGCGGCTGGCCACCCCCCCCATCAATGGCCGCTTGCCGCGATCGCGATCCCCACCGCAGCCAAAGACAGCGATCAGCCGCCCCCCGCGCGCCGCCGCCACGCCACGCAGGGCCGTGATGGCGTTTTCCAGCGCGTCGGGAGTGTGGGCGTAGTCGATGACGACCAGCGGCTCATTCGTTCCGCCTACGGCATCCAGCCGTCCCGGCGGCGCCGGCAGATCGGCAAAGCGCCCCGCCACTTCGGCTGGCGTCAGCCCGGCATCGATCAGCACGGAGGCCGCAGCCAGCAGATTGGACACATTGAAACGGCCAACGAGCCGCGTTTCGACCCTGGCTCGGCCGCTTGGCGTAACGAGCTGGAAACACAGTCCCTGCGCCGCTTCCTCGACGGACTCGGCGCGCACGACCCCTTGCCGGTCGGCAAAACCATCGCCTTGCGTATAGCCGACCACGCGGCTCGCCGTCGTGCGCTGCATCAGTTCACGACCGAAGGCGTCATCGAGATTGATCACAGCCAGGCGCAAACGCGGCCAGTTGAACAGCTTTTCCTTCGCTGCGGCATAACCATCCATCGATCCGTGATAATCGAGATGGTCGCGCGTAAGGTTGGTGAACACCGCGACATCGACGCGTGCTCCGTCGAGACGGCCTTCTTCGATACCGATCGAACTGGCCTCAAGAGCGCAAGCCTGAGCTCCGTCCGCCGAAAAATCGGCCAGATAGCGAGCCAGCGTCGCCGCTTCCGGGGTGGTGAAACCGGTTTCCATCATGCGCTCGGCGTACCCCGCGCCGAGGGTCCCGATCACCGCGCAGCGGCGAGGATGCAGCCGGGACAGCCACTGGCTGATGCTGGTTTTGCCGTTGGTGCCCGTAACCGCGATCAGCGACAAACGCTCGCTCGGATATCCGAAGACGGCGTGTGCCAGGGGCCCGCACAGCGCGCGCAGATCGGGCGCGCAGAGATTCGCAACCTTCCAGTCGCCGTTCCACGCAAAACCGTCGCCACTCTGCCAGAGCACGGCGCTGGCGCCGCGGCTGATGGCATCCGGGATGTACTTGCGCCCATCGGCAAATTCGCCCGGAAAGGCCACGAACACATCGCCCGGACGAACCCGCCGGCTATCGCTGGTTACGCCGCGGAGGCGCACTCCCTGCGCGGCCAGTCCGCGCAGGGTTTCGGCCGGGTCGGCAAAGCGTATCGCCGCGCTCACAGCTTTTCCTTCGCCAAAGGCGCGCTCTGCGCCACCTGAACCGCGGGCATGTCGGGGGCGATGCCGAGCGTGCGCAACGCCCCGCTCATCACTCGGGCGAACACCGGGCCGGCCACGTCGCCGCCGTAGTGGGCGCCGCTGGTGGGCTCATCGATCATCACCGCGACAATCAGGCGCGGATCCGATACCGGCGCCAGGCCGACAAACGACGCCACGTATTTCCGGACGTATTGCCCGCCTTCGATCTTGTAGGCCGTGCCGGTCTTGCCGCCCACGCGATATCCGGGAATCTGCGCCTTGGGCGCGGTACCGCCAACCTGGACGGCCATTTCCAGCATGGCTCGGACCTCGCGCGCCGTCTGCTGACTGAACACCGGCGTCGTACTCACCGGCCCCCCGTCGGCCTTGGTAAGCGACAGCGGGAGCAGATCGCCTTCACGAGCGAAAACCGTGTAGGCACGCGCCAGTTGCATCAGCGACAGGGACAGTCCGTGCCCGTAGGACATGGTTGCCTGCTCGATCGGCCGCCAGGATTTCCAAGGACGCAGACGCCCGGCAACTTCGCCCGGGAAACCCAGCCCCGGAGTCTGGCCAAGCCCGATGGCATCGTACATGTTCCACATCTGCTCCGGCGTCAGCATGGCCGCAATCTTCGCCGTCCCGACATTCGACGATTTCTGGATGACCTGCGCCACGGTCAGCGGTCCATGACGGTGGGCGTCCGATATGGTCGCCGTGCCGATGGTCAGCCGGCCCGGCGAACAATCGATCACGGTGTCGAAACGCACCTTGCTGTTCTCCAGCGCCAACGCTGCCGTAAACGGCTTCATCACCGATCCCGGTTCGTAGGTATCGGTGAATGCCCGATTGCGCAATTGCGCACCCGTCAGCCTTTCGCGGTTGTTCGGGTTGTAGGTTGGCCAATTGGCCAGCGCCAGGATTTCCCCGGTCTTGGTGTCAATGACGACGACGCCGCCGGCCTTGGCGTTGAAATCGCTGACGGCTTGCTTCAGATGACTGTACGCCAGGTACTGGATCTTCGAATCGAGCGACAGGTGGATATCCTTGCCGTCGCGAGGAGGCTTGATCGACCCCACATCCTCGACGATCTGGCCACGCCGGTCCTTGATCACGCTGCGGCTGCCGGGATGCCCGAGAAGCTGGCTCTGGAAGGCCAGTTCAACGCCTTCGAGCCCCTTGTCGTCAACACCGGTAAAACCGACGATGTGCGCGGTCATTTCCCCGGTCGGGTAGAAGCGGCGGTATTCCTTGTCCTGCCCCACGCCGGGCAGTTTCAACGCCGCCACTTTGTCGGCCGACTCCGGGGGAACTTGCCGTTGCAGGAACACGAAGGGTTTGTCGCTGGCCAGCTTGCGCTGCAACTCCTTGACACTCATTTCCAGCAACCCGGCCAGTTGCTTCACCTGCTCGGCAGTCAGCTTGGCGTCTCCGGGAATGGCCCACACCGATTTCATCGGAGTGGAGACTGCCAGGACATCCCCGTTCCGATCCGAGATGCGCCCACGCGAAGCGGAGATCTCCAGATCGCGGCGATAACGCGACTCGCCCTTTTCCTGCAGGAAATCGTTGTTCAAGACCTGCAGGTAGAACGAACGGCCGATCAATGCGGCAAAGCACGCCAGGATCAGCAGCGCCATCAGACGCGAACGCCAGGCGGGCAGGCGCAGCTTGAGCACCGGGCTTTCGGCAAATTTGTGGCCGCGCGCGCCGCTGAAATTCATCATCGCCCGGCCCCCGTGGAAACGGTGATGATCTTCGCCGGTTCCGGCGTGCGCATTTTCAGCTTTTCGCGTGCGATCTTTTCAATACGCGGCGACGTTGCCCAGGTCGACAGCTCGAGTTGCAGCTGGCCGAATTCCACCTCCAGTTGTCTGGCCCGCTCCTGTTCCGCCTCCATGGCCTGGAAGAGCTTGCGCGCCTTGTGCTGGGATGTCACCACGCTCAGTGAACACACGAGAATTGCCAGCAGGAGAAGGATGTTGAAGCGCAACATCTCAGGCGGCCCTCCGTTCCGGGCCGCCGCCCAGCCTTTCGGCCACGCGCATCACGGCACTGCGCGCCCGCGGGTTGGCGGCCACCTCCGCATCGCTGGCCTTGACGGGCTTCCCCACCAGACGCAGGCGCGGTTGCGGCAAGTCGACGGAGCGCAACGGCAGGTTCTTGGGCAGATTGTCGCAGTTCGCCTGCTCGCGCATGAAGCGCTTGACGATGCGGTCTTCGAGCGAATGGAAACTGATCACCACGAGCCGACCTTCGTCTTTGAGCACGTTAACGGCCTGCGGCAAGACTAGCGCGAGCTGATCGAGCTCTTGATTGACGTGAATCCGTAAAGCCTGAAAGGTACGCGTCGCCGGATCCTGGCCGGGCTCGCGGGTCCGCACGGCTTCGCGTACAAGCGCGGCGAGCTGGCCTGTGGTTGTAACAGGCCGCTCGCTCCGAGCAGCCACAATCTTCTTTGCAATCTGGAAAGCAAACCGTTCTTCGCCATAATTTCTGATGACCTCCGTGATTTCCCTAACATCCGCCCGCGCCAGAAACGCCGCTGCCGTCTCCCCCTGCGAGGTATCCATACGCATATCGAGCGCCGCATCAAAGCGGAAACTGAAGCCACGCCCTCCCTCATCGATCTGCGGCGACGACACTCCGACATCCAGGAGCACGCCATCCACGGACCCGAAACCTGCCTGCTGCACCGCATCCCCCAGCTCTGCGAACGGGCGATGCTCAACCATCAACCGCCGATCGTTGATTTGCCGTGCCGAGGCGATGGCCTGCAGGTCGCGATCCAGCGCAAGCAAGCGTCCTTCCGGACCCAGGCGTTCGAGAATCGCGCGAGCATGTCCGCCGCGTCCGAACGTGCCATCGACGTAGATACCGGAGGGTTTCACTGCAAGCGCCTCAACCGCCTCCCGCAACAACACGGTTCGATGCGCCAGGGCTGCGCTCACAGCGCCAAATCCTCGAGACCGGGCGGAAGGGATTGGTCGCCCATGCCAAGGAAGACTTCCTGCTGCTGCTGCCAGCCGGCGTCGGACCAGATTTCGAAATGCGAGCCTTGGCCGACCAGCCAGACCTGTTTGTCAAACTGGGCGAACTGGCGCAATTCCGGGGAAACGAGCAGACGCCCGGCGGAATCCAGGGATTCGTCGCGGGCATTACCGACCAGCAGACGCTTGATCGCCGCCGATTGCAGATTCAGGCTGGATGCCGCCAGCACTTTGTCCCGGATGGGTTCCCAGGCGGTCGCAGGATAAAGCAGAAGGCAGCGATGAGGATGCGCCGTCAACACGAGCCGACCGTCCGAAGCAGCCAGCAACGCCTCGCGGTGACGAGCCGGAATGGCAAGTCGCCCCTTGACATCGAGACTCAGCGCTGTCGCTCCCTGAAACATCAAATTTGCACCTCTTGCCGAACGACGGGAAACACCCCGTCTCCCCACTTTTTACCACTAGGCCCCACTTTAAGACAAAGAACAGGGCAAAGCAAGAAGTATTTCTGCAACTTTCCTCAATGACTACAAGGACTTACAGCGCATTTTCAAGAAAAAACACAAACAAAATACTATTTAAAAACAATGGTCAAAAACTTCTAGTTAAAGTTGTTTGTCACGAAAGTATGCAAAAAGACAGAGATGCTTGGCTCTCGCTCGGCAAAGCCATGTCCAGGAGAAAAAACAACAGTGGCAGAACTCCAAAATAAGAAAGCGGCAGACCCGCTGGGGCCTGCCGCCATTTCCTGATTACTGTTCCAGTGTCGCAACTCCGACCGCTCTTGGCCGCAGGAATTGCCGGAATCTACCGGCGAAGCCGGATTTCTCCCATCAATCCGGCTTGATACCCGTGCGTTCGATAACCGCCGCCCAGGCCGCCGTCTCGCTCTTGAGCAGCGCACCGAATTGCTCCACCGAGCCGCCAGCGGTTTCCGCCCCAGCCACCAGCAATTTTTGCTTCACATCAGGCATTGCCAGAATCTGGTCGATCGCCTTGTTCAGGCGGACCACCACTTCCTTCGGCGTGCTCGCCGGCGCCATGAAGCCATTCCACGTCGTTGCGTCAAAGCCGGGGAAACCCTGCTCGGCGATCGTCGGCAACTCGGGAACTGCTGCCGAGCGCTTGGCATTGGACACCGCCAGCAGTTTGACCCGGCCATCCTTCACCAGCGCCTGCACGTTCGACAGGGCCGCAAACAGCACCTGCACGTCCCCGCGCCCCAAGGCCAGCGAGGCGGCCGGCCCGCCATTGAACGGAATATGCAGAAGGAACGTATCGCTCTTCATCTTGAGCATTTCCATGGCCAGGTGCGAAAGCGAGCCGTTGCCGACCGAGGCGTAATCGATCTTGCCTGGCCGCGTCTTGGCCAGGGCGATCAGTTCCTTGACGGAATTGACCTTCAGGTCGGCGCGAACGGCCAGCACGTTGGGCTGGGTCACCGCCAGAATGACCGGCGTAAGGTCGCGCTGCGGGTTATATGGCAACTTCGGGAACATCGCCGGCGCAACGGTCACCGGTCCGTTGTAGGCCAGCAGGAACGTGTGCCCGTCACGCGCCTTGGCGACGGCATCTGCACCGATCGTTCCACCTGCCCCGCCCTTGTTGTCGACGATGACGGTCTGGCCGAGCATTCCGCCCAGTTTCTCGGCCACGACCCGGGCCACGATATCGACGGAACTCCCCGCCGGCGTGGGCACCACCAGACGAACCGTTTGAGTCGGCCACGTATCGGCAGCATGAACGCTCATTGCCGACAGAACCACCAACGATGAAACCAAAGCCAAGCGGATGCCTCTCAACATTGTGCACGCCCCCGTAAGAATGGAAATGGAATATCAGGAAACCGGATTCATTGGGCAGTCTACCACCGCGGACATGAAGCATCGCAAAGAAAAAAATGCGAAGTGGGAAGCCGGCCGATAAGCCGGGTTCTGTCGTGGACAACCATTCCTCTAGGCATACTGTTGCCAGTACGCTCAAGCAGCCTACCCGGAAGCAACGCGAGCCACGCCATGCGCTTCCCTATTTGGCCTTGCTTCAGATGGGGTTTGCCGTGCCGTCCGTGTTACCACGTCCGCGGTGGGCTCTTACCCCACCGTTTCACCCTTGCCGTCCCGGGTTGCCCCGGTCTTGGGCGGTCTACTCTCTGTTGCACTTTCCGTCACCTCGCGGTGCCCGGCCGTTAACCGGCATCTTGCTCTGTGAAGCCCGGACTTTCCTCTCCGCGCCGAAGCACGCAGCGGTTGCCTGGCCGACTTCCCGCGCCGATTATACGCCGCTCAGGTCACGCCCGGTCATTTCGGCTCCGGCGCGGCAGACGGAATGTCCGCCGCAGGCGGCTCAACCTTGGGCGCAGCGGCAAAGACCAGGTTATCCCCACGCATCTCGAAGCTTCCCATCAAGGGGCCCAATCCGCCTTCCGGAACAGCGTCCAGCTTGGAGAAACCTTCGCAGGTGCGCGTTTCGACGACGTACATGCTTCCGTTTTGCCGGAGTATCCAGGCATTGTTGCCCGGCGCATAGACTTCGACCTTGGCGTTGAGACCGGCTTCCGACATGGCGTGCCGGCGCATGCAGTCGGGCATGCGTGCCGCAACAATCGAGTATTTCGCCGTTTTTTCCCAAGGCATGCCGGTAATGCGGATCAGGCTCAGCGCGTGTGCGCTGCCTTGTATCTCAAAGCTGGCACGCAGGTCGGAACACCCTGCCAGCAACGGCAACAGCAGAAGCGGCAAATATCGGAGTGGGAACACGAAGGATCTCCCGTTCATCGCGACACGATCATCAGGCAACCAGTTTCCAGGATAGCGTCTCGCCGGCACGCAACGGCACCAGTTCATCCTCGGCGGCATAGGCCAGCGCCTCCGGCACGGTCCACGCCCGTTTCTCCAGGGTCACGGTCCCCGAATTGCGCGGCAGCCGATAGAAATCCGGGCCATTGAAACTGGCGAACGCCTCCAGCCGGTCAAGCGCTCCAGCCATCTCAAAGGCCTCGGCATAAAGCTCCAAGGCCGCCAACGCCGTATAGCACCCGGCGCAACCGCATGACGCTTCCTTGGTGTTCCGGGCATGCGGCGCTGAATCGGTGCCGAGGAAGAACTTCGGACTACCCGACGTGGCCGCGCGCACCAGGGCCGCGCGGTGCGTTTCGCGCTTCAGCACCGGCAGGCAGTAATAATGCGGGCGGACGCCGCCGGCGAAGATGGCATTGCGGTTATACAGCAGATGGTGCGCGGTAATCGTCGCGGCCACGTTGTCGCCGGCCGACGCCACGAATTCGGCGGCATCCTTCGTCGTGATGTGCTCGAACACCACGCGCAGGCCGGGATGCCTGGCCAGCAATGGCTTCAGCACGGTTTCGATGAACACGTTCTCGCGATCGAAGATGTCGATCGCCGGATCGGTGACTTCGCCATGCACGAGCAGAGGCATCCCCACCGTTTCCATCTCGGCCAACGCCGCGTCGCAGTTGACGAGATCGGTCACGCCCGCGTCCGAATTCGTCGTCGCTCCGGCCGGATACAGCTTGACGGCCTTGACGAAGCCGCTGTCCGCGGCACGCCGGATTTCGTCTGCCGGCGTATTGTCGGTGAGATACAGCGTCATCAGCGGCTCGAAACCCGATCCTGCCGGCAAGGCCGCCAGGATTCGCTGGCGATACTCGGCGGCGGCGGCCACCGTCGTCAGCGGAGGACGCAGGTTGGGCATGATGATCGCCCGGGCGAATTGCCTTGCGCTGTGCGGCAAGACAGCGCGCAGCGCTTCGCCGTCACGCAGATGCAGGTGCCAGTCATCGGGACGGGTAATCGTAAGACGCATGGTATCGATTCAGAATGTAATGGCTGAATTCTAGATGAAAAGAAGATCGAGGAGGCGGCGTGCCCAACCCTCTGCGACAATCGCCCACCCACCCGGCGACCTCCGTGAATTACGTAGCCGCCCCTTTCCTCAAGGACAACGCCAGTTCATACATCGCATTCTTGCCGGCCCCGGTGATCCCGTGCGCCAAACGGGCCGCCTGACTGACCGGCAAGCCCTCGTCAAGCAGAAGTTGCAGCACGCGCTCGCCCTCGCGGTCCTCTCCCGATTCGAGCGCCCCCGAAATCAGCAGCACGAACTCGCCGCGCTGCCGGTTCGCATCCTCCCGCAGCCACGCTAGGGCCTCGCCCAAGGGGCAGGCGTGGATCGTCTCGAACAGCTTGGTGAGTTCGCGGGCGATAACCAGCGTGCGCGCACCGCCAAGCACCGCGGCGAGTGACTCCACCGTTTCCAGAATCCGGTGCGGCGCCTCGTAGAACACCAGCGCACAGGGCAACCCGGCCACCTCCCGCAGAGCATCCTCGCGCTGACGCGCCTTGGCCGGAAGAAAACCGTAGAAGAGGAAATGCGGCTCGCTCAGGCCGGACGCCGACAGCGCAGTCACCGCCGCGCAAGGACCAGGCAAGGGAACGACGCGGAAGCCCGCCTGCCGCACCCGTGCCACGAGCCGGGCGCCGGGGTCGGAGACCGCCGGGGTGCCGGCATCGGAGACCAGCGCCACCGATTCGCCGTCGTTCAGCCGGGCAACGATCTGTTGCGCCGCCGCCTCCTCGTTATGTTCGTGAGCGGCCAGCAAGCGGGCCGACACGCCGTAATGCTTGAGCAACGGGGCCGTATGCCGCGTATCTTCGGCAGCCACCCAGCTGACCTGGCGCAACACGTCGAGAGCTCGCTGCGTAATGTCGCCGAGATTTCCCAGGGGAGTGGGGACTACATATAATGCGGGAGATTCTTCCGTCATGGCGATCACACTTTCGATGAACGACAACGATACCACGACAGCCACCGGGCAAATCGCGGAAGACCTCGCGGCACGTTTTCTCGAGAGACGTGGCCTGACCGTCGCCGCGCGCAACTATCGCTGCCGCGGCGGTGAGATCGACCTGGTCTGCCGCGACGGAACCGGCCTGGTCTTCGTCGAAGTCCGCCTGCGCCGCAATGCCGGGTTCGGCGGCGCTGCCGCCAGCATCACGGCGGCGAAACAAAGACGGATCGTCCTTGCGGCGCAACACTATCTTGCCGCCCATCGCAAGCACGATCGCGATTGCCGCTTCGACTGCTTGTTGCTGGACGGCACCAGCGAACGGAACATCGAGTGGGTGAAAGATGCGTTTTCTGCGGACTAGGCTTCTTGCACTTTGCCTTATGCCCTCGCTGGCTGCTGCCGGCGAAACGATCGGGATACTTATTCAGAACTCCCCGCTGGCGGGCAGCCAGTATTACGCGGTCAGCAAGGTGTGGAACGAAATCCGCGTCGGCGACCGCCTGACACTGATCCGGGAGCCGGATAACCGGCATGACCGCAACGCCATCCGCGTCGAGTGGAACGGACATAAGCTCGGCTATGTGCCGCGCGCGGAAAACCGCGCCGCCGCCCGGGCACTGGACGCCGGAGAAAACTTCGAAGTGCGCGTCACCCACATGCGCGACGACCCCGACCCCTGGCGGCGCGTCGAGTTCGCGGTGTATCTGACGCTGTAGTGCTAGACTAACCGACCGTTACCATTCCCCATCGAAGACCATGGATTTGATTTCCCGTATCAGCCAGCACTTTGCCGACAGTGCGCAGACCAAGCTCGACGCTCGCGAAATGCTTGCCGCCCCGCTCGCCGGCGCCACCGAATTGATGGTCGGCGCCCTGGTCAATAACGGCAAGATCCTCGCCTGCGGCAATGGCGGATCGGCGGCCGACGCACAGCATTTCGCGGCCGAACTGGTCGGCCGTTTCGAGATGGAGCGGCAAGGCCTGGCCGCCGTCGCCCTGAGCACCGACAGTTCGATCATGACCGCCGTCGCCAACGACTACGGTTACAAGACAGTCTTCGAGCGCCAGGTGCGCGCGCTCGGCCAACCGGGCGACGTATTGCTCGCCATTTCCACCTCCGGAAACTCGCCGAGCATCGTCGAGGCCATCCGCGCGGCGCATGACAACGACTTGCATGTCGTGGCGTTAACCGGCAAGGGGGGCGGAGAGATCGGACAGATACTGCGCGATTCCGATGTTCACATCTGCGTCCCTTCCGACCGTACCGCCCGCATCCAGGAAGTCCACCTGCTCGCCATCCACTGCCTGTGCGATGGCGTTGATTGCCTGCTTTTAGGAGTTGAAGAATGAGAAAGAACCTGCTTGCCGCGCTGCTCATCGGCGCCACCGTCCTTCCCGCCCTGCAGGGCTGCTTCCCGGCCGTTGTCGCCGGCGTCGGCACCGGAGTCTCCGCCACGCTCGACCGGCGCTCGCTTGGCACCCAGACAGAGGACGAATCGATTGAATGGAAGGCCGGGTCGCGCGTTGGCGACAAACTCAAGGATCGCGGGCATTTCAACTTCACCAGCTACAACCGCAAGGTGCTGTTGACCGGCGAGGTCGCCTCGGAGGACGTCAAGGCCGAGGCCGAGCGTATTGTCACGGGCGTCCCGAATGTGCTGGGGGTCCACAATGAACTGGTCGTCGGCCCGTCCTCCTCGTTTACCGACCGCAGCAACGACGCCTTTATCACCTCCAAAGTCAAGAGCCGGTCGGTCGATTCGGGCAAGTTCAACCCAGTGCACGTGAAAGTCGTCACCGAGGCCGGCACCGTGTTCTTGCTGGGACTGGTTACGCAGGCCGAAGCCGACTCGGCCATCAATGTGGCGCGCACGACAGCCGGCGTGAAGAAGGTTGTCCCGCTGATGGAGATCATCACTCCCGCCAAGGCACGCGAACTTGACGTCGCCCAGTCGAGCGGCAACCCCTCTTCCGGTCCGGCACCGGTCGAGTCCAAGACTCCCTGAGAATCCAACGGGGCTGATTTCAGCCCCGTTCCGTTTCTGTCCGGCGCAGCATCGCAACCCGGTTGGGCCGCCCCCTTGACGCCACCAGCCGACACTGAACCCCGTTCCCGATGACGACCTTCGACATTCCCGCCTTCGAAACCAAGATCGTCGCCCCCGGCGACCTGCCCGCCCGTCTCGCGCAACTGCCGCGCCCGCTGGTTTTCACCAACGGCTGCTTCGACATCCTGCACCGCGGCCACGTCACGCTGCTGGGACAGGCGCGGGCGCTCGGCGAATCCATGATCGTGGCGCTCAACACCGACGCCTCGGTGAAACGCCTGGGCAAGGGCGACGACCGGCCGGTGAACACGCTGGCCGACCGGTTGGCTGTAATGGCCGCGCTCGAATGCGTGTCGCTGGTCACGTGGTTCGACGAGGACACGCCAATCGAACGCATCCTCGACTGCCGCCCCGACGTGCTGGTCAAGGGCGGCGACTGGCCAGTCGAAAAGATTGTCGGCAACCGGGAGGTCACCGGCTGGGGCGGACGCGTCGTGTCGATTCCCTTCATCCACCAGAAATCGACGACGGCGCTGCTGGAGAAGATTCGGCGTCTTTAGGCAACTCCCTCCGCGTCCCGGCGCATCGCCGCGATATCCGCCGCGTCAAGGATGACGTCGCCGCCCTTGGCGTTGTCCTCGATCTGATCGAGCTTGCGCGCGCCACACAGAACATTGACATTGCTGCCGTTGCCCTGCGCCGCAGTCCAGCCGATCACCAGTTGCGTCATGGTGCAACCGTATTTCTTGCACAGCGGCGCCCACTTCCCGGTCAGCGCCGCGATCTTCGGCAGGTTCTCCGGCTGGAACCACTTGATGCGGCTGCGCGCCACGCCCATGTGCACCTGAGAGGCGTCCGTGATCTTGCCGCTGAGAACACCCCGCTCGAGCGGCGAGTACGCCTGAAAGGTCACGCCATACTGGTCGCATAACCCGAACAGCCGGTCGCCGACGCCGCGGTCGAGCATGCTGTACTTTTCCTGGATAAGGTCGAGTTGTCCGGCCTGGACGTATTCGAGGAACTGCGCGTCGCTCAGGTTGGACGCGCCGATTGCGCGGATCTTGCCCTGCCTCTTGAGTTCGCCCAGAAAGCCCATCGTCTCGGCGATCGGGCAGGGAAACTCAGGCAGCTCCTGCCAGTGCACGATGTGGATGTCGATATAGTCGGTCTGCAGGCGCTTCAGGCTCATCTCGACTTCCTCGGCGATGCTCGCGGGACGCGAGTTGCGCACGATACGCACGCCATCGCGCTCCATCATCAGGGCGCCTTCCTTGCCATCCCAGCGCAGACCGCACTTGGTGGACAGGACGTAATCGCCGCGCCGCCCGACCAGCGCCTTGCCGACGACTTCCTCGCTGTGCCCGAGCCCGTAGGCCGGCGCCGTGTCGAGCAGGGTGACGCCCAGTTCGCGCGCGTGATGGATGGTGCGGATCGACTCCGCATCGTCGCTCGCCCCCCACATGCTGTCGCCCCCGATGGCCCACGCCCCCATCCCGACGACCGACGCCTCGATGCCCGACTTCCCGATTTTCATGGTTCGCATGATTTGCTCCGACTGGTAAAAGGCCCCATTATCCGCCGATCCCGGCTGGTTGAGGCGCGTTGGACCGCGATGCGTTAGGATGGGAGCTTCAGCTCCGATCAATCGCCAGTCCCGAGGAGAAGCCATGCTCTACCGACACAGTTCCGAGATGTTCACCCAGCACAACGAAGCCATGCGCGGCGGCAAGGGCACGGTCACCGTCAAGCACCTGCTCAAGCCGGACGAGTTGCTCGGCAAGGGCCGCCTGTTCGCCGAACTCACCGTCCCGCCCGGCGCCTCGGTCGGACTGCACCGGCATGAGGGCGATATCGAGGCCTACTACATTCTCCAAGGACGCGGCCGCTACCTCAACAATGAAGATGTCTACGATGTCGAAGCCGGCGACCTGACGCTGGTCGACGATCACCACAGCCACGGCATCGAAAACACCGGCGATACACCCCTGAAGCTGATCGGGCTGATCCTGTTTACCGGAGACCGGAAATGAAGAAGGTCTACATCATCCACACCAGCCTCGTCTCGCATGCCGAGCTCAATACCCTGTTTGCCGAACTGGTGCCGGACGCCAAGGTGCATAACATCGTCGACGACAGCCTGCTGCACGACGTCATGCAGAACGGCGGGATCACGCCGAAGGTCATCAGCCGCATGTGCGCCTACGTGCAGGCCGCGGCGGCCAACGGCGCCGACCTGATCTTCAATCAGTGCTCTTCCGTCGGCGAAGCGGCGGACATCGCCGCACAGCTGGTCTCGGTCCCGGTACTCAAGGTCGACGCCGCGATGGCTGAAAAGGCGGTCGAACTCGGCAAGAAGATCGGGGTCGTGGCCACCGTCAGGAGCACCATGAAACCGAGCTGCAACCTCGTGCGGAGCAAAGCGGCCGAGGCCGGCAAACAGATCGACGTTGTCGAATACCTGGTCGACGGCGCCCTCGACGTGCTGATGAAAGAAAAGAACCGGGAGAAGCACAACGCCATGGTGCTCGAATCGGTGCGCAGTGCCGAGGCGGAATGCGATGTCATCGTCCTTGCGCAGGGCAGCATGACCGTCCTCCTGCCGGAATTGCAGGACGTGAAGAAGCCGGTGCTGACCAGTCCGCGCCTGGGCGTGGAGCGGGCGAGAAAACTTCTCGCGGGGGTGTAATTCCCGGGGCCGCCGCGGAAGCGGCCACTGCCTACCCCCCGATGAACCTGAGGAACGTCCGCTTGATCGGCGTATCGAGTTCCGTCCACGCCAACCCGACGCGCGATCGGCACTCCGGCAAGCGCAGCGGGCGGATTTCAACGTTATCGGGCTTGGCCACCATGGCCAGCTTTGGCACGACGCCGATACCCATGCCGGCGGCGACCAGCGCGACCATGGTGGTGAACTCTCCCAGCTCCCGGGCGATCGCCAGCGGCGTGCCGCTGCGCTTCATCGCCAGCAGGAACGCGTCGTGGAAGCCGGGCGCAAAGCGCCGCGCCAGGAAAAATGCCGGATGGCCGGCCAGATCGGCAGGAGCCACCTCGGACAAGGCACACAGCGCATGGCCCGCCGGCAGCACGACGATGAATTCCTCTTCGAGAACGGTCCGCGTTGCCACGCGCTTGTCGTCGATGGGCAGACGCACGAAGCCGAAATCAATGGCATTCGCGTTCAACGCGGCCAGCTGGTCCGGCGTCGCCATATCCTTCAGTTCAAGTTCGATCAACGGATGGCGCGCGTGCAACTCGCGAATCAGCGCAGGCAAATAGGCGGGGAGCACCGACGAGACAAAGCCCAGCCGGATCACCCCGACCTCGCCGGCTTCCGCCGCCCTGACCCGCTGCACGGCGCGTTGCGCCTGGTCCAGCGTGGCCTGCGCCTCCGGCAGAAAGACCCGCCCCGCCGCGCTCAATTCGACCCGATGACGGTCGCGGTCGAAAAGCACCGCCCCGAGTTCGTTTTCCAGCGCCCGGATCTGCATGCTCAGAGCCGGCTGAACGATGCACAAACGTTCGGCGGCCCGTCCGAAATGCAACTCTTCGGCAAGCACCACGAAGGACCGCAACAAGCGAAGTTCCATATTCTCCCGCAGACACGGAGCACGGCGCCTTACCGGGACGCACCCCCGCTCTAGTTATCACGACGATTGATAAGATCATCACAAGACAGCATTGGAGACCTGCCACAATCTTGGTGTATAAAGCATCCGAATGCCTTTTACAAGCCAATCACCATTTCTTATTGGAGTTCAACGATGCAAACCGCACTATTTCAGCTCGACGGGCGCCGCGCCCTGATCACGGGTTCCACTCAGGGCATCGGGCTGGCGCTGGCCTATGGCCTCGCCCGCGCAGGCGCCACCATCGTACTCAACGGCCGTGACGAGACACGCGTGGCGGCCGCCACCGAAAAGATGCGCGCCGAGGGTTTTGCCGCCGAATGCGCCGCCTTCGACGTCACGCAACAAGCGGCCGTCGTCAACGCCGTCGACCGCATCGAACGCGACTTCGGAGCCATCGACATCCTGATCAACAACGCCGGCATCCAGCGCCGCGCGCCGCTGGAGGACTTCCCGAGCGAGAACTGGGACGCCATCCTGGCCAACAACGTGAGCAGCGTGTTCTACGTCTCGCAGGCTGTCGCCCGGCACATGATCCCGCGCCGCCACGGCAAGATCATCAACATCTGTTCGGTGCAGAGCCAGCTGGGCCGTCCGACGATCGCCCCCTACACGGCGTCGAAAGGCGCCGTCGCCAATCTGACCAAAGGCATGTGCGCCGACTGGGCCAAATACGGCATCCAGGCCAACGGCCTCGCGCCCGGCTATTTCGCCACCGAAATGAACAAGGCGCTGGTCGAGAACGACGAGTTCTCCGCCTGGCTGTGCAAGCGCACGCCCGCCGGTCGCTGGGGGCAGGTCGAGGAACTCAACGGCGCAGCCATCTTCCTCGCCTCCGACGCGTCGAGCTTCGTAAACGGCCAGATCCTCTACGTCGATGGCGGCATGACGGCCTGCGTCTGATCGCGGCACACCGGCCCGCCATTGGCGGGCGGCGCCCATCGCTTTCGGCAGGATAGAATTCGCGCTTCGTCATTTTCCGAGCCGAATACCATGACCAACGCCACGACCGCCCTCCCCGCCCCGGAGATGGAAGGCGGCAAGCCTTTGATGACCGCCATCCGGGAACGCCGTTCGACCCGCGAATTCAGCGAGCGCCAACTGTCCCCGCAAACGCTTGCCAATCTTCTGTGGGCAACGACCGGCATCAGCCGCCCGGAGAGCGGCAAGCTCACCGTGCCCAACGGGCGCAGCCGCCGGGAAGTCACCGTATTCGTAATCACCGCGGCCGGCACCCACCGGTATGACATCGAGAGGCACGCGTTGGAAACTGTAACGACAGACGACCTGCGGACGCTCGCCGGCAAGCAGGATTTCGTCGCCACGGCGCCGGTCAACCTGATCTACGTCGCCGACTACACGCGCATGCCCGACCTCAATCCCGAACAGCAACTGGTCTATAGCTCCACCGATGTTGGCTTCAGCGTGGAGAACGCCTACCTCTTCTGCGCCTCCTTCGGGCTGGCCACCGTCGTGCGCGGCTCGATCGACCGTGAGGCGCTGGGCAAGGCTCTTGGACTGGGGCCGCAGCAACGCATCATTCTCGGTCAAAGCATCGGCTATCCGGCCTGAACGACCTCAAAAAAAAAACGGCCGCACCCGATCGCCGGGGCAGCCGTATCCGGGTTGGCGGACAGAAGCTACAGCTTCTGCTCGACCCAGCCTTTGACTGATGCCAGAGCCGCCGGAAGCTTCTCGGGATCCGTGCCGCCCGCCTGCGCCATGTCCGGTCGGCCGCCGCCCTTGCCGCCAACCTGCTGGGCGACGAAGTTCACGAGTTCGCCAGCCTTGACCTTGCCGGTCAGGTCAGGCGTCACGCCGGCGATCAGCGTCACCTTGCCGCCGCCGGTCGATGCCAGCACCACGGCAGCGCTCTTGAGCTTGTCGCGCAGCTTGTCCATCGTCGAGCGCAAGGCATTGACGTCCGCGTCTTCCAGCACGGCGGCCAACACCTTCGCGCCTTTTACCTCGACAGCCTGAGCGATCAGGCTGTCGCCCTGCGCCGCCACCTGCTTGCTCTTGAGCAGCGCGAGTTCGCGCTCGAGCTGGCGCACCTGATCGAGAATCGAGTAGACGCGGGCCTGCACATCGTTGGGTTGGACCTTGAGCGTACCGGCCACGCCGCCCAGCGCCGTCTCCATGCCTTGCATGTAGGCCAGCGCCACGTCGCCGGTAATCGCCTCGACGCGACGTATGCCGGCCGCCACCCCGCCTTCGGCCACGACGGTGAAGACGCCGATATCGCCGGTGCGCTTCACGTGCGTGCCGCCGCACAATTCGCGCGACGAACCGATATCGATGACACGCACCTCGTCGCCGTACTTTTCGCCAAAAAGCATCATCGCCCCGAGCTTCTGCGCCTCGCCGATCGGCATCACACGATGCAGGCATTCGGCGTTTTCCAGAATTTCCGCATTGACGATGTTCTCCACGCGGCGGATCTCCTCGTCGGTCAGCGGCTGGTTATGCACGAAGTCGAAACGCGTCTTGTCGGGATCGACCTGCGAGCCTTTCTGCTGCACGTGGTCACCCAGCACTTCACGCAGCGCCTTGTGCATCAGGTGCGTCGCCGAGTGGTTGCGCATGGTGCGCTTGCGTGCGACGAGGTCGACCTTGGCACTGACCGCATCGCCCACCTTCAGGCTGCCGGTCTTCAGCACTCCCTGGTGGCCGAATACGGCGGCCTGAATCTTCTGCGTATCCTCGACGGCAAAAATCCCGTGCGCCGACTGCAGCGCGCCGCGATCGCCCACCTGGCCGCCGGACTCTGCGTAGAAGGGCGTCTCGTCGAGCACCACGGTGCCCGCGTCACCCTCGTTCAGCTCGCCGACCGGCGTTCCGTCCTTGTACAGCGCCAGCACCTTGCCCTTGAACTCCAGGGCCTCGTAGCCGTGGAACGTCGTTTCCGGACCGCTGTATTCGAGCGCGGCCGACATCTTGAACTTGCCGGCGGCGCGCGCCTGTTCCTTCTGCCGGTTCATCGCGATTTCAAACCCGGCCGAGTCGACGGTCACGCCGCGCTCGCGGCAGATGTCGGCGGTCAAATCGAGCGGGAAGCCGAAGGTGTCGTGCAGCTTGAAAGCCGTCTCCCCGTTGAACACACCCTTGCCGTCCATCGCCGCCAGTTCGCTCTCGAGGATGGCCATGCCGTGCTCGATGGTGGAGAAGAACCGATCCTCTTCCTGCTTGAGAACTTCGGTGACGCGCTTCTCGCCGCTGACCAGTTCCGGGTAGGCACTGCCCATCTCGGCCACCAGATCGGGGACCATGCGATGGAAGAAGGCCGCGCGGGCACCGAGCTTGTAGCCGTGGCGAATGGCGCGGCGGATGATGCGGCGCAAGACGTAGCCGCGCCCCTCGTTGCCGGGAATGACGCCATCGGCGATGAGGAACGAGCAGGCGCGGATGTGATCGGCCAGCACGCGCAACGACGGGCTGTCCATGTCATCTGCGCTGGTTTCGCGCGCCGCGGCCTTGACCAGGCTCTGCAGGAGATCGATGTCGTAGTTGCTGTTCACGTGCTGCAGCACGGCGGTGATGCGCTCCAGGCCCATGCCGGTATCGACCGAAGGCTTGGGCAGCGGATGCATGACGCCGGCCTCGTCGCGATTGAACTGCATGAACACGTTGTTCCAGATCTCGATGTAGCGATCGCCATCTTCATCCGGCGATCCCGGGGGGCCGCCGGGGATGTGCTCGCCGTGGTCGAAGAAGATCTCGGTGCACGGGCCGCAGGGGCCGGTGTCGCCCATCATCCAGAAATTGTCGGAAGCGTAGCGCGCGCCCTTGTTGTCGCCGATGCGGATCACCCGCTCGGCCGGCACGCCGATGACCTTGTGCCAGATGTCGTAGGCCTCGTCGTCCTCGGC
>JARKPC010000012.1 GCA_029975435.1 Propionivibrio sp. | reverse complement strand
GCTGTCGTCTGCGCGCTGATCGTGAAGTTTGCCTGGGATACCTTCTGACAGAGCCGATCACTCTACCAGCTGGCGTTGCGCCAGATAGGCATGGATGATTTCCAGGCGTGACACCGGATCGTCCAGTTCAAGAAGCTTCTGTTTGGCCAGCGCCTGAACCGGGAGGATTTCCGTCAGTCGATAGCCGACCCAGGCGGCGTCGTCGAACGCATGGGGCTCCGGCATCTTGTCCGGACCGAGGTCGCTGACGATCTTTCTCAACAGCGGTAGCAGCCCCAGTTGCGCATCAGGCACGGCGCAACCCGCAATGTCGTCGAAAAGTTCCACCGTCGCGTGCAACAGTCCGTTGGATTGAGCCGCGCTGGTGACGATGCGGAAGCGCTGGTTGCCACGCACTTTCAGCATGAGTATGCCGAGCTGCTGCATGTCGGCCTCGCTGATTTCGGCCAGGGTACCGATTGCATGCGGCACGGCCGGTTCTCCGACTTCCTTGCCGCTGGCGATCAGGCATACGCCGAATGGCGCTTTGCGGCGAAGGCAGTCGGCGACCATATCCAGATAGCGTTGTTCGAACACCTTGAGCGACAGAATGCCTCCCGGGAACAACACGCTGCCGAGAGGGAAGAGTGGAATTTCGATGCGTATCTTTTCCGGAGAACGTTCTTCGGCGGGCGGTCGCAGGAGGTCGATCCAACTCAAGCGCTTTCTCCCTGGGTGTTGCCCCCGGAATCGCCCCAGCGTTGCATAAGCGCATGCTTAACGCCGATTTGGTCAAGCAATCGGGCGACGACGAAATCGACAAGATCGTCGACGTTCTGCGGGTGATGATAGAAGCCGGGGTTGGGTGGCAGGATGATTGCGCCGGCACGGGACAGGCGCAGCATGTTTTCCAGGTGGATCGCCGAAAAAGGCGTTTCACGTGGAACCAGAATCAATTTGCGCCCCTCCTTGAGAACCACGTCCGCAGCGCGTTCGATCAGATTGCTGGCCAATCCCTGTGCGATCGCCGCCAGCGTGCCCATGGTGCATGGGCAGACGACCATGGCCTCCGGCGGATTGGATCCGCTGGCCACCGGTGCAAACCACTCTTCGCGGCCATAGACGGCCAGTGTTCCCGGCAGCCCGGTGAAGCGATTCGTGAAAAACGTCTGCGCATCGGCGGCACGGCCGGGCAGTTCCAAGTCCATCTCCTGTCGGGCGACGATCTGCGCCACCTGCGAATAGAGCAACTGCACGTGGCAGCCAGCTTCGAGCAGGCATTCGAGCAGGCGGATGCCATAGGGCATGCCGGAGGCACCGGTGAAAGCGAGGCAGACGGTTTTAGGCATGATGCGCTCCGGTGTTCATGAAAGACGGGCTGGCCAGCAGGCGGGCGGCGATCAGACCGTTGATGATACCGAAAGCCAGCGCAGCGACGGCGAAAATCGGCACCAGGTAGAACAGGCCGTTGTGCGGAATCAGCCATAGCCTGGCCAGTAGTAGTTGACCACCGATGTGGGCGAAGGCGGCCAGTATGCTCCAGCTGACCGGCCCGAACCAGCGGCGGGGAAGACGGCCTGCGCCGGCGAGCACGAGCAGGCTGAACATGGCGCCGGTCAAGCTCATGAAGAAACCGGGCGATAGCAGTTGGCCAAGGAGGATGCCGCCAGCAATGACGCGCAGCACGCAGACCCAGGCCGCCGTACCCCAACCGTAACGCGCCAGCACGATCAGCGTGACGATGTTCGACAGTCCGGGCTTGACGCCGGGCAGGGGCAGGGGAATCGCCGCATCGATCAGGGCCAGGCCGATTGCCGCGGCGGCGAGGCGGGCGATGCGATGGTCTTCCGGGGTGGTGATCAGCCTAGTAACTGAGCGAGTCATATGTTTCCTTGCCGCCGACGATTTGCACGCTGACTTCGTTCGGCGCACAAATGGCAATCTCTCCGGCGCGTTCGAGCCAGCCTTGCCTGACGCAGTACTGGTGTGGACCGGGGTCGGAGACCACGCGCACGCGCCGCCGGTCAACGGCAATGGTGGTCGTGCCAAGCGGGCCGGGTACCTCGATGTGGCGATTCCTGGACAGGTCGAGTTCGGCGAACACCTCGCCGCCGCGCCTGACGACCGCTTTGTCCGCGCTGCCGCCCTGCCAGGCGAGGGGAAAGGACGCGGCGCACAACACTGTGCCGAGAAAGGCCACCAGCCAGTCCCCGGGACGCAGCAGCGAAATCCATTGCATCAGGTTTGGCCGTTCGGTTCCGGCGACAATTCGCGGTGGCGGACGATGACCCGGGCCTGGCCGCCGAAATGGCGGCCGAGCCACTCGGCGAAATACACCGAGCGATGCTGTCCGCCGGTACAGCCGATCCCGACCGTCAGGTAACTACGGTTGTCGCGTTCGTAGCAGGGTAGCCAGGTGGCGATGAAGCGTGCGATGTCGTCGCGCATGCGCAGGACTTCGGGTTCCGCTTCCAGATACTCGATAACCGGCGCATCGCGCCCGTTCAGGGCGCGCAGGGAGATCTCGTAGTAGGGGTTGGGCAGGCAGCGTACGTCGAAGACCAGTTCGGCATCGAGCGGAACCCCGTGCTTGAAGCCGAACGATTCGAACAACAGGGTCAGTCCGCGACGCGCTTCCGGAACGATGAACTGGCGAATCCAGTCGCGCAGGGCGTTGGGTTTCAGATCGCTGGTATCGATGTGATGGCCCAGTTCGGCAAGCCGTTCCAGGCGCCGCCGTTCCTCGGCGATCGATTCGGTCAGCGTGCGCTGCTCGTCCGCCAGCGGATGCCGGCGCCGCGTCTCGAAATAGCGCTTGAGGAGGGTATCGGTCTTGGCATCGAGAAACAGGAACTCCAGTTCCAGGTCCCGGGCGCGCAGTTCAGCCAGTTGTTGCGGCAGCATGGCGATGCTGTCGCCGCCACGGATGTCTATGGCGACGGCCACCTTGTCGTAGCCGCGCAGGCCAAGATGGTCCACCAGCTGTTGCAACATTTGCGATGGCAGGTTGTCGACGCAATAGTACGATGCGTCCTCGAGAATACGGAGGGCGATGGATTTGCCGGAGCCGGAAAGCCCGCTGATGATCACGACGCGCATGTGCGCGAGCATAGCGGAATGTGCCGAACACGGGCAAGCCGGGCTGGCTTACACTACGATGATTGCGTTTTATTGCCTGTTGCCATGAAGCTTCTGACCATTCCCTTTCTTGACGAAATCGTTGCCATTCGCCGGGACATCCATTCCCATCCCGAACTGGCGTTCCAGGAAACACGTACATCGGAGATCGTCGCGCACTCGCTGGCAGCCCTCGGCATGGAGGTCCATCGCGGTCTGGCAGGAACAGGCGTCGTCGGGATCCTGCGCAAAGGCCATGGCCGGAAAGCGATTGGCTTGCGCGCCGACATGGATGCGCTGCCGGTACTGGAAAAGAACGATTTCGCACACTGCTCCAGACACCATGGGCGGATGCACGCCTGCGGCCATGACGGTCACACCACGATGCTGCTCGGTGCGGCGCGCTACCTGGCCGAAAATATCGAGTCGGTCGATTTCGACGGGACGGTGTACTTCATCTTCCAGCCGGCCGAGGAGTCGGAGGGTGGGGCCGATGTCATGATCAAGGACGGCCTGTTCCGGCAGTTTCCCATGGACGCCGTCTTTGGCCTGCACAACTGGCCGGGAATCCCTGTCGGCGAAATGGCCGTGGTGCCGGGGCCGGTGATGGCCGGAACCTGTTCGTTCGAAATCAGCGTGCGCGGGCAAGGCTGCCATGCAGCGATGCCGCACCAGGGCATCGACACATTGGTCGCTGCCAGCCACCTGGTGCTGGCCTTGCAGACCGTGGTGTCGCGCAACGTAAACCCGTGCGAAGCGGCGGTGGTGAGCGTTACCCAGATCCACGGTGGCGAGGCGCTGAACGTCATTCCGGACGATGCCATCCTGCGCGGAACGATCCGCAGTTTCAGGCCGGAGATCCAGGCACTGGTTGAACAGTCGATCAGGCGCGTCTGCACCGGGGTCGAGAGTACTTTCGGCGTGAGCATTGGCATCGTTTTCGATCAACGCTATCCGCCGACCGTCAATAGCGACGCCGAAACGGGAATCTGCCAGGAGGTTGCGGCAGGCATCGTCGGGGAACATCGGGTGCGGACGAATGAGCTACCCTCCATGGGTGCGGAGGACTTCGCCTACATGCTGCAGGAAAAGCCGGGATGCTATATCTGGCTCGGAAACGGTCCGGGAACGGGCGGTTGTTCCCTGCATAACCCGCACTACGACTTCAACGATGGGATCATGCCGATCGGCATCAGCTATTGGGTGCGGCTCGTTGAACGGTTGTTGCAGCGTGAATAGGCCGTTTGGCCGCCCTGCTGTACAAAAAATGTAAATTGTATAGGGCTGTTCAACACAACCTGCTGTTTTTGAATTACATTGTCCGGATTTCATAATTCCTGATCTGGGTCGCGCATTTGATATGAATAAGAAGGCGTTTCAGGGCAAACCGGGTGATACGGTCGGGGGCAGGCGCCGGATTCTGGTGATCGATGGGTCGCGCGTGGTCAGGGCAACACTGGCAAAGCGACTTGGCGACCGCTTTGAAGTCGTCGAGGAGGCTAATGGTGAATCGGCTTGGCAGCGACTGATGCTGGACGGCAGCATCGCTGCTGTCATTTCCGGCATCCATCCGCCAAGGCTCGACGCGCACGATCTCCTGGCACGCCTGAGAACCAGCGCCATGCGCCGTTTACGTGAGATTCCTTTCATCCTCCTTGTATCCGAGATCGAGACTCAGGCTGCGCCTGGATCCGGCGACTGGAGTGACGCTACCGGATTCATCACCAAATCAATGAGTACCGAGGTGATGGTTGCGCATCTTGATCTATGGGTCGGGCTCCACGCGGCCACGCCGGAGACAGAAAGCGGACCCGCGGCCGTGCCCGCGCCTGCCGTTGAAAAGCTGATGGGTCGCCCGGGATTTTCTTCGCTGGTGTCGTCGCTCTCGCTTTCGGCTGCCGAAAACTTGCCCGTTTGCGCGCTCGTTTTCGGCATAGACCGACTCGACGAGTTGATTGCCGCTTATGGCCCCGATGTGGCCGAGATACTGACATCGCGCATTGCCGGTTCGTTGGCCGCAAAAATCGATCCCCAAGATCACCTCGGCCTCTTCGGGAAGCAAAGGCTGGCGATCATTTCCTACGGTGTTGATCTGCGCCTGGGAACGCGCTTCGCCAAGAGGGTATGCAAGAGCCTGGCGTCCGGGCGGGTTACGATCCGCGGACAGAAGATTCGTATGACGGTCAGCATCGGCATCGCCAGCACCTCGGACGACAAGGTGGAGTCCGGCCCGGAACTGCTGTCACTTGCGGACCAGCGGCTGGAGCAGGCACTGGTCTGCGGCGGCAATACGGTGTGTACGGAGCATCGCCCCGATTGTCCGCTGCATTGTCAGGACAGGAGCGTGGCTGCTTTGTTCGAAGTGCTGAAACGAGACGGAGGCGATCTGCTGCCGGAACATAGGAGCGTTCTGGGCCTGACGGTATTGCCCTTGCTGCAGACTCTGGAATCACGGCTCTCGCTGGGCTTGCCGCTGCAGGAGATCAAGCACCGCCTGGCGCGGCAGGCAGCGGAAGACGGCACGCCGCCATAAACTTACCGGACCTTATCCCGCCCACACCGGCTTGCGTTTTTCGACCAGCGCGAGCATGCCTTCCCGGCCCTCCGTGCTCGACTGAATCACTGTCGCGCTTTGCACCGTTTCCTCGGTGGTGGTCTCGTCCAGGGGTTGTCCGGCGACAACGCGCAGGAGGGCCTTGCAAGCGCCCATGGCATTGGGACCGTTCCTCAGCAGGGCATCGATGGTCTCCCCGATGGCCTCGTCGAGCTGCTCCTCGCCCGGGACCATTTCATGAACCAGCCCTAAACGGTACGCCTCAGTTCCCGAGAAGCGTTCAGCGGTAAGCATGAAGTAACGGCAGTGGCGTTCGCCGATGGCCGCGATGAGATAGGGACAGGCAACCGCCGGCAGAAGTCCGTACTTCACCTCGTTCAACGCAAACGACGCGTCGTATGTGGCAAAAACGATATCGCAAGCGGCGATCAACCCGACACCGATTCCGTGGGCGGATCCCTGCACGCGGGCGATGGTCGGCTTGGTCAGCCCGGACAGGGTGGCCAGCAGGCGGGCAATGTTGCGGTTATCCTGCAGGTTTTCCTCCGGAGTGCCGTGAATGGTGTCGCGCACCCACGCCGGATCGGTTCCGGCGCAGAAACTCCGGCCCGTGGACGACAGAACCACGACCCCGACACGCGGGTCGGCTTCCAGTTCGCGCAGCGCTGCCGTCATTTCGGCGACCAGTGTTTGGTCGAGCGCGTTGTGGCGTTCGCTGCGGTTCAGCGTCAGGATGCCGACGCCGTCATCGATTTCGGTGATTATCGTCTGGTACATGGAGTTCCCTCGATCTGTATCCTTCTTAGACGAACAACAAGATTAGCGTCCCGCGACGACCTCGTCATCCACAACATAGAGCGCGCACGTCTGATCGGTCTTGCCGCGGCAGAAATCCATGGCGCGTTTCTTGACATCGTCTGCTTCTTGCCGTGCTGCAGAGAGAATCCAAGAAAGGTTCATGGAAGAAATCATCGGCTGGAGAAAGAGACCGGTCGCTGGCGTCGCGAATAATGGGTCATCAACACTCCGCCGATGACCGCGGCACCACCGGCAAGGACGCCGGCGCCGAGACGTTCGTCGAGCAGCAGCGCTCCTAGCAGCACCGCGAAGACCGGTACCAGGTTGATGAACGCGGCAGCCTTGGTGCTACCAACGTGGCTGATCGCTTCCGAGTACCAGGTGAAGGCCACGGCGGTTCCGAACAGCCCGAGAAAGGCGATACTCGTGGGAGCCCGCCACGTAACAGCCGAGAAGTCGAACAACGAACCTTGCGCCAGCGCACAGATCGTCAACATTACCCAGCCGGCCAGACAGCCCCCGAAGGTCATTGCCAGTGGCGAGAAGCGGGCAGTAATTCCGCGATTGATCAGCGTGTAAGCCGTCCAGGAAAGCGCCGTGCCCAGCAACAGCCATTCGCCGAAACCAACCTCTCCGATGAGCAGCCGCTCAGGCTGTCCCTGAGTGACGACCAGCAGGCAGCCGAACATGGCAAGAACGACCCCAAGTGCCTTGAGCGGCGACATGGGCAGGCCGAATACCAGCCAATCGGCCAAGGCGATGATGGCCGGGATGAAGGCGACGACCAGCGCGCCACGGCCTGCCTCGACATGCTGCAATGCGTAGAGGAAGAAGACGTTGTAGCAAAACACGCCGCTAAGTCCGAGGCTTGTCAGGATCAACCAGTCGCCGATTGTCCAGCGCGGGATTCCTTCGCGTCGGACAAGGAGCAACCCGATAACCAGCGAGGCCAGCAGGAAGCGCCAGCTCGCGACGGCGAGCGGCGCCATTTCCTGTACGGCGCTGCGCCCGGCGATCCATGTTCCGCCCCATAGAAAGGCTGTCAGAAGCAGTTTCAGAAGGATCAGCGGGCGGGTTCGGGACATGCGCCGATTATCCCACGGCTGCCGTACAATCGCCCCGGAATCAGCCTGCAAGGAGACTACGATGGCAACGGACGAAGCAAAGCGAGCGCACACTGACCGAATGATCGCGCAAACCCTGCGTAATCGCCAACAACGCGAACAGGGATACCGGGAGCAGGCGCTGAAGATCTACCCGTGGATATGCGGTCGCTGCGCGCGGGAGTTTACCCGCGAGAACGTGCACCAACTGACCGTGCATCACCGCGACCACAACCACGACAACAATCCCAAGGACGGCAGCAACTGGGAACTGCTCTGCCTGTATTGTCACGACAACGAACACGCACGCGAACTGGACGACGAAGCGGCCCGGCGGGCGGGCGTCAGCGAGGGAAAAACAGCTACGACCCGAGCCGCTTCAAACCCATTCGCCAACCTGCGCGAGCTTATGGAAAAGAGCAAGCGCTAACTTTCTTAATTTCGCATTCAATGCCGGAATGCCGGGATTCCCGAAAATTTCGGCCATTCCATGGCGTCGAGCATGTTCTTGACGATCAGGCCGAGCTCCGTGTCGCCTTCGATCGACAGCGTGCGGTTGAAGAACAGCGTGTCCGGGTCTTCCTGGCGTGCGGCCAGTTGTAGGAATGCACTCAGGTTGGCGCGGAATGCGAGGTCGGGAGTGTCGGGAACGGCAAACAGGGGGCGGAACAGGCCGTTGCGGAAGGTGAAGGCGGCGCGCCCGCCGGTGTCGAGCACGTCGATCAGGAAGCTGCGGCCTTCGAGGAGTTCAAGACTATCTTCCGGCAGCAGCTTCATCTTGACCACGGCGTTGAGTCCGGCAGTCAGAGCCACGGCGTGCGGCCACTGCGGCAACCGGTTGCCGACGCTGGCGACAAAGGACGGCAGCGTGAAGCTGGGGATGGTGAGCGATTTGAAGAAACCGTTGGACATGATCAGACTCCCTGCAATTCAGTAAGTGCGGCCTGGTGCCTGGCAACGATGCCGGCTTCGCCGAACCAGTAGCCGTCGACCATGCCGTCGGTGGCCCATTCTCGCGCAGCGGGGGACGGTTTTCCACCGAATTCGACACCATTCCGTGCGGCGTCGAAGGCGGCGATGATCTCGGCCATGTGATGTGGTTGCGGGCTGACGCGCACGATGTCGATGCCCATCGCCAGCATGTCGGGAACCTCGGCCAGCAGGTTATAGGTCTGTGCCGACATCGTCTGGATGCCGTTGATGGCCAGGAACGGCTGGCCCTCGCGGGTTTTCAGCGTGATGGCTTCCGGGTGTTCCATGCACTTGAACTGACAGTCGTCCTTGTTCAGGTTGTAATGCCGGGCAGTGAAGCAGCGCGCCGAAAACGCCAGCGGCAGCTTGCCGAAAGCGAAGACTTCTGTTTCGACCCCTTCCGGGCGGGTCCGGTGCAGCGTCTCGATCAGCGCGCGCGTGCCTTCGAGCGGCGGCACCCAGCGCTGCAGACCGTAACGGCGGAAGGTGGCCAGCGTCGTGGCGTTGTAGATGTTGAGGTGCGGGCCGGCGACGAACGGACGTCCGGCAGCGACGTTGACCGCGCCGAGGTCGTTGGCCTCGACCTTGCAACCCGCTTCGTCCATCAGCCGGCGCAATGCCTTGAGGTCGCTTTCCGATTCGAGCAGGGCTTGGGCCGAGACGACGACCTCCTTGCCGGCATCGGTCAGTTTCCTTGCCAGGTCGATCCAGTCGGTGACGCGCAACTGCTGCCGGCGCGAACAGACGACCTCGCCGACGTGGATGATGTCGAGTGCGGCAACCTGCGCCATTTCGGCGTAGAAATCGAGGACCTTTTCCTTCGGCCAGAAGTAGAGCAGGGGTCCGAGCGAGAGTCTCATCGGTTCATCTCCACGGACGGTTATAGGCGCCGAGGGTCACCTGGGTGCCTTCGGCCACTTTGCCCAGCTCGGCCTGCCAGGCCGGCTTGACCTTGAACTGTTCCGGTCCCTTGCCCAGCTCGTCGAGCGCGGCGCGCAACGTCCGCGTGACCTGCGCGACGTAGGCCGGGCTGCGCTGGCGACCTTCGACCTTGATGGCCGAGACGCCGATCCTGACAATGTCCGGCAGCAGTTCGAGCACGTTCAGGCTGGTCGGCTCCTCCAGCGCGTAGTAAGTCGAACCGTTGACCTCGAAGCGGCCCTTGCACAGCGTCGGGTATCCGGCGGGCTCGTTGTCGCCGTAGCGGTCGATCAGGATGCCGTTGAGACGGGTGTTCATCTCTCCGGGCTTCTTGTCCCATTTGACGAACTTGGCCGGCGAGCACGCGCCGACGGTGTTCGGCGACTCGCCCGTGGCGTACGAGGATAGCCAGCAGCGGCCCTCGTTCATCACGCACAGGCTGCCGAAACCGAAGACCTCGATCTCGATCGGCGTGTTCCTGATGACCAGTTCTACCTGCGCCAGCGTCAGCACGCGCGGCAGCACGGCGCGCTGCACGCCGAATTCGCGATGGGCGAAGTTGACGGCTTCGTAGCTCGTCGCCGAGCCTTGGACGGAAAGATGCAAGCGCAGATTCGGGTGGCGTTTCGAAGCGTAATCGAGCAGGCCGACGTCGGCGAGGATCACCGCGTCGACGCCGAGGTCGGCGGCGCCGTCGACCGCCGCGTGCCAGTCGGCCTCGCGGCCCGGCTGCGGGAAGGTGTTGAT
>JARKPC010000283.1 GCA_029975435.1 Propionivibrio sp. | reverse complement strand
AGGCCGATTCGCTGATCGACTACGCGCTGTTCGAAGATGCCATGCGCGAAGTACTGAATATTTCCGCCGAGCGCCGCGTCGCCGTGCTCGACCCTCTCAAACTGATCATCGACAACTACCCGGAAGGCCGGGCCGAAGAATGCTTCGCGCCCAACCACCCGCTCAAGCCCGAACTCGGCAAGCGCGCCATGCCCTTCGGCCGCGAACTGTGGATCGAGCGCGAGGACTTCATGGAAGTGCCGAGCAAGGGCTACCACCGCCTCTATCCGGGCAACACGGCGCGCCTGCGCTACGGCTTCGTGGTCAAGTGCGTCGGCTGCGACAAGGACGCGGACGGAAACGTCATCGCCGTTCATTGCGAATACATGCCCGACTCCAAGAGCGGCACGCCGGGCGCCGACAACTACAAATGCAAAGGCAACCTGCACTGGGTATCCGTCGCCGATGCCTACGAGGCGGAAATCCGTCTCTACGACCGCCTGTTCGCCAACCCCGCACCGGGATCGGGCGACCGCAACTTTCTCGACGACCTGAACCCGGACAGCGTGAAGACCATCACCGCCCAACTCGAACCGGCGCTCAAGCAGGCCAAACCGGAAGAACGCTTCCAGTTCGAACGGCACGGTTATTTCGTTGCCGACCGATTCGATTCAAAGGAGGGGGCACCCGTGTTCAACCGGACCGTCACATTGAAAGACTCCTGGTCAGCCAGATAGGGGACGACAAATGCCGATGTCACCTGCAGCACTCGCCGCCAGCGGCATCACCTTGTTCAGCTTGCTGCTTGCGGGCTGCGCCGCCCCCGGAGTGGAGATGACGGCGCTTCCTGCGCGCATCGACTACATCTGCATCGATAACCGGATCCTGCCGGTAGCCCGCGCACCAGGAGCCGGCATGGCGGCCGTCATTGTCGACGAGCAGGAAATCCTGCTGCGCGGAGGGTTGAGCGCGGCGCAGGAAAAATACACCGACGGCAACTACACGCTGTACCTCGAGGGAGAACAGGCCATGCTCGAACAGAACGGCCGGGTCATCTTCGGTCCCTGCCGATCCCCGGCACCGCTGCCGACCTACTATCGATCGCGTTAGCGGCTGCGGCGACGAGACTTCCTAGAAAACGCAACGTTGCAAAAATATTACATAAATACATAGCGTTACATCGCGTAACAAAAAGAACCACCACGCTTTCGCGCGTTTCGACGAAGATGATTTCGCATCACATGATCATGAAAGGATCATCATGAAACGCGACTTCATCCCTATCCCCATCGGTTCGCGCAAGCGAATCGCCCTAGTGGCCCATGACAACAAGAAAAAAGACTTGCTGGAATGGGCGCAATACAACCGCGACCTGCTCGTGCAGCATGAACTGTGTGCCACCGGCACCACCGGCACGCTGCTCGAAATGGCGCTGAATACGAAGATCGAGAAACTGCGCAGCGGACCGCTGGGCGGCGACCAGCAGATCGGCGCGAAAATTGCGGAGGGCGACGTCGACTTCATCCTGTTCTTCTGGGACCCACTGGAGCCGCAACCGCACGACCCCGACGTCAAGGCACTCCTGCGACTTGCGGTGGTCTGGAACATCCCCGTTGCATGCAACCGGGCAACGGCCGATTTCATGATCTCGTCGCCCTTGATGGCGGAGAGTTATGAGCGCATTCTTCCGGACTTTGCGCCGCACGTGAATCGCTTCGCCGACAGCCCGCTGTTGCTCGAAACCGTTGAATGAAAGGAACAGGAACATGACCGGCCGACGAAAACCCCGTAACCCCTTCGTCGCCGCGGCAAAATTTCGCCGCGCCGGCGTTCATCGGAAATCGGGATAGGGGCGATCAGAGTGCCTGACCGATCCCCTCCCACACCACCCGGCATGCGGGTCCGCACCGGGCGGTTCGAGTCGTTGAGGTCATGAGAGTCGCGGAACACCGAGTCGGTCGAAGTAGGCAATCGGCAT